>NZ_DASXJS010000034.1:0-52261 GCF_036497245.1 Actinomycetospora sp. | reverse complement strand
CCCCAAGGAGAAGAAGCTCGGCATCAAAGGCTCGCCCACCACTGAGCTGTATTTCGAGAACTGCCGCATCCCGGGCAACCGGATCATCGGCGAGCCGGGCAGCGGGCTGAAGACGGCGTTCGCGACGCTGGACCACACCCGCCCGACCATCGGCGCGCAGGCCGTCGGGATCGCGCAGGGCGCCCTCGACGCGGCCGTCGACTACGTGCGCGACCGCAAGCAGTTCGGCAAGGCGATCTCGGAGAACCAGGGCGTGCAGTTCATGCTCGCCGACATGGCGATGAAGATCGAGGCAGCGCGCCACCTGGTCTACGTCGCCGCCGCCAAGGCCGAGCGGGGCGAGAAGAACATCGGTCTCGTCGCGTCGGCGGCGAAGTGCTTCGCGTCGGACACCGCGATGGAGGTGACGACGGACGCCGTCCAGCTCTTCGGCGGCGCCGGCTACACCACCGACTTCCCGGTGGAGCGGATGATGCGCGACGCCAAGATCACGCAGATCTACGAGGGCACCAACCAGATCCAGCGCATGGTGATGGCCCGGCAGGTGCTCAAGGGCTGACGCCCCGCGGGCGGGTGTCGTCGTTCCCCACGACGACATCCGCTCACAGCACGCGCAGCGCCTTCTCCGTCTCGCCCTTGCGGTCGAGGGACGCGAGGTCGGGGTTCCGGACCTGGACCAGGGAGCCCCCGGCGGCGAGCACCGCGAGCAGGCCGTCGACCAGGCCGCCCTCGAGCGCGAGCGGCCAGTCCGCCACGGAGAGCGCCCGCGATCCGGCGTCGTAGCCCAGTTCCGCGGCCCGGCGCCGGGCGGTGGTGACGACGTCGTCGACGCTCGCCTCCCCGAGAGCCGGGGCGTCGCCGGGGACGGGGCCGAGCGGGGCGAACGCGTCGCCGTGCATCCGGACCTCACTGGCGTAGTCGATCGCGTCGCCCGGCAGCCCGTCGAGCGGTCGGCCGAAGGCGTCGAGCGAGAGCCCGACGACGAGGCCCGCGGCTCCCGCCGCGTCGAGGTGCGCGGCGTCGGCGAGGGCGACGTCCGCGCCGGCCGGGTCGTCGGTCACCACGGCCCCGTTCCACCACGCGCCCAGCAGCACGACCGCTGTCTGCCAGTGCGCGGGCAGCAGGACCGCCACCCGCATGCCCGGTTCGACGTCGCACTCGTCGCGCAGGAAGTTCGCGGTCTTCGCGATCCAGTTCGCCAGCGTCTCGCCGGAGAACTCGAGACGCTCGCCCGTGGCGTCGTCGTAGAACGTGATCAGCGGACGGCGCGCGTCGGCGGCGAGCGCCGGGGCGAGGAGGGCGTCGGTGACGGTCATCGGGCGGCGACCCTATCCGGTGATGTGCGCCGGTGATGACCTGAGCCGGTGATGTGAGCGAGGGGCCCGACGTCAGATGTCAGCGATGCGCCACCGCTGACGACGGCTCAGTTCACGCAGGGGACGCCGTCGGCGGTGATCGGCGGCTGTGCGGGCGGCGGCGGCGCGGTGTCCTGCGAGTCGCCGCTGGGCTGGCTGATCACCGCGCCCGGTCCCTTGTAGTCGGACGCGAGCAGCACGCGGACCGTGTTCGGCGGCACCGTCGGGTCGGCCCGGGTGGGCAGTCCGCCGAGCGTCTTCGCGACGACACCCGCCGCCGCGTCACCGCCGGGGCCGAACGCGATCGCCGAGGACTGGGTGCGCTGGTCGGCGTTGCCGGACGCCACGTGCGTGTAGCCCTGGGCGCCGAGGATCTGGACGACGCGGGCCGCGGCCCCCTCGGTGCCCGAGGCGTTGCGGACGTCGACCGGGATCGTCGCCGGGGCGGGCCCGGCGGCGGCCGGGGCGGGCGCCGTCTTGGGCCCGATCGCGTCGGCGACGAAGCGCTGGACCTCGAGCTGGTCCACCTTGAGGGCGTCGCCCGCCCCGGTGTTCTCGCCGCCCTGGGTGGGGATCGTCATGAAGGACACCGCGCCGCCGCTGACGCCCTGCATCTGCTGGGCCAGGCCGAGGAGATCCCAGCCGTTGTCGAGGATCACCGACTGCTTCACCGCGTCGAGCAGCTTGGTGAGCGTCACCGGGTCGGCGAGGGTGCCCGCGGAGAGGATCTTGTGCGAGAGGCCGGCGAGGAAGGCCTGCTGGCGTCGGACCCGGTCGAGGTCGCCGAGCGGCAGGCCGTGGCGCTGCCGGACGAACGCGAGCGCGTCCTTGCCCTGCACCGAGCGCGGGCCCGCGGCGAAGTGCGCGCCCGAGAAGTCGTCGTCCACCGCGTTCTTCAGGCACACGTCGACGCCGCCGACGGCGGTGGTCAGGTTGAAGAAACCGAGCAGGTTGACCTCGGCGTAGTGGTCGACCCCGATGCCGGTGAGGTCCTGGACCGAGTCGATGAGGGCCTGGCGCCCGGCCTCGGAGGACTTGACGTCGATGTCGGCGGGGTTGCTGTCGCCCCCGGCCACCAGCTGCTGCTGCTCCGCGGCCTTGGCCGCGGGATAGACCGAGTTCAGCTTCCCCTTGCCGGCCTGGCCGGGCAGCTTGATGTAGCTGTCGCGGGGCAGCGAGAACGCCACGGCGCGGCTGCCGTCGTTCGGCACCCGCACCAACATCATCGTGTCGGTGTTGAGCTCCCCGTCCGCGGACCCGGCGTCGAGCTGGTTGAGGACGTCACGCGGCAGCGGGTTGCCCTGCGCGTCGGTCCGGCTGTCGGTCCCGACCAGCAGGATGTCGGTGGCGCCGTCGGCGGCGGTGCCCTTCTTCGAGAGCGCCCCCGAGCCGGCGAAGCTGCCCGACAGCGCGGCCCACGCGGTGCCGCTCATCGCGAAGACCAGGACGGACGCGACGACGGCGAGGATGCGCAGGATCCGTCGTCCCCGGCCGTGCGGGCCGCCGGCGGGAGGCGCCGCCGGGCCGCCGGGACGGGGCGGGGGTGCCGGGCGCGCGGGCGAGGGGCGCCGCGAGGGCGGCGGGGCGGAGGGTCCGTCCGGGCGCCTGCCGCCGCCGTCGCGCGCTGGTGGCGCCTTCGGCGGGCGGGGCGCGTCGTCGGGCCGTGCGGCGGGCGCCTTCGGCGGGCGGGGCGCGTCGTCCGGGCGCGCCGACGGTCCGCCGCCGTCACGCGGCGGTGCCCCGGTCCGGACCGGTGCCCCGTCGCGCGGGGGTGCACCGCCGCGGTCGGCGGCGCTCTCGGGCGGCGGGCCGTCGCGGAAACCGACCGTGCCCCGGCGTCCCCGTGCCTCGTCCGCGCCGGGGGCCTTGCCGCGGCCGCGGGCCGCGGGCGGGCCCTGCGGGGGCGCCGCGGGATCGGGCCCGGGGTCCCGCCCCGCCGAGGGGCCGAACCGGCGACCGGGATCCCGCAGGGAGCGACCGCGCTCGTCCTTCACGCGGCCTCCCTTCGTGATCGGCGGAGCGGGGCAGCAGGGGTCGGGTTCGTGTCGTGGGTGCCGTGTGGGGGCACCCGGGGCCGGGCGCTCCCGGACGGGGACGTCGTCGTCCCGTCGTGGACATCTCAACCAGGCAGGTTAGACGGCCTCGCGCGTGATTCGTGCCGACCACCCGTTAGGGCCTGCCACGGCGCGTCGGAGGATGGCACACGCTCGCGCGTGACTCCGGAGCCGGGATCGGGGCCAGGGGTCGGGATGCGACGACGCGGGAGCGATACCGACGGCGGGAGGACGACGACGTGCGCTGGATGGTGACGGGAGCGGGCGGAGCGCTCGGGACGGACCTCGTCCGGCTGCTGCGCGCGGACGGTGAGCGGGTGACGGCCCTGACGCGGGCCGAGCTCGACATCACGGACGCGGATGCGGTCGAGGGCGCGGTCGCGGCATGGGCGGAGCCGTCGGACCCCGGCTTGCTGCTCAACGCCGCGGCGTTCACCGCGGTGGACCTGGCCGAGACCGACCCGGACGCGACGCGCGCCGCGCACGCCGTCAATACGGTGGCCCCCGGTCTGCTGGCCGGGGCCTGTGCCCGCCACGGCGCCCGGATCGTGCACGTCTCCACCGACTACGTCTTCGACGGCGCGGGACCCCGGGGGCGCACCGCCCCGGACGGCGGCACGGCCGGGTACGAACCGGACGACCCGACGGGCCCGGCAGGCGTCTACGGGCGCACCAAGGAAGAGGGCGAGCAGCGGGTCCGCGAGGCGGCCGCGGCGCACCACGTCGTGCGCACCGCGTGGGTCTACGGCGACACGGGCGCCAACTTCGTGCGCACCATGGCCCGGCTCGCAGGGGACCGGGAGACCCTCGACGTCGTCGAGGACCAGCACGGATCGCCCACATGGTCCGCGGACCTCGCGGCCGGGCTGGTCGCGCTCGGGCGCTCCGACGTCGCGCCCGGCACGCTGCACGCGACCGGTGGCGGGGTCACCACCTGGTGCGGGTTCGCGCGAGCGGTGTTCGAGGAGCTGGGCGCGGACCCCGGGCGGGTCCACGGCTGCACCACCGAGCAGTTCCCCCGTCCGGCGCCGCGACCGGCGTGGTCCGTGCTCTCCCCGGCGTCGTGGACGGCCGCCGGACTGCCGCCGCTGCGTCCGTGGCGCGACGCCCTCGCTGCCGCCGTCCGCCGCCACCCGGAGCTGCTCGGCCGCACCCCCGCCGTGCGCTGAAGGGTAATCGTCAGACGCCGGACGGCCGAGCGGCGCCCGGCGCCGCGGACGCCCCCCGCCGGGACCTTTTCCCGATCCCGATCAGGCGTGTCGGCGAAAGGTCGTCACTCCTGCGCGCCCCGCGCGTTGGACCGGCATGGCGATGGAGACGGTGCTGCTGGCCCTCCTGGGCGTGGTCGCGGTCTGGTTGGTGGTCGACGCCGGCCGGGAACGCCATCGCCTCCGTGCCCGGATGGACCGCGCGGCGCGACGAGCGGTCGGTGACGACGGCCCCGCGGGCATCTCCTCCTCGCACCGCCGATCGGTCCGCACGTCCGGTCCCGTGGCCCGTCCCGCCGAGATGAACACCGGCGGCGTCGGGCCCGAGTCGTGGCGCTACTGGCCCCTCGCGCTCCCGTCCACCGACGAGTTCCGCCGGCACGTCTGAGCCCGCTCGGCGGGGGGAGTGACCTCCCCGCTGGGCCTCGGGCCAGGATGGCCCGCATGACGGCGGCGCCCCGGAGTTCCAGTGCGACGACGACGTACGGCGACGGTCTGGCCGTCGTCGTCGTCACCTACTCCCCGGGCGACTCACTGTCCGCCTTCCTCGACTCCCTCTCCGACGCGACCGGCCGCCCGGTCCGCGTGGTGCTCGCCGACAACGGTTCGGTCGACGGGGCCCCCGAGGCCGCGGCCGCCGCGGGGCGCGCCGAACTGGTCGGGATGGGGGAGAACCTCGGGTACGGCGCCGCCGCCAACCGTGCGGTCGCGGGGCTCGACGGGTCCGTCGGCTGGGTGCTCGTCAGCAACCCCGACATCGTCCTGGGTCCGGGGGCCCTCGACGCGCTCCTCGAGGCCGCGGAGCGCTGGCCCCGTGCCGGCGCGCTCGGCCCGCTGATCCGCACCGACGGCGAGGTGTACCCCTCGGCGCGGCTCCAGCCCTCGCTCGGGCGCGGGATCGGGCACGCCGTCTTCAGCGCCGTGTGGCCGGGGAACCCGTGGACGCGCTCCTACCGGCAGGAGGGGTCGGTCGCCGAGCGGACGGCGGGCTGGCTCTCCGGTTCCTGCGTGCTGCTGCGCCGCGAGGCCTGGGACTCCGTCGACGGCTTCGACCCGCGGTACTTCATGTACTTCGAGGACGTGGACCTCGGCGACCGGCTCGGCCGTGCCGGGTGGCTCAACGTCTACGCGCCCGACGCGCAGGTGGTGCACACCGGCGGTCACGCCACCACGCGCGACGCCCCGACCTCCGCACGGATGCTGCGCGAGCACCACCGCAGCGCCTACCGCTTCCTGGCCGACCGCTACCGCGGCGCCCGCTGGGCCCCGCTGCGGGTCGGGCTGCGCGCGGCGCTGACGGCGCGGGCGCGCTGGTCCATGCGGGACTAACGGCTGAAGAACCGCTTCCACCACGGCACCCGGACCCCGACCGGCGGGGTGGTGGGCGCGTCGGACGGTCCGGGGCCCGCGTCGGCGCGCGAGGTGCCGACGTGGGCGCCGTCGGGACGGGGAGACGGTCCGCCCGGCGTCGGGAACGGCGCCGTGCGCGGCCGCGTGGCGGCGGTGCGCACGGTCGGCGCCTCGGCGGGGGGCAGCGGGCGCATGAGCGTCGGGTCCGACACCTCGACCGGCGTCGTCTCCGGCTCGCTCGGGTAGGGCCTGCCGTGGGCTCCCCGACGGTGGGGGTCCTGCCCGGGTCCCGGGCGTCGCCCGTCCGCGGGGTGACGCGGCGCCGGCGGGGGCTGCTGCTGGCGACCCTGCGTGTTCGCCGACCCGTTCTGATAGGGATGAGTCGGGATCATCTGCGTCTTGGAGGCATCGAACGGTGACTCGGCGTTGTCCGGCGTGACCACGGTGCCATTGCGCTGCTGCGCGCGGGCGATAGCCTGCTGGGCACGGTCCCACGCGTTCGACGGCTCCACCACGCTGCTCCTGCCCGGTCTCGGTCGGAGTTGCCCCGACGGCGGGGTCAGCGACCCGTGACATGCCGAGGAAACGTCACAGTAGCGCCCGGACGGGACGCCGTCGTCACACCGGGCCCTCACGATCATCAGGGAGGTCGGTCGTGGACACCACGGGGGGACTCGACCGGACGGCCGCCGTCGTCCTCGTCGGGGGACAGGGGAGCAGGCTGCGGCCGCTGACCACCTCGACGCCGAAGCCGATGCTGCCGACCGCGGGGGTGCCGTTCATCGGCCACCTGCTCTCGCGGATCGCGGCGGCGGGGATCCGGCGGGTGGTGCTCGGGACCTCGTACCGCGCGGAGGTCTTCTCGTCCTACCTCGGCGACGGTTCCGCGTTCGGGCTCCAGCTCGAGTGCGTGCCCGAGCCCGAGCCGCTCGGGACCGGCGGCGGCATCCGGCACGCCGCGGACGCGCTCGAGGACGACTACGACGAGGTCATGGTCTTCAACGGCGACATCCTGTCGGGGGTCGACCTCGGCGCCGTCGTCGACGAGCACCGCGCCGCGGCCGCGGACGCCACGCTGCACCTGGTGCGGGTGGCGGACCCGACCGCGTTCGGCTGCGTGCCGACCGACGCCACCGGGCGGGTCGAGCGGTTCCTCGAGAAGACGCTCAACCCGCCGACGGACCAGGTCAACGCCGGCTGCTACGTGTTCCGCCGCGAGGTGGTCGACGCGATCCCGACCGGGCGGGCGGTCTCGGTCGAGCGGGAGACGTTCCCCGGGCTGCTCAGCCGCGGCGCGCGGCTGCAGGGGCACGTCGAGTCGTCCTACTGGCTCGACCTCGGGACGCCCGCCGCCTTCGTGCGCGGCTGCGCGGACCTGGTGCAGGGAATCGCCCCGACGTCCGCGCTCCCGGGGCCGGTCGGCACGGCGCTGCTGCTCGAGGGCGCCAAGGTCGTGGGCTCGGCGTCGCTGTCCGACGGCACGACGCTCGGCCGCGAGGTGGTCGTCGGCAACGGATCGCGCGTCATCGGGTCGGTGGTCATGGACGGAGCGCGCATCGGCGACAACGTCACCGTGACGCGGTCGGTGATCGGCCCCGGCGCGGTGATCGGCGACGAGACCGTGGTGAACGACGCGGTCGTCGGCGACGGCGTCTCGGTGGGCGCCGGCTGCGAACTGCGCGAGGGCGTGCGGCTCTGGCCCGGCATCACCATCCCGGACGGCGGTCTGCGATTCTCGGGAAGTGCCTGAGGTCGTCCCGCCCGCCCCGGAGGCGGAGCCCGGCGTGGCCCGACCCGTGGCCCGACCCTCGGAGTCGGCCCCGGACGGGGCGCGCCGGCGGCGCTGGGAGCCGGGCTTCGTCCTCGACATCCGGGCGCTGATCGGGCCGCTGCGCCACGGTCGCGGTGATCCCACCTGTCGGATCGACGACGACGGCGTCGTCTGGCGGGTGTGCTCGACCCCGGCGGGCCCGGCGACCACCCGCATCCGGCGGATCGGCACCGAGGTGGTCGCCGACGCCTGGGGCGACGGCGCCGAGTGGGCGCTGGAGGGTCTGCCCGCCCTGCTGGGTGCCGAGGACGACGACGAGGGCTTCGTCGGTCACCACCCGCTGGTCGCCGACGCGCGCCGCCGCATGCCCGGCCTACGCCTGGGCGCCACCGGCGGGGTGTGGGACGTGCTGTTCGCCGCGATCCTGGAGCAGAAGGTCACCGGGACCGAGGCGCACCGCTCGTGGCGCGAGCTGTGCCGGCGCTTCGGTGCGGCCGCGCCCGGACCGGCGCCGCACGGGATGCGCGTGCCGCCGACGCCGCGGGAGACGAGGGCGATCCCGGACTGGGAGTGGCACAAGGCCGGCGTCGACAGCGCGCGGCGCCGGGCGATCCTGGCCTCGGCCACGGTCGCGCACCGGCTGGAGAAGGCCGTCGAACTGCGGGGCGCCGAGGGACGGGCGCTGCTGCGCAAGATTCCCGGCATCGGAGTGTGGACCGCCGCCGAGGTGGCCCAGCGGGCGTGGGGCGACCCGGACGCCGTCTCCGTCGGCGACTTCCACATCCCCTCGACCGTCGGCTACGCCCTGGTGGGCCGGAAGCTCGACGACGCCGGGATGCTCGAGGTCCTCGCCTGCTACGCGCCGCAGCGGCAGCGTGCGGTGCGCTACATCGAGGCGTCCGGGTTCCGACGACCGCGGTTCGGTCCGCGGTACTCGCCCCGCGACTTCCGCGAGATGTGAGGGGATTCGCGTGGGGGGCGGGACGATGACCGGGTGGAGCGCGGCGGAGGTGGCGCGCGCGAGCGGGACGTCGATCGGGCAGTTGCGGGCGTGGGAGGGCTCCGGGCTCCTCGTGCCCGGTGTCGCCTCCGATGACGGCTACCGCGCCTACGGTCCCGACGACCTCGTCCGCCTCCAGCGCGTCCTGCTCCTACGGACCCTGGGTGTCCCCGACGACGGGATCGCGGCGGCCCTCGAGCACACCCCGGACCCCGCGGCCGCCCTGCAGAGGCACCTCGACGTCCTCGAGGCGATGCGGGAGCGTCTGGGACGCCAGGCCGCGGCCCTGCGGGCGACGCTGGACGGGCGCGCGGGCGACCCGGCCACGATGTTCGACGGGTTCGACGACCCGGACCCGGTCCCGCCCGACGAGCTCGCGGACCTCGGCCGGGCGTGGGCGCGGACCTGGGCGGCCGGAGAGCCCGTGGACGGCGCGGCGGCGCAGGCGCTGGCGGGACGTCACCGGGCGCTGTCCGGCCCGGAGCTCACCCCGGGCCTGGCCGACGCCCTGGACCGCCACGGACTCGGCACCGCCGCCTACGCCCGCGACGCCCTCTCCGTCAGCTGAGCCGGGGTCGGCCGGCGTGGTTCTGGGTCCCGGGCATCACGTGCAGGTCCGCGCGCCGACCGGTCAGCCGGCCAGTGCCCGTCCGAAGGCGACCGCGTCGGGCAGCTGCGCCAACGGCCACCACCGCAGGTCGACCGATTCCTCGCTGCGCACCTCACGGGCCCCCGCCGGCGCCCGGACGAAGTAGCGGACGTCGAGGTGGCGGGTCGGGACCCCGAGCGAGCAGGTCACCGGGTGCACGTCGAGGTGCAGGGGCGACCCGGAGATCGTCAGACCCTCGATGCCCGACTCCTCGGTGGCCTCGCGCAGTGCGGCCCCGGCGAGCGTCGTGTCCTCGGGCTCGATGTGCCCGCCGAGCTGCACCCACCGCCCGACGCGGGGATGCAGGGTGAGCAGCGCGTTCTCGCCGGCGTCGTCCACCACGAGCGCCGACGCGGTGAGGTGCCCGGTCTCGCAGGAGCGCGAGCAGCCGTCGTCGCGGACGGCGAGGTAGGCGAGCAGGGCCTCGCGGATCGCGGATTGCGCGGCGTCGGGTGCTTCCCACGCGGTCAGCACGACGGTCGCGTCCGCGTGGACGGCCGCGGTCGGCGAGCTCACCGCTCCACCAGCCGGTCGTCCGGCCCGGTCTCCCCGCGCGCGGCGGGCGGCTCGGCCGGATGTCCGACGGCCACGGCTCCGAGGGGCTCCCACGAACCGGGCAGCGCCAGGACCGACCGCGTGATGTCCGCGGCGAAGATCGTCGAGCCCACCCAGCAGGAACCGAGCCCCTCGGCCGCGAGCGCCACGAGGAGTCCCTGCACCGCGGCCCCTCCCGCGACGGTGAACATGGACCGCTCGCAGTCGGCCCGGCGCTCGTCGGGGTAGTCGTGCGCGCCGCCCTCGTCGCCGCGCACGAGGAAGGGCAGCACCAGCTCCGGGGCCCGGCGGAGCAGGTCGCCGCGCGCCGTCCGCCGGGCGATCTGCTCGGCGGAGAACCCGTCGCCTCCGAGATCGGCGCGCCACGCCTCTTCCATCGCGTCGAGCAGCGCCGCGCGGCGGGCCGCGTCACGGAGCCACAGGAAGCGCACCGGCCGGGAATGGTGCGGCGCGGGCGCCGTCAGGCCCGCGGCGACCGCGCGCCGGACGGCGTCGGGGTCGACCGCGTCGTCGGCGAACGACCGGACGGACCGCCGGGACCCGACGGCCTCCTGCGCGCCCCGCGCGAGCGCCTCCGCGGTGCCCAGCCAGAACAGGTCCTCCTCGACGGGGCGCACCAGTTCGCCCGCCGAGCGCCCGGCCCCGATGAGGTGGCGCAGGCCGCGCACCACGGCCACCGGCACCCCACCGAGCTTGCCCTTGACCAGGTCGGCCGCGGCCGCCACCTCGTCCGCGACGGCGACCTCGGTGACGATCAGTTCGTTCCCCTGGGCGTCGACGGCGCCGCCGTAGCCGTGCAGCGCCACCAGGCCCGCTGAGCCGATGGCGGCGTCGGTCTGCCCGATCCGCCAGCAGCGGCCCATGGTGTCGGTGACGACGACGGCGACCCGCACCCCGAGCGCGGCGGAGAGCCCGGCGCGCAGCGTCTCCGCCGAGCCGTCCGGATCCTCGGGCAGGAGGGCGACCTCGTCGCCCGCGACGTTGGACCCGTCCACCCCGGCGGCGGCCTGCACGATCCCCAGGCGGTTGGTGACGATCTTCGTGCGGCCCTTGGTGGCGATCAGCCGCACGGTCTCCTCGTCGATGGCGGCGCGCCGGGCGGCGTCGCGCTCCTCGGGGTCACGGGGGACCGTGACGAGTCTGCCCTCGACCTTGGAGAGGACCTTCGAGGTGACGACGACGACGTCACCGTCGGCCAGGCTGCCGTCGAGGGCTCCGGCGAGCGCCGCGGTGAGGTCGTCGCCGGGCCGGAACTCGGGCAGCCCCGTCACGCCCCACGCGGTGACCGTCCCGGTGGCCGCGTGGTCGCCCGGCCCGGAGTGTTCCGTCGGCTCAGACACCCGCGAGCCCGACGACGTCGAGGGCCTCCCGGACCATGGCCGCGGTCGCGTCGGCGTCGCTCATCAGCAGCGGCACCGAGCGCACGGCGACCCCGGGGACGTCGGCGGTGTCGCCGGGGGCCACGAGCCAGCCGTCGAGCAGCCCGCCCTCGGACCGGGCGCCGTAATGGCGTCCGACGCCCTCGGCCGAGACGTCCACGCCGATCGCGGTCAGGCACGGCTCCGCCATCCCGCGGACCGCCTCCCCGCCGATGATCGGCGAGACCCCGACGACGGGTCCGGGGGTCTGGGCGAGGGCGGTCCGCAGGCCGGGGACGTCGACGATCGTGCCGATGCTGACCACCGGGTTCGACGGGGCGAGCAGGACGGCGTCGGCGTCGGCGATCGCCGCGAGCGCCGCCGGGCAGGCACCGGCCTGGTCGCGCCCCACCGAGGCGAACCCGTGGGCGGTCGGCACCGCGTGATGGCGGACCCACCACTCCTGGAAGTGCACGGCGCGGCGTTCCCCGGTCTCCGGGTCGTCGATCACGACGTGGGTCTCGATGCGGTCGTCGCTGGCCGGGATGAGCTCGACGCCGGGCGACCAGCGGCGGCAGAGGGCCTCCGTGATCTGCGAGAGCGGGTAGCCGGCCCGCAGCATCCGGGTGCGCACGAGGTGGGTGGCGACGTCCCGGTCGCCCAGCCCGAACCACGTCGGGTCGGCCCCGTAGGCCTCCAGCTCGGCCTTGACCGACCACGTCTCGTCGGCGCGCCCCCAGCCCTTGCCGGTGTCGATGCCGCCGCCGAGCGTGTACATGCACGTGTCGAGATCCGGGCAGACACGCAGCCCGTGCAGCCAGATGTCGTCACCGATGTTGACGACCGCGCGTACCTCGGCGTCGTCTCCGAGGGCGGCCAGCACTCCCTGCAGGAACCGCGCGCCTCCGACGCCTCCGACCAGAACCGTCACCTTCACACCGGTGATCGTGCCCCGACCCCCCGACAGCGCGCCGCTCCGGGGCCGGAATCGCCGACCGGTCAGCGCTGCCAGAAGAAGAACAGCTCCTGGCCGAGGCTCGCGAGGGTGCTGTCGCCGCCGACTGCGCCGTAGATGAACGACGCGAACGCGAACAGTGCGCTGGCGACCGGGCGCACGAACACCAGCAGCGCGAACAGGACCAGCGGGGCGTAGGGCGCGAAGCGGGACACCGAGGCGCGGGTCGAGTACGAGAGGTACGGGTCGATCACGCCCCAGCCGTCCAGACCGGGGATCGGCAGGATGTTGAGGATGAACGCGAGCACCTGGATGAGCGCCAGGAAGGACATCCCGGCGCCGAGCAGGGGCGGGACGAACGGCACCACGACGGCCAGCACGAAGGCCAGGAGCAGGTTCATCAGCGGCCCGGCGATCGACACCGCGCTGGCCGCGGCCCGGGACCGCAGGGCCGAGCGCTGGATCCACACCGCGCCGCCGGGCAGCGGGATCCCGCCGATCAGCAGGAAGAGCAGCGGGAGCACGAACGTCAGCCCGACGTTGGCGTAGCGGCGGATGTCGAGGCTCAGGTAGCCGAGCCCGCGCACCGAGTGGTCGCCGCAGCGGTCGGCGACGAGCGCGTGGGAGAACTCGTGCAGGCACAGCGACACCGCCCAGCCCGCGAGGACGAGGATCACGACACCCGCCGTGACCGGGATCCTGGTCCCGATGAGGGTGAGCGCGCCTCCGGCCGCCGTCACGAGGACGAGTCCGAGGAAGATCGGGCTGATCCGGGGGGAGCTCCGGGCGGAGAACACGCTGGCCACGGCTCCAGTGTCCCAGGCCCGCGGTACCGTCCTTCGCCACGCTGTGTTGATGACGAGGCCTCTCGCGTTCACCGCACGTGACGACCGTCCGTCGCGACATGCGGCCGGTTGTGTGGCTCGGCTTGACCCACACGGAACGACACGGCTGTAATTCACTACGAGGTACGCCGGTGCGGGGCCGGCGCTCCGCCAGCTGGGGAGTGCTAGCGGTGAGGGAGGCCGTGTGAACGGTGCGGAGAGCGGGTCGGTGGTGCTGGGCAGCGTTGGATCTGACGGGTCGCGGGATGTTCTCGGTGAGCTGATGGCCATTGCGGGCGAGGACGAGCAGGAGTGGCAGGAGCGCGCGCTGTGCGCTCAGACCGATCCTGAGGCGTTCTTCCCGGAGAAGGGCGGCTCCACCCGGGAGGCCAAACAGATCTGCAACAGCTGCGACGTCAGGTCCGAGTGCTTGGAGTACGCCCTCGGGCACGACGAGCGCTTCGGAATCTGGGGTGGGCTGTCGGAACGGGAGCGCCGTCGGCTCAAGCGCCGCGTCGTGTAGGCGCGCGCGTCGGGCCGGGGCGTCCGGTCGTGGTCGCAGGGACCTCTCTCGGGCCCCCGGCCACACCCCTGACGGTGGCGCAGTGGCGCCCTTCTAGTCTCGGGGCGGCCCGGTGCACGCCGGGACCCGACGACGTCGCGACGATCGCGGTGGGGGCGAGGACGCCCCTGCCGTGCCCGCGGGAGGGACGGACGCGGTGGCTCCGACGGCGCCCGTGCTGGCCGTACTGGTCTGCCATGACGGCGAGACCTGGCTGCCCGAGACGCTCGGCGCCCTCGGGCGTCTGACGGTGGGCCCGCGCCGGGTGATCGCCGTCGACACCGGCTCGACGGACTCGACGCCGGATCTGCTCCGTTCCTCCAATCGGGTCGACGTCATCCTCGACCTCCCCCGGGACACCGCCTTCGGCACCGCGATCGCCGCGGCCGTGGCGGACGCCGATCGCCGCTGGGGCGGGAGACGCAGCGAAGCGGAGCTCGACCCGAAGACACAGTCGGGCGGCGAGCGCAGCACCGGCGAGTGGCTCTGGGTGCTGCACGACGACGCCGCCCCCGAGCCCTCCTGTCTCGACGTGCTGCTCTCGGTGGCGGAGTCCTCGCCCGCGGTGGCGATGCTCGGGCCGCTGCAGCTCGACTGGGACGACCCGCGCCTCGTCGTCGAGGCGGGCCTCTCCACCGACGCCTCCGGGCACCGCCAGACGGGGATCGGCTCCGACGAGCTCGACCTCGGGCAGTTCGCCACGAACTCCGAGGTCCTCGCCGTCGGCTCCGCCGGGGCGCTCGTCCGCCGCCGCGAGTGGGATGCGCTCGGCGGGTACGACTCCGCCTACGGCCTGCTGCGCGAGGACGTCGACCTCGGCTGGCGGATCAACCGCGCAGGCGGCCTGGTGCTCTGCGTGCCCTCGGCCCGCCTCCACCACGCCCGCGCCGCCAGCACCGGGAATCGCGGTCTCGACGCCGCCGGGTCCGACGGCGCCGCCCCGCCCACCCTGCGCACCGTCGACCGGCGCAACGGGCAGTGGACGGTGCTCGCCAACGTCTCCGGCCCGGCGTTCGCGCTGGGCCTGGTGCGCCTGCCCGTGCTCGCGGTGCTGCGCGCGCTGGGCTTCCTGCTCCTGCGCAGGCCCGCCGCGGCCGCCGCCGAGCTGGGCGCCGTCGGCCGGGTGCTCGCCGACGTGTCCGACCTCAGCGAGGCCCGCAGGCGCCGGGTCCCCGCCGGGGCCGGGGTGCCCCGGGGGATGCGCGGCCTGCTGACCAGCCGCACGACCCGGCTGCGCAACGCCCTCCAGGGCGGCCTCACCCGCGTGATCCGCGCCCGGATCCGCGACGAGCTCGACCTCGGTCGTCTGCCCGACTGGGCCGACCGGCCGACGCGGGCCGCCGCGTCCTCCGTCGCCGCCGGCTCGGCAGGCGCCGACGGTGTCGAGGAGGGGTCGCTGCTCGTCGGGCAGGACGCCCTGCCCGTCGGGGCCACCGCTCCGAAGCGCAGTACGCGGCGCAAGGCCGGGCTGCGTCGCCCCGGCGAAGGGGTCGGCGTCACGCTCGCCGCGGCCGGTTCCCCCGACGGGGTCCCTGCCGGCCCGACCGAGCTGATCGTCTCGCCGCACGCCGAGACCTCCGTGGTCGGCATCCCCGGCCAGCGGCACGTCAGCGCGGAGCGGTCGGCGGCCGACGACGAGGCGCTCGTCGTCGTCCCGATCACCGTCGGGCGGGTGCTGCGCGAGCTCCTGCTCGCGCCGCCGCTGCTCATGGTCCTCGCGCTGACCGGGGTGTCGCTGCTGGTCAACCGCTCGCGGCTCGGGCTCGACCTGGCCGGCGGGCGGATCCGGGCGCTGCCCGAGCTGGGCGCGCTGTGGAGCTCCTACCTCGCCGAGTGGCACCCGGTCGCGGGCGGCACCGCCGCTCCCGCGTCGGCCGCCCTCGCCGTCGTCGGGGTCCTCGGCGGGATCCTCTGGCCGGTCGCCGGGCCCGACGGGCCCGCGGCCGCGGTCTCGCTGCTGCTGATCGGCGCCCTGCCCCTCGCCGCGCTGTCCGCCTACCACTCGACCCGCGGGATCCGCGTCGGCCGAGTGCTGCGGGCGCTCGCCGCGTCGATCTACGCGCTGCTGGGGATCGCCGGGGCCGCGGTCGCGCAGGGCAGGCTCGACGGCGTCGTCGCGGTGGTCCTGCTGCCCCTGGTCCTCGCCGGGGTCGCCGCCGTGCTGCGTGGCAGCCGCGTCGAGGGCCGCCGCGGCTCCTGGTGGAGCGCGGCGGCCGGGACGGTGCTGCTGCTCGCGGTGGTCTCCGCGTTCGCGCCCCTCGTCCACGTGCTCGTGCTCGTCGTCGTGGTGGTCGGGTTCGTCCTGGTCCCGGCACCCGCCGGGGCCGCCGGGCGCCGGGCGGTCGCGCTCGGCGTCGTCGTCGTGCTGCCCGTCCTGCTGCTGCTGCCGTGGCCGTCGACGTTGCTGCGTGCTCCGCAGATCCTCGTGCACGGCACCGGCTCGCCGGTGCTCGAGCACTTCTCCGGTGCCCTCGAGGTGCTCTCGCTCGACCCCGGCGGGCCCGGGTCGCTGCCGGTGGTCGGGCTGATCGTGCTCGTGGCCGCGATCGGCGGGGCGATCCTCGCGCCGCGGCGCAGCGTCGCGCCGGGTCTCGCGATCACCGTGCTCGGCGTGGTCGCCGCGGGGATCGTCGGCTCGGTCGCGCTCCCGCCGCTCTCCGGCGGCGACGCCCGCCCCGGCTGGACGGGTCCGGCGCTGGCGTTCGCCGCCTGCGGGACCCTGTGGACGCTGCTCGCGCTGGTCGCCGAAGCGCAGGTCACGCCCCTGGGCGCGCTCGTGACCGGGCGCAGCGGCCCGAGGCACCGGCCCGCCCCGCGCCGCCGCGGCGAGTCCGAGATCGACCTGGGCCCGGACGGCGTCCTCACCCGGGTCGGCGGTGGCACGCGCAGCGCGGCCTCGCGGATCGGCACCGTGGTGGGCTCCCGGCTGCGGACCCGTCGTGCCGCGGAGGGCGCGGGTGGTCGCCGGGCCCGCGGAGCCGCCGTGCCGGTGACGGCCGCCGTGGCCGTCGCCCTCGCCGTGTCGGCGGTGCTGCTCGCCGCGGGCGGGCCGCTCGCCCCGCGCCCGGCACCCGCGCTCGACCCCACGCTCGCCGGGAAGCTCACGGCCGCCGGGGCGACCGTCGCCGACGTCGGCCTCGCCCGCCTGCCCGACGGTCCCGGCTACGCGCTCGACGCCGACCTCACGCGCCGGTCGGGGCCCGACCTGGCCCGCTACGGCGACGACGACCTCGCGCCGGTCGGCGCAGCGCCCGCCCGCCTGACCCGCGACGTCACCGCGCTGCTCTCCGGTGACCCCGCCACCGTGCAGGCCGGGGCCGCCGAGCTCGCCACCGCGGGCACGGCCGCCGTCGTGCTGCCCGACCCGGCCGTCGCCGACCGCGCCAAGGCGGCCGGGACCCCCCTGCTCACCGACGCGCCGCCGACCAGCGACGGCCGCCCGGTGCTGTCCATCGGCCTGCCCGCTGCAGGCGCGGTGATCCTCGAGCCGCCGGTCTCCGACGACGCCACCGACGCCAAGGCCGCACCGCGACGCGCGTCGGGCATCACCCCGCTGCCCGCGACGCCGCCGACGGTGGGCGTGCAGATCTCCTCCGGCGCCGACCGGCGGCTCGTGGTGCTCGCCGCGGAGCGCGAGTCCGGGTGGAACGCGACGGTCAAGGGCGAGCCCGTCCCGCTGGTCTCGGCCTGGGGCCACCTCGTGGCGGTCGGGGTGCCCGGGGGCGGCGGCCCCGTGGTGATCTCCCGGGACGACACGCTGCGGGAGCTCCTCCTGCTCGGACAGCTCGCCCTGGTGCTGTTCACGGCGGTCTCCGCGCTGCCGTCGCGCCGGAGACTGGACTGACTGTCGGTCCTCGGGGCTAGCGTCCCGCGGTGTGATCGATCACTTCGGGTTCCCGGTCGCCGACGTCGACGCCTCCGTCGCGACCTATCTGCGCGTGTTCGCGCCGCTCGGCATGCAGGAGGCGATCCGCATCCCGCACGAGGGCAGCGCCGTCGTCGGGCTCGCCGGGCCGGCCGGCGTCCCGCAGTTCTGGCTCACCCCCGGTGGTGCGCTCGGCAGCGAGCTGCACGTCGCGTTCAGCGCGGCCGACCGTGCCGCGGTCGACGCGGTGCACGCGGCGGCCGTCGAGGCCGGGGTCGAGGTGCTGCACGCGCCGCGGGAGTGGCCGGAGTACCACCCGGGCTACTACGGGGTGTTCCTGCGCGATCCCGACGGGCACAACGTCGAGGCCGTGACCCACGGGTCCTGAGGGCTACTCCTCGCCGTCCACCGTGTCCGGCTCGACGCCGAGGTACTCGGCGACCTGCTCCACGAGCACGTCGTGCAGCAGGTCCGCGAGGTCCTCGCCGTCGAGCGCGCGCGCCTCGAGCGGGCGGCGGTAGAGCACGATGCGGGCGCGGGTGGCGGCGCCGCGGCGATCCACGCCCGCGGGCACGAGCCGCGCGAGCGGGACCTCCCCGTCGCCGACCACGCCGTCCTCGTCCGGGGCCGCGTCGTTGATCTCGGGCACGTCGTCCACCGCGACGTCGAGGTCCTCGAGCTCCGTGCCCCAGCGGTCCTCGATCGGCTCGAGGGCTTCCAGGACGACGGCGTCGAAGCGCTCGGCCCGGGTCCGGGCCGCGGGCGAGCCCGCGGGGTAGAGCGGGGCGCGCATGCCGCGCCCGCGCCGATCGCGGCGCCGCCTCGGGCGGGCCGGCAGCGGGGGGCGCGCCGAGCCGCGATCCGACCGGTCCGGGTCCCGGGCGCCGGTCCGCGTCCCACCTCTCGCCACGGCGAGCGAGCCTACGCCGCCGCGACCCCGGTGGGCGTGCGGCCGGGAGAGTGGCCTGCCTCGACCCTTGATCATCAGCACATGGGGCAGGTCTCGTGGCGGCGCGGGCTGCCTGGTGTGCCCCTCGTGGGCGGGGGCCCGGCGTGATCACGAGTTCGGGAGCGACACGTGCAAGATTCGGTGCGACACGCTCCCGAAGTTCAGATCGTCGCCCCGCGCGGGCCGGAGCGGGGTCGCTCCGGGCCGGATCGTCCGGAGACGACCGGGATGTGACCGGACGGTGACGTCAGAGCTCCGACGCGCCGAGCGCGCCTGTGCGGCGCCGGAGTCCGAGGCGACTATGGTTTCGCCTCGTGCGAGGAGTGCGGAAGTGCTCACGGACCGGGTGCGGCCGGGCGGCCGTCGCCACGCTGACGTACGTCTACTCCGACTCGACGGCAGTTGTGGGTCCGTTGGCGACCAGTGCGGAGCCGCACTCGTATGACCTCTGTGAGCACCATGCGCTGCGCCTCACCGCCCCCCGGGGCTGGGAGGTCGTGCGCTACGAGGGCGAGTTCCCGTCCGAGCCGTCGGCCGACGACCTCACCGCGCTCGCCGAGGCGGTGCGGGAAGCCGGTCGGGCGGAGCCACCGAGCGAGGCCGTCGGGCAGGTGGGCGCGGTCGCGGGTACCGGACGGCGAGGCCACCTGCGCGTCCTGCCGGACCCCTCCGGCTCCTGACGGCCAGGCCCGCAAGGCCCTGACGTCGGGGCCCACGAGCCGCCCGGCGACCCGCACACCATCGGGTGGCCGCCGTGCCGCACGGTGTCGGGGTCGGCCGATACGCTGGCCGACGTGAGCAGTTCAGCGCCAGCTCAGCACGCCGGCACCGAGACCGCGGACGCCGCGCGCGCCCGGGTGGTCAGTCAGGTGATCAAGGCCTACGACGTCCGGGGCCTCGTCGGGGAGCAGCTCGACGCCGCCTTCGTCCGCGACGTCGGGGCCGCGTTCGCCCAGCTGCTGATCGGCGAGCAGGGCGGGGCGCCGGCCAACGGGATCGTCGTCGGGTACGACATGCGGGACTCCTCGCCGGAGCTCGCCGCCGCGTTCGCCGAGGGCGTGACCGGCCTCGGGGTCGACGTCACCGAGATCGGCCTGGCCAGCACGGACATGCTCTATTACGCGTCCGGCGCGCTGGACGCGCCCGGCGCCATGTTCACCGCGAGCCACAACCCGGCGCGCTACAACGGCATCAAGCTCTGCCGCGCGGGCGCGAGCCCGGTCGGGCAGGACACCGGGCTCGACGAGATCGCCGCGCTGCTCGACCAGGGGCCGGGCGCGGCCGCGAACTCCGAGCCCGCGGGCTCCGCGGGCACCGTCTCGCAGCGCGACCTCCGGGACGACTACGCGGCCTACCTGCGCAGCCTCGTCGACCTCTCCGGCATCCGGCCGCTGTCGCTCGTCGTCGACGCGGGCAACGGGATGGCGGGCTACACCGTGCCCGCCGTGCTGGACCCGCTGCCGATCGACGTGCACCCGCTCTACTTCGAGCTCGACGGCACCTTCCCGAACCACGAGGCCAACCCGCTCGACCCCGACAACCTCGTCGACCTGCAGCGCGAGGTGTGCAACCTCGGCCACGTCGACGCGGGCCTGGCCTTCGACGGCGACGCGGACCGCGTGTTCCTCGTCGACGAGCTGGGCGAGGCGGTGAGCCCGAGCGCGATCACCGCGCTCGTCGCCACCCGGGAGCTGGCCAAGGAGCCGGGCGCGACGATCATCCACAACCTCATCACCTCGCGCGCCGTCCCGGAGATCGTCACCGAGGCCGGCGGCAGGCCCGTGCGCACCCGCGTCGGCCATTCGTTCATCAAGGCGACGATGGCCCAGACCGGCGCGATCTTCGGCGGCGAGCACTCGGCGCACTACTACTTCCGCGACTTCTTCCGTGCCGACTCCGGGATGCTCGCCGCGCTGCACGTGCTGGCCGTGCTCGGCGCGCAGGACAAGCCGCTCTCGGAGCTGATGGCGCAGTACTCGCGCTACGCGGCGTCGGGTGAGGTGAACTCCACCGTGGACGACCCGCAGGCGAGGATGGTCGAGGTGGAGGAGCTCTACGGCGACCGTGAGGACGTCACCACCGACACGCTCGACGGGCTGACGGTCTCGTTCGAGAACGGGGACTGGTTCAACCTGCGGCCCTCGAACACCGAGCCGCTGCTGCGCCTGAACGTCGAGGCGTCGGACGCCGGTGCGGTCGCCGCGCTGCGCGACGAGGTGCTCGCGGTGGTGCGCCGATGAGCGCGGGAGCGGGCCCGCTGGGCCTGGACCCGGTGCTGCTCGAGATCCTCGCATGCCCGGCGCCGGACCACGGCGCGCTGCGGCCGGGGACCCCCGACGACGAGTCCGCCACCGCCCTGACCTGTCAGAGCTGCGGGCGGATCTATCCGGTCACCGAGGGAATCCCGGTCCTGCTCCTCGAGGAGGCCACCGGGGGACCCGACGACGACGGATCCACGCACCAGGGCGGCGGGTCCGCCGGGACACCAGCGGGCGGGTGAGCGCCGTGCTCGACGAAGCACTGCTCGAGGACACCGGTCGGTTGCTCGACGCCGACCGGGCGGGGCTGCTGCGCGCCGCGGCGACGGCCGGCGCCCAGGTGCGCGCCACGTGGGCCGCGGCCGTCGAGGCCGGGGTCGGGTCGCAGGGCGCCCTGGACGGGCTACGCCCGCGGGCCCTGGTCCTGCTCGCGCGCGCCGGGACCGAGCAGGCCGCGGCGCGTCTCGTCGCCGCGCTGCTCGCACCGACCTGCCCGTGCCCGGTCGTCGTCACCGACGTGGCTCCGCCGTGGCTCGGGCCGCTCGACGTCGTCGTGGTCTCGCATCGTGGCTCCGACCGCGACCCGGGCGACGCACTCATGGCGGACGCGGTCGACCGCGCGGTCCGGCGCAGCGCCCACGTCGTCCTCACCGGCCCGGCCGACGGCCCCGCGCCCGCGGCGGCTGCCGGGCGGGCGATGCAGGTCGTGCCGCGCATCCCCGGGCTCAACGGCTTCTCCACCGCGACCGACCTCGCGGCGACGCTGGCCACCACCCGCGCGCTCGGTCTCCTCGAGGTCGACGGCGAGGCCCTCGCCGACCGGCTCGACGACGAGGCCGAGCGCAGCGGTCCGCGCCACGAGGCGTTCGTCGCCCCGGCCAAGGCGCTCGCGCTCCGCCTCGCCGATCACACCCCGCTGCTGTGGGGCACCGATCCGGTGGCGACCGCGCTGGCGGGCTACGGCGCCGTCGTGCTCGCTGCCCACGCCGGCGTCGTCGCGCACTCCGGGCCGGTCGCGGGCGCGACCGCGGTGCCGGCGCTCGCCGCCAAGCTGGAGTCCGGCGCGTCCGCCGACTCGATCTTCGCCGACCCGTTCGACGACCCGGGCGGGGACGGGCTCCCGCCGCGCCTGGCCGTCGTCTCCGTCCGGGAGGACGTCGCCACCCGCCGGCTGTCCTCGGAAGCTGCCCGACGCTGGCCGTCGGCGGACGTGATCGAGATCGACGACGTCGAGCTCGCGGGGGACTCCCCGGGCCACGACGCGGTCCGCGCGGGCGTGCTCGGCCTGCGGCTGGACTTCGCGGCGCTCTACCTGGGCATCGCGACCGGGACGACGGGTGCCGACCCGGCGGACGCGGCACGCCCCGGCGTCGGGGCCGGGTGACCGACGTCCTGGCCCGTCCGGGCCCGCCGGCGGGGCATCGACCGGTCGGGCCGCCGACACACCACGGGACGTGAGGGGGAGTTGTGGAACTGCTCGAGGGGACCGTGCGCCCCTACGCATGGGGCTCGCGGACGCACATCGCGGCGCTGCTCGGCGAACCCGTCCCGTCGCCGCACCCGGAGGCCGAGCTGTGGCTCGGCGCGCACCACGACGCGCCGTCGCGACTGGTCGAGCGGACGGGCGGGAGCACCCTGCTCCAGGCGCTCGCCGAGGACCCGGACGGGACGTTCGGCGCCGGACGCGCGGAGCGCTGGCAGGGCCGCTTCCCCTTCCTGCTCAAGGTCCTCGCCGCGGACGAGCCGCTGAGCCTGCAGACGCACCCGTCGGCGGAGCAGGCGGCGGCCGGCTTCGCCCGCGAGGAGTCGACGGGCGTGGCGCGGAGCGCGCCGGAGCGCAACTACCGCGACCCGCTGCCGAAGCCGGAGATCCTCTGCGCCCTCGAGGAGTTCCACGCGCTCGCCGGGTTCCGGGACGCCTCGGTCACGGTGCGCCTGCTGCGGGCCCTCGACGTCGACTGCCTCGCCCACCACACCGAGCTGCTCGCCGCCCAGCCCGACCCGGACGGGCTGCGCGCGCTGTTCACCACCTGGATCACCCTCCCGCAGCGCACCGTCGACCAGCTGGTGCCCGCGCTGCTCGACGCCTGCGTGCGCCTGGCGAAGACCCCGGGGTCCCCCGGCGCGCACGGCGGTGAGTTCGAGCGCGACGTCCGCACCCTGCTCGACCTGGGGGAGCGCTACCCCGGGGACGCGGGCGTGCTCGCCGCGCTGCTGCTCAACCGGGTGGTGCTCGCCGAGGGCGAGTGCCTCTTCCAGCCGGCAGGCTCGCCGCACGCCTACCTGTCGGGGTGCGGCATCGAGCTGATGGCCAACTCCGACAACGTGCTGCGCGCCGGGCTCACCCCCAAGCACGTCGACGTCCCGGAGCTGCTGCGGATCCTCGACTTCCGCTGCGGGCCCCCGCCCGCGATCCAGCCCCGGGTGGAGGGCCCGCGCGCGGTGTTCACCGCGCCGAGCGAGCACTTCCGCCTGGTGCGCCTCGACGTCGGTCCCGACGACGGCCCGGTCGACCTCGGCATCGACGGCCCCCGCATCGTGCTGGTGGTGCGGGGCGACGCCGAACTGCGCGCCGGGGGTGGGCGGACCGTCGCGCTCACGCGGGGCCGGGCGGTGTGGGCCCCGGCCGCCGACGGCGCGGTGACCGTCGAGGCCGGGCCGGGGCGGGCGCTCGTGTTCGCGGCGGGCGACGGCTGGACGGCAGACGCGAACAGCGGCGGCGCCGACATCGGGGACGGGGACATCGGGTCGGTCGGCGGGGCCGACTAGATTGCCGCGGGCCGGACACGGTGCCCGGTTCGTCCCCGTCATCAGCCCTGGAGGAGGTCGCGGTGTCCGCATCCGGAGGCTCCAAGGCGATCGTCGCCGCCCTGTCCGCCAACGCGGGGATCGCGGTCGCGAAGTTCGTCGGCTTCGCGATCACCGGGTCGTCGTCGATGCTCGCGGAAGGCGTCCACTCGGTCGCCGACACCGCGAACCAGGGCCTGCTGCTGTTCGGCCGCAAGCGGGCCGCGCGGGCCGCCACGCCCGCGCACCCGTTCGGCTACGGGCGGGATCGCTTCTTCTACTCCTTCGTGGTCGCCCTGCTGCTGTTCAGCCTCGGGTCCGTCTTCGCGATCTACGAGGGCGTGCACAAGCTGTCCGCGCCCGAGGAGCTCACGAGCCCCGTCGTCGCGATCGTCATCCTCGTGGTGGCGATCGGGCTGGAGGGCTACAGCTTCATGACCGCCGTCGGCGAGTCCCGCGAGCTCAAGGGCGACGCGACCTGGTGGGGCTTCATCCGCCAGTCGGTCAACCCCGAGCTGCCCGTCGTGCTCCTGGAGGACACCGGGGCGCTGGTGGGGCTCGTGTTCGCCCTCGCGGGCGTCGGGCTCTCCGTCGCGACCGGCGATCCGATCTGGGACGCGATCGGCACCATCGCGATCGGCATCCTGCTCGGGGTCATCGCGGCCGTCCTCATCGTGGAGACGAAGAGCCTGCTGATCGGCGAGGCCGCACGGCCGCCGCTGATCGCCACGATCACGGCCTCGCTGGTCGGTGGGCCGGTGGAGCGCGTCATCCACCTGCGCACCCAGTACATGGGGCCCGAGGAGCTGCTGGTGGCCGCCAAGATCGCGGTGCCGGGAAGCCTGCCGACCGAGACGGTCGCCGAGGCGATCGACGCCGCCGAGGCACGGCTCCGCGCGAGGGTCCCCGAGGCACGGATCATCTATCTCGAGCCCGACCTCGACCGCACCGGCTCCGAGGACGGACTCGACCCCTCGCTCGACCCCACGCCGTAGACCCGGTGCTCCGTGCGGGCGAACTCTCTGCGCCCGATCCGGGCCCATGTGCTCCACGAAGCGGTCCACTGGTACGAACCTCCGCAGGCTGCGGAGCGCACCAGGGTCACTGTGAGTATGGTCCCCGTCACCGCACAGGCGGACAGACGGACAGTGATCGCACGAAAGGGGGCCGGGCATGGCAAGTCCCACACGATCGGGAAGTCTCTTCCGGACGAAGTCGGTCGAGCAGTCGATCGCCGACACCGACGAGCCGGACAGCAAACTGCGCCGCGAACTGGGCGCTCTGGATCTGACGGTCTTCGGCGTCGCGGTCCTCATCGGGGCGGGCATCTTCACGATCACCGCGCGGACCGCCGGTGACGTGACCGGCCCCGCGATCGCGGTCTCGTTCGTCATCGCCGCGATCGCCTGCGGGTTCGCCGGGCTGTGCTACGCCGAGTTCGCCTCGACGGTGCCGGTGGCGGGCAGCGCCTACACGTTCTCCTACGCGACGTTCGGCGAGTTCATCGCCTGGATCATCGGCTGGGACCTGATCCTGGAGTACGCGCTCGGCGCCGCGACGGTCGCGAAGAGCTGGTCGTCCTACCTCGGCAAGATCTTCGACGTGCTCGGGCTCGGCGACAGCACGTCGTTCACCATCGGCGCGGTCGAGGTCGACTGGGGCGCGATCCTCGTGATCGCCGCTCTCACCGCCATCCTGGTCATGGGCATCAAGCTCTCCAGCCGGGTGTCGACGATCATCACCTCGATCAAGCTCCTGGTCGTCCTCTTCGTGATCATCCTCGGGGCGACCTACATCAAGGCGGTCAACTACACCCCCTTCATCCCGCCGGCCGAGCCGCCCAAGGCCGGGTCCAGCGGGCTCGAGTCCTCGCTGTTCTCACTGCTCGTCGGCAGCGAGGGCAGCACCTACGGCGGGTTCGGCCTCCTGGCCGGGGCGTCGCTGGTGTTCTTCGCGTTCATCGGGTTCGACGCCGTCTCGACGACGGCCGAGGAGACGAAGAACCCGCAGAAGGACCTCCCGCGCGGCATCCTCGGCTCGCTGGCCGTGGTCACCGTCCTCTACGTCGCCACGTCGCTGGTGCTCGTCGGGATGGTCAACTACACCCAGCTCAAGAGCACGCCCGACGGTGAGAACAAGACCCTCGCCGACGCGTTCACCCTGGTCGGCGCCAACTGGGCGTCGACGATCATCGCGGTCGGTGCGCTGGCGGGCCTCACCACGGTCGTCCTCGTGCTCATGCTCGGCCAGAGCCGCGTGTTCTACGCGATGAGTCGCGACGGCCTGCTCCCGCGGGGGCTGGCGAAGACGGGCAGGTTCGACACCCCGAGCACGATCACGATCATCATCGGGACGGTCTGCGCGCTCATCGCCGGGCTCATGCCGATCACGACCATCGAGGAGATGGTCAACATCGGCACGCTGTTCGCGTTCGTGCTGGTCGCGATCGGGACCTGGGTGCTGCGCGTCAAGCAGCCGAACCTGTCCCGCAGCTTCACCGTGAAGGCGCTCCCGGTGGTCGCCACCCTCGCGGTGATCTCGTGCCTGTGGCTGATGCTGAACCTCAGCGCCGAGACCTGGCTGCGGTTCATCCTCTGGATGGTGATCGGCGTCGTCGTCTTCTTCGCCTACTCGCGCCGCAACTCCGTGCTGGGCCGGCGCGAGCGGGGCGAGGAGTCGAGCGTGACGGCCTCGTCGTCGTCCTCGTCTTCGACGTCCTCCTCCTGACAGCGCTAGGTGCGCTTCGCGCTCGTGAGCACTTTCCGGTGCCATAGCACCGGAAAGTGCTCACGAGCCGGAGGCACCTACCCGACGAACTTCTCGCGCAGCGTCTTCTTCGAGAACTTCCCGGTCGAGGTCTTGGGCACCTCGTCGATGAACTCGACGTCGTCGGGGACCTGCCACTTCGCGACGCGCGTGAGCAGGTACTCGCGGACCTGCTCGGCGGTGAGCTGCGAGCCCGCGCGCACCACCACGCAGGCCAGCGGGCGCTCCGACCATTTCTCGTCCGGGATCGCGATGACCGCGGCCTCGGCGACCTCGGGCATGGCCATGATCTCGTTCTCCAGGTCCACCGAGGAGATCCACTCACCGCCGGACTTCACGAGGTCCTTGGTGCGGTCGACCAGCTTGACGTAGCCGTACCGGTCGATGACCGCGACGTCGCCGGTGCGCAGCCAGCCGTCCTGGGTGAACTGCTTCCCGCCGTCCTCGTTGAGGTAGTACGAGCTCGCGATCCACGGCCCGGACGCCTGCAGCTCCCCGGAGGTGACGCCGTCCCAGGGCTGGATCTCGCCGGTGTCGGGGTCGGCCAGTCGCAGGTCCACGAGCGGCGCCGGCTGGCCTGCGGTGGCCCGGATGTCGGCGAGCTCGTCGTCGGGAAGGCCGTCGTGGATCGAGCGCAGGAGCCCCGTCGTCGCGATCGGGCTGGTCTCGGTCATGCCCCAGGCCTGCGTGATCGGCAGCCCGAGCTTCTCCCGCCACGCCTCGGACAGCGAGCGCGGCACCGCGGAACCGCCGCACAGCACCAGTCGCAGGTCCGGCACGTCCTCGCGGGAGAGCTCGGGCAGTACACCCATCCAGATCGTCGGCACCCCGGCCGTCAGCGTGATGGGGTGATCGCGCAGCATCCCGGCGATCGCCTTCGGCACCATGTTCGGGCCGGGCAGCACCAGGGACGCGCCGGCGAAGACCGCCGCGTACGGGGTCCCCCAGGCGTTCGCGTGGAACATCGGCACGATCGGCAGCACCACGTCCCGCTCGACCAGCCCGGCGACGTCGGCGATGAGCACCGCGATCGAGTGCAGCACCGTCGAACGGTGGGAGTACACGACACCCTTGGGGTTGCCGGTGGTCCCGGACGTGTAGCACATGGCCGCGGCCCGGTTCTCGTCGTCGACGACGAACCGGCCCGCGAACGGCTCGACCGAGGCGAGCAGTTCCTCGTGGTCGACGATCCGCTCGTCGTCGGGAACGGGCGTGTCCGACCCGTCGTCGATCACCACGAACTTCCGGACGTGCGGCATCTGGTCCGCGAGCGGCCACAGCTGCCCGAAGAGGGAGCGCTCGACGAAGATCACGTCGTCGTCGGCGTGGTTGACGATGTAGACGAGCTGCTCGGTGAACAGCCGGATGTTCAGGGTGTGCAGCACCCGGCCGGTGCACGGGACGGCGAAGTACAGCTCGAGGTGGGTCGGCGTGTTCCAGCAGAACGTCCCGACCCGCGCGTCGTGCGGGATCTCGAGCGCGTCGAGCGCGGCGGCGATCCGCCGGACCCGCACGGCCCAGTCCGCGTAGGTCGAGGTCGTCACGGTGCCCCCCACCCCGACCCCCGTCACCGTCTTGTGGCCGAAGATCTGCTCGGCTCGGTGGAAGACGTGGGGCAGGGCGAGGGGGGTGGTCTGCATCTGTCCGAGCACGGCGAGGGCCTCCTGGGGCGCACACGGGGGCGGGACGACGAGACTACGGCGACTGTGGTCCCGGTCATACCGTTCGGGTGGTCCCGGTCATACCGTCCGCGCCACAGCGGTCCCGGCGGCCGCGACCGACCGGCGGACCGTCGCGGTGTGACCTGGTCGACGCCGACCGGACGGACCCGCTGGCGACCTGCGGCGGGGCCGTCCTGAGACGTGCGCCCGGGTGCGTCCCGTCTTGACCGTCCCCACGGCCTGTGTGAGTGTCGTTTCCACGGCAACAGGTCGCACGCCATGTGCGACGGGCCTGGCGAGTGGCGCTGCAACGGACACATCGTGTCCGCCACGCTCGACAGGGCTCCGAAGCATCAAGGGCGCCTCCAGATGGTGGAGGACCGTGCTCTGGAAGCCCACGCGGCCGCGGGAGTTGGGTTGTTCCCCCCCGCCGCCGCCGGGATACGTCAGTCATCGGTCCGCCCACCGGACACCCGACGAGTTCACACCGACCGGATGAGGAGTCATGGCAGCAGTAGGGACGACGCACGAGAAGTACGCCGAGAAGAACGGGATCGACTACGCGGTCGCCGACCTCGGTGAGGCCGACTTCGGCCGCCGGGAGATCCGGCTGGCCGAGCACGAGATGCCGGGCCTGATGACGCTGCGCCGGGAGTACTCCGAGGCCAAGCCGCTGAAGGGCGCTCGCGTCTCCGGCTCGCTGCACATGACCGTGCAGACCGCGGTGCTCATCGAGACCCTGGTCGAGCTCGGTGCCGAGGTCCGCTGGGCCTCCTGCAACATCTTCTCCACCCAGGACCACGCGGCCGCCGCGGTCGTCGTCGGCCCGCACGGCACCCTCGACAAGCCCCAGGGCGTCCCCTGCTTCGCCTGGAAGGGCGAGTCGCTGGAGGAGTACTGGTGGTGCGCCGAGCAGATGATGACGTGGCCCAACTCGGACACCCGCGGCCCGAACATGATCCTCGACGACGGCGGCGACGCCACGATGCTCGTCCACAAGGGCGTCGAGTTCGAGAAGGCCGGCGTCGTCCCGAGCGTTACTGCCGAGGACCCGGCCGAGTACCAGGTCGTGCTCGAGACGCTGCGCCGCAACCTCGAGGCCGACCCGCAGCACTGGACCAAGGTCGCGGCCGGCATCAAGGGCGTCACCGAAGAGACCACGACGGGCGTCCACCGCCTGTACGAGTTCGCCAACGAGGGCAAGCTGCTCTTCCCGGCGATCAACGTGAACGACTCGGTCACCAAGTCGAAGTTCGACAACAAGTACGGCTGCCGCCACTCGCTCATCGACGGCATCAACCGCGCCGTCGACGTGCTGATCTCCGGCAAGAAGGCCGTCATCGCCGGCTTCGGTGACGTCGGCAAGGGCTCCGCCGAGTCGCTGCGTGGCCAGGGCGCCCGCGTGACCGTCACCGAGTCCGACCCCATCTGCGCGCTCCAGGCGCTCATGGAGGGCTACGACGTCGACACGCTCGAGAACGTGATCGACGAGGCCGACATCGTCATCACGACGACCGGCAACAAGGACATCGTCACGCTCGACCACATGAAGCGGATGAAGCACCAGGCGATCCTGGGCAACATCGGCCACTTCGACAACGAGATCCAGGTCGAGAAGCTCGAGAAGTCCGGCGCCGCCCGGATCAACATCAAGCCGCAGGTCGACGAGTGGAAGTTCGACGACGGCCACTCGATCATCCTGCTGTCCGAGGGTCGCCTGCTGAACCTCGGCAACGCGACCGGGCACCCGAGCTTCGTCATGTCGAACTCGTTCGCCAACCAGACGATCGCGCAGATCGAGATCTTCACCAAGCCCGGTGAGTACCCGATCGGCGTGTACCGCCTGCCGAAGCACCTGGACGAGAAGGTCGCGAAGGTCCACGTCGAGGCGCTCGGCGCGGAGCTGACCAAGCTCACCAAGGAGCAGGCCGAGTACATCGGCGTCGACGTCGAGGGCCCGTACAAGCCGGAGCACTACCGCTACTGAGTTCGCGGTAGGCCGGAGCACGTTCTGACCGAAGGGCCCCTTCTCTCGATCCAATCGAGCGAAGGGGCCCTTCGTCCGTGTCGGGGTGGACCGGGACGCCCGGCCCTGGACCCCGGTCACACGCCCTCGATGGCTAGCGTGGTCGCCCGTGGGTGTCATGGTGGCCGTCGAGGGCCTGGACGGTGCGGGCAAGGCGACGCTGGTCGACGCCCTCGGCCGGGCCGCCCGCGCGCGCGGGGCCACGGTCGCGACGCTCGCGTTCCCCCGCTACGACGACGACGTCCACGCCGCGCTCGCCGGGGAGGCGCTGCACGGGGAGCACGGGGACACCGCGGCCTCGGTGCACGCCATGGCGCTGCTGTTCGCGCTCGACCGCCGTGCCGCCGCCCCGGCGCTCGAGCACCTGCGCGCCGAGCACGACCTGGTCCTCGTCGACCGGTACGTCGCCTCCAACGCCGCGTACGGCTCGGCGCGCCTGCACCAGGGCGTGGGGGAGTTCACGGCGTGGGTGCGGGCCACCGAGATCGAGCGCTTCGCCGTGCCCGCGCCGGACGCCCAGGTGCTCGTGCGGGTGCCGCCGGATCTGGCCGCGCAGCGGGTCCGGGAGCGCGCCCAGGCGGCACCGGACCGGGATCCCGACGGCTTCGAGGCCGACGCAGCGCTCCAGCAGCGGTGCGCCGAGGTCTACGACCGGCTCGCCGCCGAGCACTGGTGGAGCCGCTGGTGGGTCGCCGAAAATCGGCATTCGGGGGACGAAGCGCTCACCCGGACGGCTGACACAGTGATTAGTGCCGTGCTCACCGCGGAGTTCGCTCCCGGATCGTCGGTGAGAAGTGACACCATTGAGACATGAGCTCTCGAATCCTCGTCGTGGACGACGACTCCTCGCTCGCCGAGATGCTGACGATCGTCCTGCAGGGCGAGGGTTTCGACACGACGATCGTGTCCGACGGGGCCCAGGCACTGCCGACGGTCCGCGAGTCCGCACCGGACCTCGTGCTGCTCGATCTCATGCTGCCCGGGATGAACGGGATCGACGTCTGCCGGGCGATCCGGGCGGAGTCGGGCGTGCCGGTCGTGATGCTCACCGCGAAGACCGACACCGTGGACATCGTCCTGGGCCTGGAGTCCGGCGCCGACGACTACATCGTCAAGCCGTTCAAGCCCAAGGAGCTCGTGGCGCGCATCCGGGCCCGGCTGCGCCAGTTCCCCACCGAGCCCACCGAGCAGATGCAGATCGGCGACGTGACGATCGACGTCCCGGCCCACCAGGTCCGGCGCGGGGGCTCGCCGATCCCGCTCACCCCGCTGGAGTTCGACCTGCTCGTGGCGCTCGCCCGCAAGCCGCGCCAGGTCTTCACCCGCGAGGTGCTGCTCGAGCAGGTCTGGGGCTACCGGCACGCCGCCGACACGCGGCTGGTGAACGTGCACGTCCAACGGCTGCGCTCGAAGGTCGAGAAGGACCCGGAGCACCCGGAGGTGGTGCTCACCGTGCGCGGCGTCGGATACAAGGCCGGCCCGCTCTGACCGACCCCGCTCTGACCGACCCCGCCCTGACGCGAGGCCGTCCGGGCGAGCGGAGCGACGGGGGAACCCGCCGTGGCTGACCGCATCGCAGGCCTGCGTCGTCGCCTCGAGCTCGCCCTCGCCGAGCGGGTCGGGGCCGTCCGCGTGCTCTGGCGCCGATCGATGCAGCTGCGCGTGGTGCTGTCCACGGTCGCGATGTCCAGCGTCGTCGTGCTGGTGCTGGGTCTCGTCCTGCAGACCCAGATCGCCGACCGCCTGCTCCAGGGCAAGCAGCAGGCCGCGCTGATCCAGGCCGACATCAGCCGTCAGAACCTCGAACGGGACCTCGCCCGTATCGACCCCGACCGCGACGGCACCCAGGCCACCCTGGACGAGGCGCTGGACCGGCTGACCTCCTCCGGCTCCGGGGCCGACTCGCGCGACGCGGGCGCCTTCGAGGCGGTGCTGGTCGCCGGCACCGAGGCCCTCGGTGCGGCGGGCACGGGCACCTCGTCGCCGCCCCCGGACCAGGGCGACGCCGAGCCGTCGTCGGGACCCTCGGACGTCGTCCCCCCGCAGCTGCGCGACCCGGTGCTCAAGGGGTTCCTGGCGACCAAGTACGTCACGGTGTCCGCCGCGGGCCGACCCGACGTGCCCGCCCTGATCGTCGGCCAGCCGGTGCGCACCGCGGGACGCAACCTGCAGCTCTACCTGATCTTCCCGCTGTCGGCGGAGCAGCGGACCCTCTCGCTCATCCAGTCGACCCTCGCGCTGGCGGGCCTCGCCCTGCTGGGCCTGCTCGCGGGCATCTCGAGCATCGTCACCCGCCAGGTGGTGCGCCCGGTCCGCCAGGCGGCCGACGTCGCCGAGCGCTTCGCGGACGGGCACCTCGACGAACGCATGCCGGTCTACGGCGACGACGAGGTCGCCCGGCTGGCGGAGTCCTACAACGAGATGGCGGCGAGCATCCAGCAGCAGATCCACCAGCTCGAGGAGTTCGGTGCGCTGCAGCGGCGGTTCACCTCCGACGTCAGCCACGAGCTGCGGACCCCGCTGACGACGGTGCGCATGGCCGCCGAGGTGCTCCACGCCCAGGCCGAGGACCTGGACCCGATCGCGCAGCGCTCCGCCCAGCTGCTGGTCGCCGAGCTGGACCGCTTCGAGTCGCTGCTCGGCGACCTGCTCGAGATCAGCCGCCTCGACGCGGGCGTGGCCGAGCTGGCGATCGAACGCGTCGACATCGGGGACATCGTGCGGCGCTCCGCCGAGACCGTGCGCCACCTCGTCGAGGAGTCCGCCACCCCGCTGCTGCTCGACCTCACCGAGGACGCCGACGCCGAGGTCGACCCGCGCCGCGTCGAGCGCATCCTGCGCAACCTGCTCGCCAACGCCATCGACCACGGCGAGAGCAGGCCCATCGAGGTACGGGTCACGGCTGACGAGCACGCCGTCGCCGTCGTCGTGCGCGACCACGGGGTCGGGCTCAAGCCCGGCGAGGCGGGGCTGGTGTTCAACCGGTTCTGGCGTGCCGACCCGTCGCGTCAGCGCCGCAGCGGCGGGACCGGGCTGGGTCTGGCGATCAGCCTCGAGGACGCCCGGCTGCAGGGCGGCTGGCTGCAGGCCTGGGGCGAGACCGACCACGGCTCGGTGTTCCGGCTGACCCTCCCGCGCACCGCCGGTGACCTGCTGCGGACCAGCCCGCTGCCGCTCATCCCGGTGACCGCGGCGCCCGCCGAGGCCGAGCCCGGCATCCAGGAGGCGGCGGTCACCACCGGGACCGCGCTGCCCCCGCCCACCGGGGAGATCCCGGCGATACGCACGGGCGACGACGACGAGGGCCCCGCAGGCGACGACGAGCCCCCGGAGACCGACCGGCCGGAGACCGACCGGCCGGAGAACGTCCGGCCGGAGAACGACCGGCCGGGGGCCGTCTCGGGTCGCGGGGAGATCTGGTGAGCCGAGTCAGCGGTGGCCCGTCGCTGACATCTGACGTCAGCAATGAGGGGAGCACGCCGACAGGGCCACGCTCACATCGTCGGCGGCTGCTCGCGGCCGTGCTGGGCCTGGTGGGGCTGCTGCTCGTCGGGTGCGCGACGGTGCCCGGCTCGTCCGACGTCACCGTGCTGCGCCGGGTCGGCGATCCGGCCGAGCCGAGCGCACCGCCCGGTCCCGCTCGCGGCGCGGGGCCGCTGGAGATCGTCCGCGGCTGGATCCTGGCCTCGGGGGCCACGGCCGAGCGGCACAGCGCTGCCCGGGCGTTCCTCTCCCCGCCCGCGGCGGGCTCCTGGGACGACGGGTCCTCGCCGACGGTGGTGTCGGACCGGGTCGACACGGTGTTCTCGCAGGGCAGTGGACAGTCGGGGACGGCGTCGGTGCGCATCCGCGCCGACAAGCTGGGCACGCTGCGCCCCGACGGGGCGTTCGTGCCCGCCGCCGGGACCGTCGACGTCGCCGTCGGGCTGACGCAGAACAACGGCGTCTGGCGCCTCTCCTCGGTCCCGCCGGGCACGATCGTGCGGCGCTCCGACCTGCGGGCGAACACCCGCCCGGTCCGCGTCTGGTTCCTCGCCGCGGTCGGCGGCGCGCCGGTGGGGGAGACGCGCTACCTCCCGACCAGCCCCGTCCGCTCGGTGCCCGCGCGCGTGCTCGACGAGCTGTTCTCCGGCCCGTCCGACGCGCTGCGGGGCGCGGCGCTGTCGGCGCTGCCGCCCGGGGTGCTGCTGGGCCGGGCGGTCGGCAGCACCTCCGACGGGGTCACGACGGTGGACCTCACCCGGGCCGGGTCGGTGGCGTCGATGGACGAGGCCCGGCGCACCGAGATCGCCCAGCAGATCGTCCTCACCCTCGCGGGCGTCGGCGTCGACCGTGTCCAGGTCACCGTCGACGGCACCCCGCTGCTCGAGGGCCGCCCGCAGCTCGGGGTCTCCGACGTGCTCGCCGGCCTGCCGCCCACGGTCCGCGACCGTCAGGACCTCCCCAGCGACCGGACCGCCGGCGACGCGGCCGCGACCCCGCCCGCCGTCGTCGTCACCGGCGGTCGGGTGCGAGCCGTCCCGCAGGACACGGCGTCGGGGGGCGATGCGGGGCGGCCCGCCGCGCCCGACCTCGTCACCGGGGTCGACGACGCCCGCAGCGCGAGCATCTCGCCCGACGGCCGGGACGTCGCGGTCGTCGGGCTGGAGGGCCCGACGATGCGCCTCGCCGTCGGTCGTGCCGGGGCCGCGGCAGCGCCGACGTCGATCACCGGGACGACGATGACCCGCCCGTCGTGGACCCCGGACGGCTCGGAGGTGTGGACGGTCGTCGACGGCAGGCCGGTGCGGGCGGTGCGCACCGGGTCGTCGCCGGACTCGTCGGTGCTCACCCCGGTCGCGCTCGACACGGCACCGCTCGCGGGACTCGGGCCGATCGTCACGGTGCGGCTCTCCCCGGACGGCACGAAGGTCGCCCTGGTCGCGGGAGGGCGGGTGGTCATCGCGACGGTGATGCGCGACGCCGGCGGGGGCGCGCAGCTCGGCGCGGTCCGGGTCCTGCGCCCGGGGCCCGCGGCGGAGGCCCTCGACGGGGTCCTCGACGTCACCTGGTCGCAGACCGACCGGCTGGTGGCCGTGGGCGCCGGGCTCGGTCATCCCGTGCAGCTCGCCTCGGTGGACGGTCTCGACCTCGACGACGGCCCCACCACCAACCTGACGCCGCCGGTCACCGCGGTCGCGGCGGCGCCGGACCGTCCGACGCTCGTCGTCGACCAGGGCGGGCTGTGGTCGCTGCCCGCGGACGGTGGCGAGGTCTGGAGCTCGGTGCCGGGCGGGTCGAACACCTCGGTGCCGGCCTATCCCGGCTGACCCTCCCCCTCCTTGTCAGCGATGCGGCACCGCTGACACCGGACGTCAGCAGATCCGCATCCTCGATCCGGGGGGTTGCTGCATCCGGACCAGCCGGCCGTCCACACCGGCACCGGGGCGGGCAGTTGTCCACAGGCCGTGTCACGACGCTGGCCCGCGGGGCGCACCGGCACGACCCTCGACGACGTGCTCCCACGACTCCTGCGGGCCCTGGTCGACCTGCTCCTGCCTGCGCCCTGCGGCGGCTGCGGCGTGACGATCGCGCCCGGGACCGGCCTGTGCGCGGCGTGCCTGACCTCGCTGCGCCGCCCGCTGCCCGCCTCCGAGCGGCCCGACCTGCCGCCGGCGATGGCGCTCGCGCCCTACAGCGGCCCCGCCCGGCGCGCCGTCATCGCCTACAAGGAGCGCGGCAGGCGGGACCTCGCGGTGCCGTTGGCCGCCGCGCTCGGCGAGGCCCTGGTCCGCTTCGGCGCGCAGGACTGCCTGCTCGTGCCCGCACCCTCACGCGCCGCGGCCGCCCGGACCCGCGGGGGCGACCACATGCTCCGGATCGCCCGCCGGCTCGCCCGCGACGGGCACGGGGAGGTACTGCCCGCGCTGGCCCTCGGTCGCCACGCCCGGGACTCCGTCGGCCTCGATGCCGCGGCGCGCGCGGCGAACCTCGACGCGCACCTCCGGGTGCGCCGTTCCGTCCTCGGGACGCTGCCGCCGCACCGGGGCCCGGTCGTGCTCCTCGACGACGTGCTCACCACCGGCGCGACGGTCGCCGCCTGCGCCGGGGCCCTCGGCGCGGCCGGGCTGCCGGTGGATCTCGTGCTCGTCGTGACCGCGGTGGGCGCCCTGCGCCCCCGGGTGCCGGGTGCGCGGCTGCCACGGGCCGCATCGGCGCCTCCGGAGTCCCTCACCTGCGTCTCTCACCCGGGTGGACGGACCCCCACCCGGCCCAGTGCACACCGCGTGCATTCGTCCTGTCGTGGCGTTCCCTCGACCCGGGGTCCGCCCACTCGACACCTTCCGGACATCCGCCGGAGTCGCTAGCGTGTCCCATCTCACCGGTCAGGCCGACCGAGAGGAGGCGCGAACGTCGTTCTGCGGCGTCATGGGTCTCCGGGAGGCGCGTCCGCCCCCTCCCCGCCCGATCCTCCTCCGCGCTCGGGCCCGACGACGGGCCGAGCGGAGGCGCCGCTCCTACTTCCCTCGGGAGTTGATGTGGAGATCGTCATCTGCGGCCGCAACGTCGAGGTCCCGGAGCACTTCCGCGACCACACGACCGACAAGCTGGCTCGACTCGGACGCTACGACCACAAGATCATCAGGTTGTCCGTCGAGCTCTCTCACGAGAACAACCCGCGCCAGGCCAAGACCTGCCAGAGCGTCGAGATCACCGGTCGCGGACGGGGCCCCGTCGTGCGGGCGGTCGGCTGCGCTCCAGACTTCTACTCCGCAATGGACATGGCCCTGGGACGGATCGAGGAACGGCTGCGGCGGGCACACGACCGCCGGGTGCACAAGGCGGGCCGCCGTCGGGTCGCCGTCGGGGCGGGCGGCCCCGCGGAGGAACTGCCGGTGTCCGGAGCCGACCTCGACGAGGCCCTGCCCGCGGCGCTGCGGGAGGACACCGGGGAGGACGAGGGGGAGCGGTACCTGCCGGAGACCGCGGTCCCTGCCGCGCGTGAGGCTCTCGACGACCGTTTCGGTCGCGAGGTCGACGGCGACGGGCCGGGGCGCATCGCGCGTGTCAAGGAGCACGAGGGCGTGCCGATGACCGTGGACGACGCGCTGTCACACATGGAGCTCGTCGGGCACGACTTCTTCCTGTTCTCCGACAAGGCGACCGGTCGACCCAGCGTCGTCTACCGGCGCCACGGCTACGACTACGGCGTCCTCTCGCTGGTCTGAGGAGGCCGAATCCCGGGTGGCGGGGCCCGGCCGCAGGGCGGCCGGGCCCCGCTGCGCGCCCGGGACCGGCCGCCCCGGGCCACCCTCCACAGCGGCGCGCTTACCATGGGTGGTGAGCGTCCGCGTGCACGCGCGGTGCGCCGTGGCGGAACGGCCCGTGATCGGACCGGTCTCCGCCGCGACACCGGGTCGGGTCCTCCCACGGACCGCCGGGGCCGATGAGAGCCAGCGACGAGGACGAGCGAGGTCACCCATCGTGGTGCTGAACCGACTGCTGCGGGCGGGCGAGGCGAGGACGGTCAGGCGTCTCGGCGCGATCGCCGACTACGTCGACACGTTCGCCGACGAGGTCGAGGCACTCTCGGACGGCCAACTGCGCGCGAAGACCCAGGAGTTCCGGGAGCGCTACGCCGACGGGGAGTCGCTCGACGACATGCTCGGTGAGGTGTTCGCCGTCGTCCGCGAGGGCGCGTCGCGCACCCTGGGTCAGCGCCACTTCCGCGTGCAGCTCATGGGCGGCGCCGCGCTGCACCTGGGCAACGTCGCGGAGATGAAGACCGGTGAGGGCAAGACGCTGGTCTCCACGCTGCCCGCCTACCTCAACGCGATCGCCGGCGAGGGCGTGCACGTCGTCACGACGAACGACTACCTCGCCCGCCGCGACTCGGAGTGGATGGGCCGCGTCCACCGCTTCCTCGGCCTCGACGTCGGCGCGATCTACGCCGAGATGCCCCCGGACGAGCGGCGGGTCGCGTACCAGGCCGACATCACCTACGGCACGAACAACGAGTTCGGGTTCGACTACCTGCGCGACAACATGGCCTGGGCGAAGGCCGAATGCGTGCAGCGCGGCCACGCCTTCGCGATCGTCGACGAGGTCGACTCGATCCTCATCGACGAGGCCCGCACCCCGCTGATCATCTCCGGGCCCGCCGAGCAGAGCGCCCGCTGGTACACCGAGTTCGCGCGGCTCGCGCCGAAGATGAGCAAGGACGATCACTACGAGATCGACGAGCGCAAGAAGACGGTCGGTGTCACCGAGGAGGGCGTCGCCTTCATCGAGGACCAGCTCGGGATCGAGAACCTCTACGAGGCCGCGAACACCCCGCTGGTCGGCTACCTCAACAACGCGATCAAGGTGAAGGAGCTCTTCCTCAAGGACAAGGACTACATCGTCCGCGACGGCGAGGTCCTGATCGTCGACGAGTTCACCGGCCGCGTCCTCGCGGGCAGGCGCTACAACGAGGGTCTCCACCAGGCGATCGAGGCCAAGGAATCGGTCGACATCAAGCAGGAGAACCAGACCCTCGCGACGATCACGCTGCAGAACTACTTCCGGCTCTACGAGAAGCTCTCCGGCATGACCGGTACGGCCCAGACCGAGGCCGCCGAGCTCTCCAAGACCTACAAGCTCGGGGTGGTCTCCATCCCGACGAACATGCCGCCGCGGCGCGTCGACCAGCCCGACCTGGTCTACAAGACCGAGGCCGCGAAGTTCGAGGCCGTCGCCGACGACGTCGCCGAGCACTACGAGCGCGGCCAGCCGGTCCTGATCGGGACGACGAGCGTCGAGCGCTCCGAGTACCTGGCCAAGCTGCTCGCCCAGCGCGGTGTGGAGCACTCGGTGCTCAACGCGAAGTTCCACGAGCAGGAGGCCGGGATCATCGCCCAGGCCGGGCGTCGCCAGGCCGTCACGGTCGCGACGAACATGGCCGGCCGCGGTACCGACATCGTGCTCGGCGGCAACCCCGACTTCCTCGCCGACCTGCGCCTGCGCGAGACGGGGCTCGACCCGGTCGACACGCGCGAGCAGTACGAGGCGGCGTGGGACAACACGCTCGCCGGGGTCAAGGACGAGGTCTCGCGCGAGGCCGAGCAGGTCAAGAAGGCCGGCGGCCTGTACGTGCTCGGCACCGAGCGCCACGAGTCGCGCCGCATCGACAACCAGCTCCGCGGCCGCTCCGGTCGCCAGGGCGACCCGGGCGAGTCCCGGTTCTACCTCTCGCTGGGCGACGAGCTCATGCGGCGGTTCAACGGCGCCATGGTCGAGACGATCATGACCAGGTTCAACCTGCCCGAGGACATGCCGATCGAGGCGAAGATGGTCTCCCGGGCCATCCGCAGCGCGCAGACCCAGGTCGAGCAGCAGAACTTCGAGATCCGCAAGGACATCCTCGAGTACGACGAGGTCATGAACCAGCAGCGCACGGTGATCTACGCCGAGCGCCACCGCGTGCTCGAGGGCGAGAACCTCGCCGAGCAGATGCAGAACATGATCGTCGACGTGGCCACCGCCTACGTCGACGGCGCGACCTCCGAGGGCTACAGCGAGGACTGGGACCTCGAGAAGCTCTGGACGGGCCTCGGTCAGCTCTACCCGGTCGGCGTGCGCTGGGAGGACGTCGTCGAGGAGCACGCCGACCTCGACCGCGACCTGCTCGTCGAGGTCCTCACCGAGGACGCGCTCGCCGCGTACCAGCGCCGCGAGGACGAGATCGACGCCGTCGTGCCCGAGGGCGGGATGCGCGAGCTCGAGCGCCAGGTCGTCCTCTCCGTGCTCGACCGCAAGTGGCGCGAGCACCTCTACGAGATGGACTACCTCAAGCAGGGCATCGGGCTGCGCGCCATGGCCCAGCGCGACCCGAAGATCGAGTACAAGCGCGAGGGCTTCGAGATGTTCTCCGCGATGATGGAGGGCATCCGCGAGGAGTCCGTCGGCTTCCTGTTCAACCTCACGATCCAGGTCGAGGAGGTCGCCCCGGTCGACGCCGTCCCGGGCGCGAACCCGACGACCGAGACCGCGATGCAGCCGGTCGTGCGGCCGGACGACCCCGACCCGCGCCGGCTCTCGACGGCGGGTGCCGCGCCGATCGGTGCCCCGCCCACGCGGCCGGTCGGGCCCGTCCCGGGTGGTCCGGTGCCCCCGCAGAACCGACCGATGATGGTGCCGCCCGACGCGAGCCGTCCCGGGTTCGAGCCGACGACGGCGATCCCCGCCGCGCAGGCCCAGCAGCCTGCTCCGGCGCCGACCGACCGGCCCTCCCGGCCGGGGACCAACGGCAACGGTCACCCGGGCGCGGGTCAGCGCGGCGCCCCGACCGGGCGCCGGGGCCGGCAGGGCCCCCCGCGCGGTCCGCAGCCGGGACAGGCCCCGCCGCCCCAGGACGCCCCGACGTCGGCGGGCCCGGCGATGTCGCAGCTCGGCGGCGCCCCCGCACCGAACGCCTTCCGCGGTGCGGGCCTCGGCGGGCAGCGTCCCCAGCAGCTCAACTACTCCGGCCCGGACGAGGACGGGCAGGCGGCCCCGGGCGGCGCCGGACGTGGCCCGGCGAACCCGGCGAACCCGCAGCAGGCGCGGCGCGCCGACACGCCGTCCCGCAACGCGCCGTGCCCCTGCGGCTCGGGGCGCAAGTACAAGCAGTGCCACGGGGCGCCCGCGCGCGGCTGACGCGCGGGGGTCAGGAGCGGCGAGGCCGGGTGCGCTGCGCACCCGTGGGCAGAGGGCTCAGAACAGTGGGCTCAGAGCAGGACGAGCTCCGTCGGGCGCCAGGTCCGGGTCCGGTCGAGCTCGAAGCGGGCCGCCGCGGCGCGCGTGCGGTGCGGGCCGCACAGGGCCGCCGCCACCTCGGCGGCCAGCGGTGCGACGCCGTCCGGTCCCGGCACCCCCACCACGGGGCACACCCGGAGTCCCCGGACCCGGGCGCCGCGAGGGAACCCCGGCGCGGCGCGCTCGAGGGTGGCGCGCACGCGGTCGAGGAGCTCCGACGGGCACAGCCGCGCGAGGTGCGCGAGCGGCCGGCGTCCGTCGAGGACCTCGGCCACCGCGGTGAGCAGCCCGACGGCCAGCGGACCCACCTGGGCGGCGGCCGTCGCGAGGGCGGCGTCCCACGCGGGACCGCCCACCCCGACGGGCACGGACACCGGCCCGGGGTCGTCGGCCTCCGCGGGCTCCCCGATCCCCCGGAGCACCTCGGCGAGCGGGCGCAGCCGCGGCCGCGGGTGACGGTCCATCCGCCTGGCCCGCGCCGGGTGCAGGCACGCGCGCGATTCCCGCGGCCGTGTGCCGGGCGCCGCGCCGGTCCCGCCTCCCGCCGGTTCCGGTACGACCTCGCTCGGTGCCACGCTCATCGTTCGTCCTCCCGCCGTGCGCTCGGCCCCGGCGCCGAGCGGCTCCCGGGACGGTCGCGGCGGGAGGAGCGCGCGACCGTCGCCGACACTAGGGCGTGCGGTCCCGCGCGGGGGCCGGTTTCGCGGAAGCCGGCCGGCGGGGGCTAGCGGCGCGCCAGCTCGAAGCACGCCAGCGTCGCCGCGCACGCCGCATTGAGCGACTCCACACCCGAGGCCATGGGGACGACGACGGTGTCGTGCAGCTCGCCGCGCACGTCGTCGGTGAGCCCGTCGGTCTCGCCGCCGACCACAATCGCCACCCGCTCTCCCAGCTCGACGTCGAACAGCGAGGAACGGCCGCCGCCGTCGAGCCCCAGCAGCACGAACCCGGCCTCGGCCAGGGCCGCCAGCCCCGCCGCGGCCGTCCCCGCCCGCAGGACCGGCGCGTGGAACGCCACCCCGGCCGACGCCTTGACCACCAGCGGGTCGATCGACGGCGCACCCCGGCGCGGCAGGAGGACGCCGTCGAGCCCGGCGGCGGTCGCCGAGCGCAGGATCATCCCGACGTTGGCGGGGTTGGTCAGCCCGTCGAGCACGACCACCCGTGCGCCGGCGTCATGACCGAGCTCCGCCACGAACCGCTCCACGGTCCGCATCCCCGGGGCGATCACGTCGGCGACCACGCCCTGGTCCTGGCGCCCGTTCCCGGCGAGCACCTTCACGCGCTGCGCGGACGCGCGCCGCACGGGGACCCCGCGGGTCCGCGCGGCGTCGAGCAGCGGGCGGACGGCGCGCTGATCGGCGCCCTCCGCGAGCACCACCTTGTCGACCTGCAGCGCCGGGTCCGAGAGGGCCTCGAGCACCGGCTTGCGCCCGTAGACGGTGACGAAACGGTCCTTGGGGGACGGGCCGGCGGCCTCGGTGCCCTCGGGATCCGCGGGCTCTCGGGGTGACATCGCGGGAGGCCGGGAGGGGGACATCACTGTGCACTCTTGCAGACGGGGCCCGATCCGGTGGCGTGCGAGGATCGGGCCCATGCCGGACCGCCTCACGGCCCTGGACGCCTCCTTCCTGTACATGGACCAACCGACGACGCCCATGCACGTCGGTAGCGTCGCCGTGTTCCGCAAGCCCCGGGCCGGATTCGACTACGAGCGCCTCGTCGAGCTCATCAGCGGCCGGATCGGCCTCGTGCCGCGCTACCGGCAGAAGATTCGCGAGATCCCCGGCGGGATGGCCCGGCCGGTGTGGGTCGACGACACCGAGTTCGACGTGACCTACCACGTGCGCCGCTCCGCACTGCCCGGTCCGGGGACCGACCGGGCCCTCAACGAGCTGGTCGCACGACTGATGTCGCGACCCCTCGACCACACGCGGCCGCTGTGGGAGATGTACCTGGTCGACGGGCTGTCCGGCGGGCGGGTCGCGATCGTCACCAAGACCCACCAGGCGATGGTCGACGGCGTCGCGACGATCGACATCAGCCAGGTCGTCCTCGACGACTCACCGGAGGGCCGCGACGAGCCGGTCGACGACTGGAACGCCCGGCCCGAGCCCGCGCCGTGGAAGCTCGTGCTCGACGCCATGGGGGAGGCCGTCGCGCGACCCGGCAACGCCGTGGAGGTCGCCCGGGCGGCCGTGCGTGACGCCACGGACACCGTCGCGCAGGTCGCCGGGGTCGCCGGAGGGCTCCTCTCCGCGGTGCGGACCGCGGTCCGGCCCGCCCCGACGAGCCCCCTCAACGTCCCGATCTCGACGCAGCGCCGCTTCGCCCACGCGCGCACCGACCTGGCGGACTACCGGGCGGTACGCCACGCGCACGGCGGGACGATCAACGACGTCGTCCTCGCCGTCATCGCCGGGGCGATGCGCAACTGGCTGCTCTCGCGCGGGGCGTCGGTGACCCCCACGACGACGATGCGCGCGATGGTGCCGCTCTCGGTGCGGGGCGAGGCCGAGGCGACCGGCGCGATCAACGGAGCGGGTCTGCTCGGCAACCGGATCGCGTCGTACCTGGTGGATCTGCCGGTCGGTGAGCCGAACCCGGTGCTGCGGATGCACCACGTGGCGCACGCGATGCGCGAGCACAAGCAGTCCGGGCAGTCGGTGGGGGCGAACGCGCTGGTGCAGGTGGGCGGGTTCGCGCCGCCGACGCTGCACGCGCTCGGCGCCCGGGCCGCCAGCGGGCTCTCCCGGCGGCTGTTCAACGTCGTCGTCTCCAACGTGCCGGGACCGCAGCACCCGCTGTACGCCGGCGGTGCCCGGATGCTCGAGATGTACCCCGTGGTGCCGCTCGCGAAGGGCCAGTCGCTCGCGGTGGGCCTGACCTCGTACGACGGCGGGGTCTTCTACGGCTTCAACGCCGACCGCGACGCCATGGCCGACGTCGACGAGTTCGGTGACCTGGTGGCCGAGGCCCTCGCGGAACTGGTCGCGACGGTGCCCCGATGAGCTCGCGCACCCCGTCCCGTCGGGCGGTCGTCCTCGGTACCGGCGGGTCGCTCGGCTACGCGTGGACCGTCGCGGCGCTGTCCACCTGGCAGCAGGCCACCGGCATCGACGCACGCGACGCGGACGTCGTCGTCGGGACCTCCGCGGGATCGATCGTCGCGTCCGCGCTGGCGAGCGGCGTCGCCGTCGATGACCTCGTCGAGCACCTGCTCGACGCGCCGTCACGCCCGTCGTCGAACCGGAAGCCCCGGCGACGCGGCGCGCGGGGCGGGTTGCCGCCGCTGCCGCGGTTCGGGCCGGGCTCGGTGCGCCTGCTCGGGCGGATCGCGCAGGCCCCGGCGAGGTTCCCGCCGCTCGCGGCGGCCTCGGCCCTGCTGCCGGTGGGCCGCGCGGACACGTCCGGGGTGGTGCGGCTGGTGTCGTCGTTCGCCTCGGAGATCTGGCCCGCGCCGCCGGACGCGCCGGAGCTGCGGATCGTCGCCACCGACTACGACAGCGGCGACCGGGTGCCGTTCGGCCGGGCGGGCGCGCCCCCGACCTCGCCCGCCGAGGCGGCCGCGGCGTCGTGCGCGGTCCCCGGCTGGTTCGCGCCGGTGCGGATCGCGGGACGGCGCTACGTCGACGGCGGGGTGTGCTCGGCGACCTCGGCCGATCTGCTGCTCGGGCCGGACATGCCACCGCTGGACGAGGCGCTGGTGCTCGTCCCGCTCGCCCGGCGCGGCCGGGTCCGCCTGACCGGGGCGGGGGCGGCGGCCGACGGGCTGTTCCGTGGGATCGTCGGCGGTCGCAGCGCCCGCGAGATCGCCCGGCTGCGGACCGCGGGGGTGCGGGTCACCGCCCACGCGCCCGGTCCGGAGGAGCGCGCGGCGATGGGCTGGAACGTGATGGACGCCCGGAAGCAGGGCGACGTCCTCCGCACGGCGCTGCGCACGACGGCGGCGTGGTGGGCGCGCAAGGACCGGGACCACCGGGCGAGCGGGGCGAGCGGGGCGACGGGGCCGGACATCCAGGCGGAAGGACACGAGTGAGGGTCTACGTACCGACGACCGTCGCCGGGCTGCGCAAGCTCCTGGCCGACGAGGCGCTGCAGCCGCTCTCCGGGACGGCGTTCGCGCTGACCCCGGCGCTGCGCGAGGCCTACACCGTGGGCGACGACGAGGAGCTCGAGTACGTCGCGATGACCGAGGCGGCGCGCGCGTCGCTCCGGCTGCTCGCCATCGACCTCGTGCAGGACCCGGACACCCCGGCCCGGCGCGCGGTCGTCGCGGCCGACGTCGACGACGTGACCCTGCGCCCGGACCTCGACGCCGCGGTGGTGCGGGTGGCGGGCCCGATCCCGATGCGCAGGCTCGCCGCGGTCCACCTCGACGTGGAGGAGGCCGTCGAGGACGTCCGGCAGGCCGCCACGGTGATCGACGCCGCCGACCTGGGGGACGAGGACGCCGAGCTCGCACTCGGGGACGCCGAGGACCACGACCTCGCCTGGTACGGGCTCCAGGAGCTGCCGTTCGTGCTGGAGCTCGAGGTGCCGGACGGCTCGTGAGCCGCGGTCCCGCTCAGGACGGCATGCTCTTGCGCCAGGCCGTGTAGCTCTGCAGCCGCCCGGCGTGCGGGCGGAAGAGCCACGGCCACGGGTGGACGGCGGTCGGCTCCACCTGCGCCGACAGCCGCCGGAAGCCGGGCACCGGCGCGAAGGTGGCGGCGAGCCGCCGGTCGCCGAGCTCGTCGGGGACCCGGCCGCGGTGCAGCTCGACCGGTCGGCGCGTCGCCAGGTCGGCCAGCGTCTCGGCGAGGAACACCAGCCGCTTGCCCGAGAGGCGCAGCCGGCGCAGCAGCGGCTCGTCGAACACGAAGACCGCGGGGACACCGTCGTGCGCGGCCAGCGCCGGGTCGTCGTCGCCGAGCGATTCCGCGGTGAGCCAGACGGCATCGATGGTCGAGCTCCGCTGCGCTGCGTCTCCGGCATCGACGTCCGGGAGATCCACGGTGGACGACGGGCCTGCGGGTGACGACGGGCCTGCGGTCGCGTCGGAATCGGGGTCGGAGCGCAGCAGCGACGGTGGCTCGATCCGCTCGGTCCGCTGCTCGGTCCTCGATGGTCCAGCTCCGCCCCGCTGCGTGTCCGAAGGCCAGTCCTGGATCGGGCAGGCATCATTCAGCGCGCACCCGGCGCAGAGCTTCGGCGCCCGCTTCTCGACCTGGTACCGCGAGAACCCGTACGCCTTCCCAGTCCCGGAGCCGACGGTCCACTGCCAGCCGAGCCGGTTGGCCGCGCGCGAGCCGTCGAGCAGGTGGGTGAAGAACGCGTCCTCGCCGTCGCGCCAGCGGGCCCCGGCCCGCACCGTCCACTGGCTCGCGAGCCACATGCGGGTCTGGTTCACCAGCCACCCGTCCTCGTGCAGCTCGGACACCGTCGTGTCCATGCAGGCCATGTCGCGCGGCCAGGGGTCCTCCCAGAGCTCGGGAGGGCGCGGCGGGTGGGCACGCAGGTCGTCGCCCAGCCGCGTCCCGACCCGGGCGTACACGTGCCGCGCGTACTCCTGCCAGGCGAGCTCGTCGCGGTACTTCGTGCGGTCGCGGGACGGGGCGTCGGCGACGTGCTCCCACAGGGCGGGCAGCGAGAGCAGCCCGTGACGGATCCACGGCGACATCCGCGAGGCGCCGCGCCGCTCCGGCGGCCAGACCTCGTTGCGCCGCCGGGCGTAGTTCGTGACGTCGAGGGCGGCGAGCGCAGCGTCGGCCGCGCTCTGCCCGCCCCGGAACGACGGCGAGGCGGCGGGGGTGTCGCAGGCGAGGTCGGCCAGGTGCTCGCCGACGAAGGCGACGGCGGCGTCGGGGCCGGGGTCCGGAACGGGAAGGCGCACGCCCGGGCGTACCCCATCGGCGTCGACTGGACCCCCACGGCTGTCCGGGCAGCCACCGTGGTCCACTCGGCGCGGACCAGCCGTCTGGAGGCCTCATGCTGGACCGCGCCCGCCGCCTCGCCGCAGGCCCCGACCGCCGCGTCCTCGGGATCGTCGGCGGCCCCGGAGCCGGGAAGTCGACCGTCGCCGCCGCCCTCGGCGAGCGGCTCGACCCGCACCGCGTCGCCGTCGTCGGGATGGACGGCTGGCACCTGGCGAACTCCACCCTCGAACGCCTCGGCCGGCTGGAGCGCAAGGGCGCCCCCGACACCTTCGACGCCGCCGGGTACGTCGCCTTCCTCGAGCGGTTCCTGACGACCGGTGACACCCTCTGGGCCCCCGAGTACCGGCGCAGTGTCGAGGAGTCGATCGGCGGCGCGCTGGGGATCGGCCCCGACGTGACGTTGCTCGTCACCGAAGGCAACTACCTGCTGCTCGACGAGCCGCCCTGGGACCGCGTCCGCCCGCTGCTCGACGAGGCCTGGTTCCTCGAGCCCGACGAGGCGACCCGGCGTGCCCGCCTGATCGCCCGCCACGAGCGCGTCGGGCGCACCCCCGAGGAGGCCGTCGCGCGGGCCGACGGGTCGGACGCCGCCAACGCCGCCGTGATCGCCCGCACCGCGCACCGCGCCGACCTGCGCTTCTCCGACGACTCCGTCGAGGCGCTCCTCGGAGCGTGAGCGGCCCTCAGACCTCCCACGCCGGGGTGCGCAGCGCCGTCAGGACCCGGCGCAGGGCCTCCAGACGCCCGGCCGGGAGCGCCCCCGAGGCCACCAACGGGTCCAGCGCGCACTCCGGGTCGGCGGGCGGGCCGAGGTGCGAGCAGCCGCGCGGGCAGTTCTCGACGGCCGTCGCGAGGTCGCCGAAGGCGGCGACGACGTCGCCGGGGGAGATGTGCGCCAGCCCGAACGAGCGGATGCCCGGGGTGTCGACCACCCAGCCTCCGCCGGGCAGCGCCAGCGCGACCGCCGAGGTCGAGGTGTGCCGCCCCTTGCCGACCCCGCTGACGACCCCGACCGCGCGCTCGGCGTCCGGGACGAGCACGTTCACCAGCGTCGACTTCCCGACCCCGGAGTGCCCGATCAGGGCCGACACCCGCCCGTCGAGCAGGTCGCGCAAAGCGGCCGGATCGGTGTCGGCACGCGTCACGACGATCGGCAGGTCCAGCTCGGTGTACTCGCCGGCGAACCCGGCCCCACCGTCGTCGACCAGGTCGGCCTTGGTCAGGCAGAGCACCGGGATCAGCCCGCCCGCGTAGGCGGCGACGAGGCACCGGTCGACGAAGCCGGTCCGCGGCGTCGGGTCGGCGAGCGCGGTGACGATCACCAGGTGCGAGGCGTTCGCGACGACGACCCGCTCGTAGGGATCGGTGTCGTCCGCGGTCCGGCGCAGGACGCTGGTGCGGTCGCTCACGCGCACGATGCGCGCGAGGGTGTCGTCGGCGCCCGACACGTCGCCGACGAGGTCCACCTGATCGCCGACGACGACGGGCGTGCGGCCCATCTCGCGGGCACGCATCGCGACGACGCGGGCGGTCGGGTCGTCGTCGGGAGCACAGGTCCAGCGGCCGCGGTCGACGCCGACGACCATCGCGGAGCGCGCGTCGGCGTGGTCGGGACGGCGCTTGGACCGGGGTCGCGTGCCCTTCCCGGGCCGGATCCGGACATCGCTCTCGTCGTAGCGCCCCGCCGCGCCCGCGCGACTCACCGCCGCGCCCCCGCGGGAATCCCCACCCCGTGCACGAGATCCGGCCAGTCGGTGGCGAAGTCCGGGAGGGTCTTGGTGGTCGCGGTGACGTCGTCGATCTCGACGCCGGGCACGACGAGGCCGATCAGCGCCCCGGCCGTGGCCATCCGATGGTCGGCGTAGGCCCCCCAGGCGCGGGTGGGGGCCAGCGTCGGGGACGGCTCGACGACAAGGCCGTCGTCGGTCTCGGAGACCCGGGCGCCCAGGGCGGTGGCCTCGGCGGCGAGCGCGGCGAGGCGGTCGGTCTCGTGGCCACGGATGTGGGCGACCCCGCGCAGTCGTGACCGGGCCCCGTCGCGGGCGGCGAGCACGGCCAGGGCAGTCACGGTGGGCGTGAGCTCCCCGATCTCGGCGAGGTCCACGTCGACGCCGGCGAGCCGCCCGCCGCCGCGGACGGTCAGGCCCGCGTCGTCGAGGCTCACCGAGCCCCCGAACTCCTCCAGGACCGCCCGGACGGCGCCGATCGGCTGCAGGTCGGGGCGCCCGGGCGAGGACTCGGGCCAGCCGGCGACGGTGACCTCGCCCCCGGTCACCAGCGCGGCCGCGAGGTACACCGCGGCCCCCGAGAGGTCGGGCTCGACGACGAAGCGGTCGGCGGGGGCGATCGGTCCGGGGGAGACGGCCCAGCGGGACGGGACAGCGGTCGCGGTGCCGGAGGTCGCGATCTCGGAGGTCACCGTGACGCCCGCGCTGCGCAGCATCGTCACGGTCATGTCCACATGCGGCAGCGAGGGGACGGCGCCCGGACCGCGGTGGGTGACGGTGAGCCCGTCGTCGTACCGCGCGCCGGAGAGCAACAGCCCGGAGACGAACTGCGACGAGCCCGACGCGTCGACGGTCACCGCGCCGCCGGCGACCGCGCCCCGGCCGACGACGGTGAACGGCAGCCGGTCGGCGTCGGCGGGCTCGACCGCGACGCCGAGCCCGCGCAGGCCTTCCAGCACGCCGCTCATGGGTCGGGACCGGGCGTGCGGGTCGCCGTCGAACTCGACGGGCCCGTCGGCGAGCGCGGCGGCGGGCGGCAGGAAGCGCATGACGGTGCCCGCTAGCCCGCAGTCCACCCGTCCGCCGTGCAGGTGGGCGGGGGCGGTGACGGCGACGTCGAGGGTGCCGTCGCGGCCCGGCGTGACCGCGGTGCCCACGCCCAGCGCGGCGAGCCCGTCGACCATGAGCGTGGTGTCGCGGGACCGGGCGGCGCCGGCGACGGTGCGGGTGGCGCCGTCGCCGGCCAGCGCGGCCAGCAGCAGGGCCCGGTTGGTGATGGACTTCGACCCGGGGACCGCGACGGTGCCGCGCACGGGTCCCTCGGCCACGGGCGTGCTCCAGGTGCTCACCGGGTCATTCTCGCGTGTCGGGACCGGTGTCGGTGCGCGGTGGCAGGATCGGTGTCATGTGCGGTCGCTACGCCCTCGCCAAGGACCCGGCCGACCTGGCCGAGGAGTTCGACGCGCAGGACGCCACGGACGGCGCGGTCGAGGGCCCCGAGTACAACGTGGCGCCGACGCTGACGGTCCCCGGCGTCGTCGACCGGCACCCCCGGGACGACTCGGGCACGCCGGACCCGTCGGCGGTGGAGCGCTCGCTGCGCGCCGTGCGGTGGGGGCTCGTGCCGTCCTGGGCGAAGGACGAGTCGGTGGGCAACAAGCTGATCAACGCGCGCGCCGAGTCGCTCACCGAGAAGCCCGCGTTCCGCCGCGCCGCCGCGTCCCGGCGCTGCCTGCTGCCCGCGGACGGCTGGTACGAGTGGCTGCGCGACGCCGGGCACAAGATCCCGTACTTCATGACCTACTCGCAGGAGTCGGGCCTCGCCGGTCACCCGCTCGCGCTCGCCGGGCTGTGGGAGACCTGGCGGCCCCGATCGGCGGAGACCGGGACGGCGCCGCTGGTGTCGGCCACCGTGGTCACCGTCGCGTCGGCGGGCCCGCTCACCGAGATCCATCACCGGATGCCGCTGGTGCTGCCGCGCGAGCGCTGGGCCGAGTGGCTCGACCCGGACCACGACGACCCGTCGGGTCTGCTCGCGCCCTCCGAGGAGGTGCTGGCCGCGATCGAGATGCGCCAGGTGTCCTCGAAGGTCAACAACGTCCGCAACCACGGAGCCGAGCTGATCGAGGAGGTCCACGACCAGCCCGAGCAGCAGGGACTCGACCTCGAGGCGGTCAACCCGTCGTGATCGTCAGCGTCGACGAGTTCGAGGTCTTGACGCCGCACGGCCCGGCCCGGGTGGCCCTGGAGGCGTCGAACCTCACGATGGGGCTGCTGGTGCTCGGTCACGGCGCGGGGGGCGGGATCGAGGCGCCCGACCTGCTGGCGACCGCGGAGGGCGCAGGCAGCACGGTCGCCGTCGCGCGCGTCCTGCAGCCCTACCGGGTCGCGGGTCGGCGCGGCCCCGCGCCCGCCGCGCAGCTCGACGAGGCGTGGGCGTGCGTGCTGGCCGAGCTGACCCGTCGGTTCCCGGACACGCCACAGGTCCACGGCGGGCGCTCGTCCGGGGCCCGGGTGGCGTGCCGCGGGGCGGTCGTGGCCGATCCCGCACCGGTCGGTGTGCTGGCCCTGGCGTTCCCGCTGCTCGCACCCGCCCGCAAGGACGGGACCCGGCCGGACCGCTCGCCCGAGATCGACGCGGTGGACGAGGCCGGGATCCCGGTGCTGGCCGTGTCGGGGGACCGCGACCGGTTCGGGGTGCCGCCCGGGGCCCCGCACCGCGAGGTGGTCACGCTGCGCGGCGACCACTCGCTCAGGGCCAGGGGCCCGGTCCGTGACGCCGCCGGCCCCTGGTTGGCGAGACTCCTCGGCTGATCGGGCCCGGCCCGGCCATGATCACGACTTCAGCGGCGACGCGCCCAACGGTCGCCACGACTCGCCGCTGAACTCGCGATCACCCCGCGGAGCGGTGCCGCCGCGCACTCAGGGATCGGGCCGGAACGCCCGTCGCACGGCGGTCCGCAGCGCTTCCCGGCGCCGCTCGTGCTCGGCCGCCGGGTCGTCGGGCGCGGCGGCTACCACCGTCGCCGCCGGTGACCACGTCATCGACAGCGAGATGACCAGGGAATACACGTCGGCCGGGGCCAGATCGGGGTCGATCACGCCCTGCGCCTGGGCGGCCCGGACCGCGTCGAGCTTGGCGGCGACGTCCTCGGCGGCCGCGGTGAGCAGGTCCCCGGTCGGTACCCGCTCGAGCCGCGCCCACGTCGCGAGCAGGATCACCGAGGGCCGTTCCAGATAGGCGTCGTAGAGCCGGACCGCGTACTCGGGCAGGTTCCCCGCGTCGAACGGCACGAGGTCGACGATCAGCGTGAGGTGCTCGCGGAACACCGCGTCGAAGAGCCCGTCCTTCGAGGAGAACCACGCGTAGATCTGCGCCTTGTTGGCCTCGGCGGCGTCGGCGATGCGGTCGACGCGCGCGCCGGCGATCCCGCGTCGGGAGAACTCCGCGGTCGCGGCGTCAAGCAGGCGACGCCGGGTCGCGCTCCCGTCCTTCGGCACGACCGCGAGGGTAACCAACCAGTCGGTTGCTGACGAGCAGCGGCACGCCTATGGTGAGTAACCAACCGGTTTGTTTGCACGAGAGGACACCATCATGCGCGAGGTCACCGGCTGGGCCGCCACCGTTCCCGGTGCTGTCCCGGTCCCCTGGACCTTCGCCCGGCGCGACCCCCGGGCCGCCGACGTCGTCGTCCGCGTCACCCACTGCGGGGTGTGCGCGACCGACCTGCACGCCCTCGGTGCGGGCGACCCCGCGGCGTTCCCGCTGGTCGCGGGCCACGAGATGACCGGCGTGGTCGAGATCGTCGGCGACGAGGTGACCGACCTGCACCCGGGCGACCGGGTCGCCGTCGGGAACATCATCGGCTCCTGCCGGACGTGCGGTCCGTGCCGGGCGGGGCGGGAGA
>NZ_DASXJS010000033.1:0-19634 GCF_036497245.1 Actinomycetospora sp. | reverse complement strand
GTCGCCGCCCGCCGGAGGCGCACTACGCTGGATAGACGTGGCCTCTGACTTCCCCGTCCTCCTGGACGAGCTCGACACGACCCTGAAGTCGATCGAGGCCGTCCTCGACGTCGACCGGATGCGCGGGCAGGTGGCCGAGCTCGAACAGCTCGCGGCCGCCCCGGACCTGTGGAACGACGTGGAGAAGGCGCAGGTCCTCACCTCCAAGCTCTCGTACCTGCAGGGCGACCTGCGCCGGATCGAGGAGCTGCGCAGCCGGCTGGACGACGTCGGCCTGCTGCACGAGATGGCCGCGGAGGAGAACGACGAGGCCACCACGGCCGAGACCGAGCGCGAGCTGGAGAGCCTGCGCAAGGCGATCGACGAGCTCGAGGTCCGCACGCTGCTCAGCGGCGAGTACGACGCCCGCGAGGCGCTGGTGACGATCCGCTCGGAGGCCGGCGGTGTCGATGCCGCCGACTTCGCCGAGATGCTCATGCGCATGTACCTGCGCTGGGCCGAGCGGCACAAGTACCCGGTCGAGCTCTACGACGTCTCCTACGCCGAGGAGGCCGGCATCAAGTCGGCCACCTTCGCGGTCAAGATCCCCTACGCCTACGGCACCCTCTCGGTCGAGCAGGGCACCCACCGGCTGGTGCGGATCTCGCCGTTCGACAACCAGGGCCGCCGCCAGACCTCGTTCGCCGGCGTCGAGGTGCTGCCGGTCGTGGAGCAGACCGACCACGTCGAGATCCCGGAGAACGAGATCCGCATCGACGTCTTCCGGTCGTCGGGGCCGGGCGGGCAGAGCGTGAACACCACCGACTCCGCCGTCCGGATCACCCACCTGCCCACCGGCATCGTGGTCTCCTGCCAGAACGAGAAGAGCCAGATCCAGAACCGGGCCGCGGCCATGCGGGTGCTGCAGGCCCGGCTGCTGGTCAAGCGGCAGGAGGAGCAGCGGGCCGCCATGGACGCGCTCAAGGGGGAGGGCAGCAGCTGGGGCAACCAGATGCGCTCCTACGTGCTGCACCCGTACCAGATGGTCAAGGACCTGCGGACCGCCCAGGAAACCGCGCAGACCACCCAGGTGCTCGACGGGTTCATCGACGACTTCCTCGATGCGGGCATCCGGTGGCGCAAGCAGACCCAGACGGCGTAGCGGTCCCTCACGGGAGCGGCGCCCGAACGGGCGACGTTCGCCCGTCCGGGGTGCGCCCGGCCGCCGCGTAGCATCCCGCTCCGTGCTCCGGCTAGAACACGTCTCGAAGCAGTACCCGACGTCCGTCCGGCCGGCGCTCGACGACGTCACGATGGACGTCGACCGGGGCGAGTTCGTCTTCCTCATCGGGCCGTCCGGGTCGGGCAAGTCGACGCTGCTGCGCCTGCTGCTGCGCGAGGAGGCCCCGAGCAGCGGCAACGTGTTCGTCGCCAACTGGAACGTGGCCCGCCTGCCGAACCGCAAGGTGCCCAAGCTGCGTCAGCGCATGGGCTGCGTGTTCCAGGACTTCCGGCTGCTGGGCAACCGCACGGTCGCCGAGAACATCGCGTTCGCCCTCGAGGTGACCGGCAAGCCCGAGCACACCATCCGCACCGTCGTGCCGGAGATGCTCGATCTGGTGGGCCTCGACGGCAAGAGCGAGCGGATGCCCGCCGAGCTCTCCGGCGGCGAGGCGCAGCGCGTCGCGATCGCCCGCGCCCTCGCGAACCGGCCGCTCGTGCTGCTCGCCGACGAGCCCACCGGCAACCTCGACCCCGAGACCAGCGACGACATCATGCTGTTGCTCGACCGGATCAACCGCGCGGGCACCACCGTCGTCATGGCCACCCACGACCGCCAGATCGTCGACGCCATGCGCCGGCGGGTCGTCGAGCTGCACCTGGGCAAGCTCGCCAGGGACGACGCGCGCGGCGTCTACGGGGCGAGCCGGTGACCGGGCTCGGCTTCGTGTGGCGGGAGGCCATCGCCGGCCTGCGCCGCAACATCACCATGAGCGTGGCGATGGTGCTGACGACGGCGATCTCGCTCGGCCTGCTCGGCGCCGGGCTGCTCGCGGTGCGGACCATCGACCGCACGCAGGAGCTCTACTACTCCCAGCTGGCCGTGCAGGTCGCCCTCGACGAGCCGACGAGCGCGGGCGACGCGAACTGCACGTCGCCCACCTGCACCGGGTTGCGCGAGCAGCTGCAGGGCGATCCGCTCGTCTCCGGTGTGACCTACGAGAGCCGCGACCAGGCCTTCCAGCGCTTCCTGCGGATCTACGCGGGTCAGTCGATCCTCCAGCTGGTGCGCCCGCAGAGCCTGCCCGCGACGCTGCGCGTGACCCTGAAGGACCCGACCCGCGGGGACGCGCTCGTGGCGGAGTTCTCCGGGCGACCGGGCGTGCGCAACGTCGTCGACCAGCGTGCCCTGGTCCAGGACCTCTTCACCTTCCTCGCGAGCGTGCGCAACGCCGCGTTCGGGCTCGCGTCGATCCAGGCGCTCGCGGCCCTGCTGCTCATCTCGAACACCATCCAGGTCTCGGCGTTCACCCGGCGGACCGAGGTCGGGATCATGCGCCTGGTCGGCGCGACCCGCTGGTACACCCAGGTGCCCTTCCTCATCGAGGCGGTGATCACCGGCGTGGTCGGGGCGGTCCTCGCGACCGGGGGCCTGGTGCTCGGCAAGCTCTTCTTCATCGACCGGCTGCTCTCCGGCCGGCTGATCTCCAACGCGATCCCCGCGGTCGGAATGAGCGACGTGCTGCTGTTCGTTGCACCCTTGCTGGTGGTCGTCGGCGCGGCCATCGCGACGGCGACGGGGTATGTCACCCTGCGCCTGTACGTCCGCAACTGATCCAGGCAGCACGAGAGGGGGTCGTCCCGGTGGCGAAGTCGGCCGTCCCGACCGATTCGGGGCGCTCGAAGGAGCGCGCCGACAAGAAGGCGTCCTCCAACCGCCCCGAGGAGCGGCGCAAGGTCGTCGCGACCAACCGCAAGGCCCGGCACGACTACACCGTCCTCGACGTCTACGAGGCGGGCATCGCGCTGCAGGGCACCGAGGTGAAGAGCCTGCGGGCCGGCCGGGCCTCCCTCGCGGACGCGTTCGCGACGGTGACCGACGGCGAGGTCTGGCTGCGCGGCCTGCACATCCAGGAGTACGACTTCGGCAGCTGGACCAACCACGAGCCGCGCCGGCATCGCAAGCTGCTGCTGCACCGCGAGGAGATCTCGCGGCTCATCGGCAAGACCCGCGAGGGCGGGGCGACCATGGTGCCGCTGTCGCTGTACTTCTCCGGCGGGCTGGCCAAGGTCGAACTGGCGCTCGCGAAGGGCAAGGCGAAGCACGACAAACGCGAGGCGATGGCCGAGCGCGACGCCAAGCGCGAGGCGGAGCGGATCGTCGGGCGCCGGATCAAGGGCTGGTGACGTGTCGGCACTCGACACCCCGCTGACCTGTGACGAGGACGTGGCCCCCTGGGTGCGCTCGCTGGGCCTGGGCCCGGACGCCACCTCCGGGCTCGTCGACGTGCACGTGCACTTCCTGCCCGAGCGGATGCTGCGCAAGGTCTGGGCCTACTTCGACGACGCCGTGGCGCACTACGGCTACGACTGGCCCATCCACTACAAGCTGCCCGAACAGGAGCGTCTCGCCCGGCTGCGCTCCCTGGGCGTCGAGACCTTCGCCCCGCTCGTCTACCCGCACAAGCCGGACATGGCCGCCTGGCTGACCGGGTGGGCCCTGGACTGGGCGGACGAGATCCCCGACGCCGTCCCGACCGCGACGCTCTACCCCGAGGAGTCGGTGACGACGTACCTCGGTGAGGCGCTGTCGCGGGGGGCGCGGCTCGTGAAGGCGCACGTCCAGGTCGGCGGCTACGACCCCCGTGACCCGCTGCTGGACCCGGCGTGGGGCCTGCTCGCCGAGGCGGGCATCCCCGTCGTCGCGCACTGCGGCGACGGCCCGATCCCCGGCAAGCACACCGGCATCGGGATCATCGGCGAGGTCATGGACCGCCATCCCCGGCTGCGTCTGGTGCTCGCCCACGCCGGACTCCCGGAGTACGACGAGGCACTGCGGCTCGTCGAGCGCCATCCGTCGGTCCGGCTCGACACCACGATGGTCGGGACCCCGTTCACGGAGGGCTTCGCGCCGCTGCCCGCCGACTGGTCCGCGCGGCTCGCGGACCTCTCCGGGCAGGGTCGGGTGGTGCTGGGCACCGACTTCCCGAACATCCCGTACGGCTACTGGCACCAGATCGAGGCCATCCGTAGCTGGGCCGTCGCGGACGACCGCCTGGGGGAGGGCTTCCTCCGATCGGTGCTGCACGACGCGCCCGCCGACGTGCTCGGCCTGGGATGAGGGCCCCCGGCGGGATGATCGACCGGGCTGCACGCGTTATGATGGGCGGCCCCGTCCAGCGAGGCAGGGCAAGGGGGTGACTGGTATCGACTCCGAACGGTTGATCAGGAGAAGCGTGCCGAGGAAGGCGACGATGATCTCGATAACCACCCGTCGCAAAGAAATAAGCGCCGAGAACAGTACTCAGCGCCAGTTCCAGCTCGCTGCCTGACAGCTAGCTGAACTGTGTCGGCCCGGGTTCGTTCCCGACCCGGTCCCCGGCATCGACTAGGGGACTTCACCGCCGGGCCCGGTCGCGGGGCCCGTCGGGACATCTCACAGCGACTGGGGTCGTCACGCCGGCGTGTCTGCACGATCGGCGGACCCGAGTAGAGACGACGCAGACTGCGCACGGAGAAGTCCTGACGAGTGTTCGGAGGACCCGGGTTCGATTCCCGGCACCTCCACCCCCCAGGCGACGGCCGGAGAGCACACGCTCTCCGGCCGTCGTCGTCTCCGGGCCGCGGCGAGCACGATCCGCGCGCCGGAGGATCCGTGGTGCGGCAACCGAGTCACGGTGACGCGGTCGCGCGGTCGTCGCCGTCGATGGTCATCGGGACCCGGTGGGTGTCGTCGCGCCCGGGAGATGTGGCCGACCCCGGAGATCCGTGGCGCTTCGGCCCTGAGATCCGGGTTTTCGGTGTGGATCTCCTCAATACCCGTCGACCAGGTCCCTCTCGGGCGATAGTCTCACCCGGCCGAGTGATCTCGTCGGCACGTTGTCCACGTAGAGGAGGCGGGGGGAGCCGTCGTGACGTCCCAGGCGCCGGCCGAGAAGGCCAGGATCACCCCGGACGGTGACGCGCTCCCGGCATCGATCACGGAGAGTCCCCGCGATGTCACCGAGAGCGGCTCTTCGGAGGACGCCGGGCTTTCCGTCGACGACACCCCCACCGGCGGCCTGACCACGGGCGCCGCGGACGCCGCGGTGCGCGGCGTCGACGAGGTGCTCGGCCGTGAGGTCCGCCTCGTCACCCTGCCGCCGGCGTCCGGCGACGTGCTCTCCGAGCGGATCGAGCAGGTTCGTCACCTCGCCCGGCTGCACCACCCGCACCTGCTCGAGGTCTACGACGTCGACGGGCTGGCCCCGGACACCGAGAGCACGCTCGTCCTGGAGAACGTTCCCGGGGAGCCGCTGCCGCTGGTGCTGCGCGACGGCCCGATCGCCGAGCCCGCCCTCGCCCGGATGGGCGCGCAGCTGGCGTCCGCCCTGGCCCACGCGCACGCCCACGGCGTGGAGCACGGCGCCATCGGCGCGGCGAGCATCCTGGTCAACCGCGCGAACTCGGACGCCTGGCTCGTCGGGCTCACCGCATCGTTGAGCGGACCGCTGCCGATCGTCGACCCCGACACGGACGACGGCGACGGCGCGGCGCAGCGGCGGGACGCCGACGTGCGCGCGCTCGCCGCGACCCTCGCCGGGGTCGTCGAGCACGCGGCGGCCACCGAGGGCGGCGACGACGCGGAGGCCGTCACCCGGCCGACCGCCCGCGACGACGCCGCGCCCGTGTCCGCGCTGGTCGCGGTGCTGCAGGGCGTCGAGTCACCGGCCCCGCCGAGCGCGGCCGTCCTGTCGGAACGGCTGGTCCGCGTCGCGCGCGCCGGTGGACGGTCCGGCGTCGGGGAGCCCGCCCGGCTCGTACCGGTGGTCGCCTCCTGGTCGGAGAGCCCGGCCGCTCCGGGGCCCGAGATCCCGGCGGCGCTCGCTGCAGGCCCCGCCGTGCGGGCCCGCGGGGCGAGCGGGGTCACCCCCTTCGCCGTCCTCGGCCAGTCCGGGCGACGGGCCCGGCGGGCCGGGGTGCTCGGCGCCGCTACCGCGACGCTGGCGCTGGCCTCGGGGCTGGTCATCTGGGCGGGGGAGTCGCACATCGTGCGGCCGGAGTCGCAGGCCGAGATCGGCGCGTCCGGCCCGGCGGCCACCGCCCCCGCACCGATCGTGCCCCACGTCCCGTCCTTCGACGGCCTCGCCACCGGCGACGGCTGGAGCGGCAGCGGGCAGGGGTCGACGGCCGGGTCCTGGTCCGACGCCGAGACTGAGGCCGTCGGGGCCGCGTCCCGCCGGGCGGAGCTGCCCGCGGCGACGTCCGAGTCGTCGTCCGATCCGACGACCACGTCGAGGCGTCCGGTGGTCCCGCCCACGGACACGCCGCCGCACACCGGCCCGACGAGCCTCCCGCCGTCCTCGACCCGGCCGACGACCACGGAGCCCCCGACGACCCGGCCGACGACGACGCGACCCAGCACCACCGTGCCCGTCACGACGCAGCCGACGACCCAGGCGACCACCGCGCAGCCGACGACCCAGGCCACCACCACGCAGCCGACCACCACCCAGCCGACGACGTCGGTCAGCACGGCCGCCCCGACGGGCACGAGCACGGGGACCTCGACGGCCACCTCGCCGAGCGGTCCCACCGCCGACACGGGCACCACCGGCACGGGCACCGGCACCACCGGCACGGGCGCCGGCACGGGCACGGGCACGACCGGGGTGGACGGGACCACGCCGACCACCACGACGACGGCGCCGAGCGCGCAGGTCCTCGCCGCCGGTCGCTGATCGCGGCCCCGCTCCCCGGCGACGGGCACCCGCCGCCGCGCCCGGCCGGGCGGTCCGATCGCCCGTAGGGTCGCGGCGCGCGGTGCGGTCGGCCCCCGCGCGATGTGGCGAGGAGGACATCGATGTCCGCGCGCGGCGATCGTGCGCTGCCCCGCGAGGCCCTGCCCTGGGAGGTGTGGGCGCTGCTCGCGGGCAGCTTCCTCGTCGCCGCGGGCTACGGGATCGTCGCGCCCGCGCTGCCGGTGTTCGCGCGCAGCTTCGGGGTCGGGGTCACCGCCGCCGCGGCCGTCGTCAGCGCCCTGCCGGTGCTGCGCCTGCTGTTCGCGCCGATCTCGGGCCGGTTGGTCGCCCGCGTCGGCGAACGCGCGATGTACCTCACCGGGCTGCTCGTCGTCGCGGCCTCGACCGGGGCGTGCGCGCTGGCCACGAGCTACGCCCAGCTGCTGGTGTACCGCGGGCTCGGCGGCATCGGGTCGACGATGTTCACCGTCTCCGCGTTCTCGCTGATCTTCCGGCTCGCCCCGGAGGGACGCCGCGGGCAGGTCAGCGGGCTGTTCACCGGCTCGTTCCTGCTGGGCGGGATCACCGGCCCCGCGTTCGGTGGCCTGCTGGTGACGGTCGACCTGCGCGCGCCGTTCGTGGTCTACGCCGTCGCGCTCGTGCTCGCGACCGCCGTCGTCGGGGGCCTGCTCGCCCGCTCGACCGACGTCGGCGTCCGCGCCCCCGACCCGACGGTCGAGCCGCTGACCATCGGGCGGGCCCTGCGCTCCCCGATCTACCGGGCCGCCCTGACGTCGGGGCTCGCGACCGGCTGGGCCGTGCAGGGGGTGCGGGTGGCGCTGGTCCCGCTGTTCGTCGCCGTCGCCCTGGGCCGCGAGCCGCTGTGGGCGGGGATCGCGCTGACCGTGTTCGCGGTCGGCGACGGCGCCATGCTGCTGGCCACCAGCGGGCTCTCCGACCACCGCGGCAGGCGCCCCGTCGTCATCGGCGGCCTGGCCATGGTCGCGGTGGGGACCGCATGCCTGGGCGTGCTGCCGAATCTCGGCGTGCTGCTCGTCGCCTCGCTCGTGGCCGGCGCGGGCGCGGGACTGCTGCAGCCCGCGCAGGGGGCCGCGGTCGCCGACCTCGTCGGGTCGCGGCGCTCCGGCGGACCCGCGCTCTCCGGGTTCCAGATGGCCTCCGACGTCGGCGCGATCATCGGGCCGCTGGCCGCGGGCGCCCTCGCCCAGTACGTCGGGTTCGGCGCCGCCTTCGGGGTCTCCGGGGCGGTCGCCCTGGCCGCGATGGGAATCTGGCTCGTCACAGCGGAGCCCGACAGCCGCGATCAGACCGGCGGTTCGCCCCCGGAGGAGGCGGGCACCCGCGCCGCATGAGCAGGCCGAGCGTGCCGGAGGGCGTCCTCGACATCTACGGCGAGGCCGTGGACGCCGCACTCGAGGGGGTGGACCCCGCGGCGCCGCTGTGGTGCTTCGGCGACCAGCTCGGCCCCGCCGTGCACGGTCTGCCCCAGCACGCCGAGCGCGAGGTGGTGCTCGTCGAGTCCTCGGCGGTGCTGCGCCGCCGCCGCTACCACCGCCAGAAGCTGCACCTGCTGCTCTCCGGCATGCGCCACCTCGACGACGACCTCGGTGACCGGTCGAGCTACCACCGCACCACCACCTACCGGGAGGCCCTGGAGAAGGTGGGCCGACCCGTCGTCGTGCACGAGCCGACGTCGTACGCCGCCGCGGAGTTCGTCGAGCGGCTGCGCCGGGAGGGCCTCGTCGCCGCGGTGCTCCCGACGACCACGTTCGCGCGGCCGAGGGCCGAGTTCACGGCCTGGGCGGGCGACGCGACCTCGTTCACCATGGAGACCTTCTACCGCGACCAGCGCCGCCGGTTCGAGGTGCTCATGGAGGGCGACTCGCCGGTGGGCGGGACGTGGAACCTCGACCACGACAACCGGGAGAAGCCGCCGAAGAAGCAGCAGACGCTCGGAGTGCCCGAGCCGTGGTGGCCCACCGAGGACGGCATCGACGAGCGCGTCCGGGCCGACCTCGACGCGATGGACCTCGACACCGTCGGGTCCGACGGGCCGCGCTGGTTCGCCGTCACCCCCGACGAGGCGCACCAGGCGCTGGAGCGGTTCGTGGCGCACCGCCTCGACCCGTTCGGGCCCTACGAGGACGCGGTGCTCGCCGGCGACCCGACCATGGCGCACTCGCTGCTCTCGGTGCCGCTCAACCTCGGCGTTCTCCACCCCCTCGACGCGGTCCACGCCGCGGAGCAGGCCCACCACGACGGCACCGCGCGGCTGAACTCCGTCGAGGGCTTCGTGCGCCAGATCCTCGGCTGGCGCGAGTACATCTGGCACCTGTACTGGCACTTCGGCAAGGGTTACCAGCGCAGCAACCAGCTCGGGGCGCAGAAGAAGCTGCCGAGCTGGTGGACCGAGCTCGACGGCGACAAGGTCACCGCCGCCTGCCTCTCGCACACGCTGAACGAGGTCCGCGACCGCGGCTGGGTCCACCACATCCCGCGGTTGATGATCCTCGGCAACCACGCGCTGCAGCGCGAGTACCGGCCGAGCGCCCTCACCGAATGGTTCACGACGTCGTTCGTGGACGGCTTCGCGTGGGTGATGCCGCCCAACGTCGTCGGGATGAGCCAGCACGCGGACGGCGGGAAGCTCGCGACGAAGCCCTACGCCTCCGGCGGTGCCTACCTCGACAAGATGACCGACCACTGCGGGGACTGCGCGTTCGACCCGAAGGTCCGCGTGGGGGAGAAGGCCTGCCCCTTCACCGCCGGCTACTGGCAGTTCGTCCACCGCCACGCGGATCTGCTGCGCGGCAACCACCGCACCGCCCGCGCCGTCGCGACCATGGACCGGCTCTCCGACCTCGACGCGCTGCTGGAGCAGGAGGACGGACGCCGCGAGTTCTGACTGTGAGACTGCTGGGGCCGGTCCAGAGCGGCCGTGATGGGCTGGCGACGAGACGGCGGGCGTGACTCAAATTCTGACTGGCCTGAGTGCCTTTGGTGGGGACTTGTCCGTCCGCTGTCCTCGACGCCGGCCCGGCCGGGAGCAGCTGGCCTGATCAGGAGCTTGACCGCCAGTAGCCGCTGGCGTGTCCCATCACAGTCCTGCCGAGTCTCCCGAACCGGACCGGAGCCCACGTCCGCCCCGGTCAGGAGAACGCAGTTGTCCATGCTCGCAGAGCAGGTCGAGATCGTCATTGGCGTCGACACCCACAAACACACCCACACCGCGGCCGTGCTCACCGCGGCCACCGGCGCGGTGCTGGCGCAGGCCACCGTGACCACGGATCCGGGCGGCTACGACGCCCTGATCGAACTGGCCGACCAGCACGGACAGCTGCGCGCGTGGGCGATGGAAGGCTCCGGCGGCTACGGCGCCGGACTGGCCGCACATCTCGCCGAGCGTGACGAGCTCGTCGTCGAGCTCGACCGCCCCGCCCGACCCACCCGCCGGGCCGGCGCGAAGTCCGACCCGATCGACGCGGTTCGCGCGGCACGGGACGCCCTGGCACGCACCCATCTCGCGCAGCCACGTACCGGCCCGCAGCGGGCGGCGTTGCAGGTCCTGCTCACCGCGCGCCAGGCCGCGGTCCAGGCCGCCACCGACGGCCAGCGCCAGCTGCACGCCCTGGTCGTCACCGCCCCCGACCAGGTCCGCGGCCGCTTCCGTGGTCTGTCCACCCGCGGAATCATTGCGACCGCGCTGCGGCTGCGTCCCGGGCACTACGCCGCCCAGCTCCACGTCTTCACCGCGATGAGCGCGCTCAGGGCGATCGCCCGCCGGGTCCGGGTCCTCGGAGGTGGAGGCCGCCGAGCACGAGAAGGCCATCCGGGCGATCGTGGTCTCCTGGCGCCCCGATCTGCTCGCCCTCACCGGTGTCGGGCCGATCGTCGCGGGCACCGTGCTCACCGCCTGGTCACACGCCGGGCGCTGCCGCGACGACGGCGCCTTCGCGATGCTGGCCGGCACCGCCCCCATCCCGGCATCGTCGGGAAAGACGGTGCGCTACCGGCTCAACCGCTCCGGCGATCGACAGCTCAACCGTGCGGTCTACACCGTCGTGATCACTCGACTACGACGCGACCCCGCTACCCGCGCCTACGCCGAACGCCGACGAGCTGAAGGCAAGACCGACCGTGAAATCCGCCGCTGCCTCGGTCGCTACGTCACCCGCCAGCTCTACCGCCAGCTCGAGACCGCGCCCCCCACGACCCTTGACGCGTCACAGGAGCGTCCCCTCATGGGCGCCTGACCCGCCGTCGTTACGGTTGTCCCCATGGCGAGGAGTCAGCAGACGGGCCGGTCGCGGCCGAACACATCGGGCCGAGGGCGCAATCCGGTCTCGGGCGGGCGCCGGTCGTCCGGGACGGGGAAGTCCCGGACGCCGACGATCATCGCCGTCGTCGTGCTGGTCGTCCTCGTCGCCGTGATCGGCGTCGCGGTCTACTCCGCGAACCAGACCAAGACGGCGGCACAGCCGGCGAACCTGCCGGTGAGCCCGGTCAACGCGACCTACCAGACCCGCGTGGACGGCGGTGCGGTCGTCGCCGGGAACGGCCCGACGACCCTGGAGGTCTACGAGGACGCCCAGTGCCCGGCCTGCAAGCAGTTCGAGTCGCTCGACGGTCAGAAGATCACCGACGGGCTCAACGCCGGGAAGCTCACCGTCAAGTACCACATGGTCAACCTGCTCGACCAGAGCTCGACCCCGCCGGGCTACTCGACCCTCGGCGGCAACGCGATCATGTGCGCGGCGCAGAACGGCGCCTTCCCGACGCTGCACAAGACGCTGTACGACCGTCAGCCCGAGGAGGGCGGCACCGGCTTCACCGTCGACGACCTGGTGACGCTCGGGAAGAGCTCCGGCGCGGGGCCGGGCTACGAGGCCTGCGTACGCGGCAACACCTACGGCGCCGCGATCGCCCAGAACTACCAGCAGGCGTCGACCGACCCGGCCCTGCAGCAGGAGTCCGGTGGCCAGAAGGGCTTCGGGACGCCGACGATCGTGGTCGGCGGGAAGGCCGTCAGCCCCAACGACCCGGCCCTCGAAGCGGCCCTGGGGTAGCCCACCCCCCTGCCGCCGAGCGTTCACCCGGCGTGTAGCGTTTCGAGGCGTTGGGGCTGTGGCGCAGCTGGTAGCGCATCACACTGGCAGTGTGAGGGTCAGGGGTTCGAGTCCCCTCAGCTCCACCCGCGGAACGTACGAGGCCCGCCGACCACCGGTCGGCGGGCCTTCGTCGTGTGGGGCGGATGGTGCCGTCCACCTTCTCCCCGGTGTCGTACGACAGTGCGTCGTGGATAGGGTCACCCAGCGAGCCACGGGGCTCGCGGGCGGTTACGATCGCCCGGTCAACCAGCGCGGTCCCGCCGTCGGGGCCGCTGCAGAGGAGTCAGTCGTGGGCAGGAGGCATCCGTGACGGCCGTCGCACCGAAGCCGATCTCGACCACGCCGTATCCGGCGCGGGAGACGAAGCGCGGCTCGTTCATCGGTCGGATGCTGAAGACGACCGACCCCAAGGACCTGGGGATCCTCTACCTCATCACGTCGTTCGCGTTCTTCCTCATCGGCGGGCTGATGGCGCTGCTCATGCGCGCCGAGCTCGCCCAGCCGGGCCTGCAGATCCTGTCGGTCGAGCAGTACAACCAGCTGTTCACGATGCACGGCACGATCATGCTGCTGCTGTACGCGACGCCGATCCTGTTCGGCTTCGCGAACTACATCGTGCCGCTGCAGATCGGCGCTCCCGACGTCGCGTTCCCGCGGCTGAACGCCTTCTCCTACTGGCTGTTCCTGTTCGGCGGCACGATGGTCGTGTCCGGGTTCTTCACCCCGGGCGGCGCCGCGAGCTTCGGCTGGTTCGCCTACTCGCCGCTGTCGGACTCGCTCTACACCCCGGGCTACGGCCCCGACCTCTGGATCGTCGGCCTCGCCGTGTCCGGTCTGGGCACCATCCTCGGCGGCGTCAACTTCGTGACGACGATCGTCTGCATGCGCGCCCCGGGCATGACCATGTTCCGGATGCCGATCTTCACCTGGAACATCCTCGTGACGGTCGTGCTGGTGCTGCTGGCCTTCCCGATCCTCACCGCCGCGCTGTTCGGTCTGCTCGCCGACCGCCATCTCGGGGCGCACATCTTCGACCCGGCCAACGGCGGCGTGATCCTCTGGCAGCACCTGTTCTGGTTCTTCGGGCACCCCGAGGTCTACATCGTGGCGCTGCCCTTCTTCGGCATCGTCACGGAGATCTTCCCGGTCTTCAGCCGCAAGCCGATCTTCGGCTACAAGACCCTGATCTACGCGACGCTGTCGATCGGGGCGCTGTCGGTCGCGGTGTGGGCGCACCACATGTACGCCACCGGCGCGGTGCTGCTGCCCTTCTTCTCCTTCACGACCTTCCTCATCGCCGTCCCGACCGGTATCAAGTTCTTCAACTGGATCGGCACCATGTGGCGCGGCCAGCTGACGTTCGAGACCCCGATGCTGTTCTCGGTCGGCTTCCTGGTGACGTTCCTGTTCGGTGGCCTGACGGGCGTCCTGCTCGCCGCGCCGCCGCTGGACTTCCACGTCTCGGACTCGTACTTCGTGGTCGCCCACTTCCACTACGTGCTCTTCGGCACGATCGTGTTCGCTACCTACGCCGGCATCTACTTCTGGTTCCCGAAGATGACCGGCCGGATGATGAACGAACGCCTGGGCAAGTTCCACTTCTGGGCGACCTTCATCGGGTTCCACACGACGTTCCTGGTGCAGCACTGGCTGGGCAACGAGGGCATGCCGCGTCGCTACGCGGACTACCTGCCCTCCGACGGCTTCACGACGCTGAACACGATCTCCTCGATCGGCGCGTTCGTCCTGGGCGCCTCGACGCTGCCGTTCATCTGGAACGTCTTCCACAGCTACCGCTACGGCCGGCCGGTCGAGGTCGACGACCCGTGGGGCCACGGCAACTCGCTGGAGTGGGCCACGTCCTGTCCGCCGCCACGGCACAACTTCACGGAGCTGCCGCGGATCCGCTCGGAGCGTCCGGCGTTCGAACTGCACTACCCGCATCTCACCGAGCGCATCCGCCTCGAGTCGCACGTCGGCGCGACGCACAAGGAGAGCATCGGGGAAGCCGTCACCGGTGCGGTCGGACAGGAGCACCTGCCGGGCAACGACCCCCGGAACAAGTGAGCCGCGCGTCGGGGAACGACGGCTCGACCCATCCGACTTCCGTGGAGTCGGTGTCGGAGGTCCTGGCCGCGCAGCGGACGACAGTGCTCGTCACGGTGACCGGCCCGGACTTCCCCGGGGTCAGTGCCACCTTGTTCACGGTGCTCGCCGAGCACGGGGCCGAGATGCTGGACGTCCAGCAGGCGACGATCCACGGGTACCTGACGCTGTCCGCCCTGGTCGGGGTCACCGGGGACCCGGGCCGGCTCGAGCGCAGCCTCGACGTCGCGATCCCGGCCCTCGGGCTCGCGGTCACCGTCGAGACCGGGGGTGATGCCTCCTCGGTGCATCCGTACTCGACGCACGTCGTCTCCGTGCTGGGACGCCCGATCACCGCCGCGGGATTCGCCGAGGTGGCCCGCACGCTCGCCGCGCAGCGGGTGAACATCGACCGGGTGCGCCGGGTGGCGGACTATCCGGTGACCGGCCTGGAGCTGCGGATCTCGACGCCGGCCTCCTCGCCCCCGAGCGACGCCGCGCTGCGCCAGGCCCTCATCGGTGCCTCGCAGCGCGCGGGCGTGGACGTCGCGGTGCAGCGGGTCGGGATCGCGCAGCGCGCCAAGCGGCTCATCGTGTTCGACGTCGACTCCACGCTGGTGCAGGGCGAGGTCATCGAGATGCTCGCGGCCTACGCCGGGCGCGAGGCCGAGGTCCGCGAGGTCACCGAGGCCGCGATGCGGGGCGAGCTCGACTTCACGCAGTCGCTGCACCGCCGGGTCGCGACCCTCGAGGGCCTCGACGCGTCGTGCCTCGACGAGGTCGGATCGAAGCTCGAGCTGACCCCGGGCGCGCGGACCACCGTGCGCACCCTCAAGCGGCTCGGCTACAAGTGCGGCGTCGTCTCCGGGGGCTTCACGCAGGTCATCGCCCACCTGGTGGACGAGCTCGGGCTGGACTGGGCGGCCGCCAACGAGCTGGAGATCGCCGACGGGAAGCTGACCGGCAAGGTGGTCGGCGACGTCGTCGACCGGGCGGGCAAGGCGCGCTCCCTGGAGGCGTTCGCCGCCGCCGTCGAGGTCCCGATCGAGCAGACGGTGGCGGTCGGGGACGGCGCCAACGACCTCGACATGCTCGCCGCCGCCGGGCTGGGCATCGCGTTCAACGCCAAGCCCGTGGTCGCCGCGGCCGCCGACACGGCCCTGTCCTACCCCTTCCTCGACGCCGTCCTGTTCATCCTCGGCGTCACCCGGGACGAGATCGAGATCGCGGACGCCGCCGAGGGACTGCTGCGCCGCGTGCCCATCTGATGGGACCGCTGATCTGATGGCCACCGCGGCCGACCGGCTGGCGGCCCTGGGTCCACTGGCCGCCCGCGTGTGCCCGTGGGCCGCGGACATGGCGCCCCCGGAGCGCGACACGGCGACCGAGGACGCGGATGGGGAGCCGGTGCGGGCGATGCCGGTGGTTCTGCGCATCGAGCGCGCCACCCCGCCCGGGCCGACGGCGCTGCTCGAGGCGGCGGCCGCGGCGGCGCTCGGGCTCTGCCTCGACGAGCGCTCCGCCCCGGACGGTCCCTGGTACGACGCGGTGGCGGCCTGGGCGGGCGCGGGGCGCATCCGCAAGCTCGCGCGCCGGGCCCGCACCGCCCACTGGCGCGCGGTCGGGGACATCGACGGGACGACCGCGGGCGTCGGCGACCCGGAGGCGGGCGGGGGTCAGGTGCGTGCGCTGGTCCCCGGACCGGTCGACGACGTCGCGCACGAGGTCCGCAGGCTCCAGATCGGCGGGACCGACCTGCCCGACGACAGCCCGGGGCCGCCCGTGCCCGACCGCCCGGTGATCTGGCTGAACCCGACCGTCGAGCAGTCGACCGGCAAGGCCGCCGCCCAGGTCGGGCACGCGAGCATGATCCTCGCGACGGTGCTGGCGTGGACCGGCGCGGACGACGCCACGGTGGACGCGGTGACCACCGCCTCCGTCCGGACCGCCGACGCGGCGGACTGGGAGCGCTGGATCGCCGCCCTCGCCCGTGAGGATTCCGGGCGCGAGGCGTGGGAGCACCACGGCATCGCCCCGGTCCGTGACGCCGGCTTCACCGAGGTGGCGCCGGGCACCGTGACCTGCATCGGACAGACGCCGCGCGCCGGAGGCCGGTCGTGACGCCGGTGACGCGGCAACCGGCGGAGCGCACCGACGGGGGAGCCCTACCGTGGTGACCGTGATCGTCGCCAGCACCCGTGTGCGCTCCGAGCGCTCCGAGGCCGAGAACCGCCCGCTCGTGGCGGCCCTGGAGGAGCGCGGGGCGAGTGCGCGGGTCGAGCCGTGGGACGCCGAGGACGCGGTCGCCGGGTGGAGCGCGGCCGACCTGGTCGCGGTGCGCACCACCTGGGACTACAGCGCGCGCCGTGAGGAGTTCCTGGCCTGGGCGGCGCGGGTGACCGGGGTGACCACCCTGCAGAACCCGCTGTCGGTGCTGGAGTGGAACTCCCACAAGCGCTACCTGGTGGAGCTGGCCGAGGCGGGGGTTCCGGTGGTCCCGACGCGGTTGGTACCCCACGGGAGCACCCCGGAGCCGCTCGGCCCGGGCCGCCTCGTCGTGAAGCCCGCCGTGTCCGCGGGCGGTCGTGGCACCTACCGCGGGCTCGGCCCCGAGCTCGAGGAGACGCTCGCCGAGCTGGCGGCCGCGGGGGACGCGCTCGTGCAGCCCGCCGTCGAGAGCATCGACGGCGACGGCGAGGTGTCGCTGATCCGCCTCGGCGGGCGGTGGTCGCACGCGGTGCGGAAGTTCCCGCCGGCGGGCGGCTTCCTCGTCCACGAGCGCCACGGCGGTCGGCTCGAGGACCACGAGCCGACGCCGCGGGAGCGCGAGGTGGCCGACGCCGCGCTGGCCTGCTCACCCGCGCCGGTGCACGCGGCCCGGGTGGACCTGGTCCGCGTCGACGGCGAGCCCGTGGTGATGGAGCTCGAGCTCATCGAGCCGGAGCTCTTCCTGCGCCGGGCGCCCGAGGCGGCGGGGCTGCTCGCGGACGCGCTGCTCGCGACGCTGTAGCGGACGCGCTGATCGCGACGCCGAAGAGGTCGGGCAGGCGCCGGCGTCAGTCGCTGTCGCGCAGCCGCTCCAGCGCGCCGCGCACGATCGCCGGGTCCTGGGTCGACCAGAACGGCGGCAGCGACCCGCGCAGGAACCCGCCGTACTGCTTCGTCGCCACCCGGGAGTCGAGGATCGCGACGACGCCCCGGTCACCGGTGCCGCGCAGCAGCCGTCCCGCGCCCTGGGCGAGCAGCAGCGCGGCGTGCGTCGCGGACACCGTCAGGAACCCGTTCCCGCCGCGGGCGTCGACGGCGCGCTGCCGGGCGGCCACCAGCGGGTCGTCGGGGCGGGGGAACGGGATGCGGTCGATCATGACCAGCTGCAGCGACTCGCCGGGCACGTCGACGCCCTGCCACAGCGAGATCGTCCCGAACAGCACGCTCCCGGTCTCCGCCGCGAACTTCTGCACGAGGGTGTTCGTCGCGTCGTCGCCCTGGCAGAGCACGGTGCCGTCCCAGCGCCCGCGCAGATCCTCGGCCGCCTGCTTCGCGGCGCGCATCGAGGAGAACAGTCCCAGCGCTCGCCCGCCCGCGGCCCGCACCAGCCCGTCGATCTCGTCGAGCATCGCGGCGGAGAGCCCGTCCCGCCCGGGCGGGGGCAGGTGCCGGGCGACGTAGAGGATGCCCGCCTTGCCGTGCGCGAACGGTGACCCGACGTCGAGGCCGTGCCAGACGAGGTTCGTCGCGGGGTCGTTGCCGTGCCCACCACCGGTGTCGGCGCCCTCTCCGCCGTCAAGCTCCTTCGGCGAGGGCTCCGACCCCTGCGCCGGCAACCCCCATTGGCGGGCGAGCGCGTCGAACGAGCCGCCGAGCACGAGCGTCGCGCTGGTCAGGACCACGGTCGACTGCCCGAACAGCCGGGACGCCAGCAGCCCCGCGACCGACAGCGGCGCCACGTGCAGCGCCCGCAGCGTCGTCGAGTTCAGCTCGCGCTCGGACTGCCAGACGACGTCGGGCCGTGTCGCCGGGTCCTCCCGGTCGAACGCCGTCAGCAGCCGGCCGGCGACATCGTGGACCTCCTCGACCAGGGCGGTCGCGAAGCGGCGGTTGGCGGCGTCGGCCTCCTGCTCCTTGGCCCCCTTCTCGCGGTCGGGCCCCAACGCCTGACGGCACGCCCAGGCCGCGTTGCGGATCGCGGAGATCATCTGCCCGACCGTCTCCGGCATCGACTCCCACCGGCCGACCGGCGCGTCGGTGAGGACCGTCTCGAGCCCCTCGGCGGCGTCGAGCAGCTGGTCGGAGAGGGCCTGGTCGACGAGCTTGGCGCAGCGGCGGGCGGCCGCGGCGGCCCCCGAGGAGGTGAGCTCGCCCGTCGCGACCGACGTGACCCGGTCGACGAGGTTGTGCGCCTCGTCGACGACGACGACGTCGTGCTCGGGCAGCACCGCGCGGCCCTCGATCGCGTCGATGGCGAGCAGGGCGTGGTTGGTGACGACGACGTCGGACCGGCCGGCCTTGTGCCGCGCGAGCTCGGAGAAGCAGTCCTCCGCGACCGGGCAGCGCGAGGCCCCGAGGCACTCCCGGGCGGTGACGCTGACCTGGCGCCAGGCGCGGTCGGGGACGCCGGGGACGAGCTCGTCGCGGTCGCCGGTCTTCGTCTGTTCGGCCCACTCGTGCAGCCGCGTGACCTGCCGTCCGAGCGCCGAGACCTGGAAGGGGTCGAAGAGCTGGTCGTCGCCCGGGTCCTCGGCCTGCGCGCCGGACTCGATCTTGTGGCGGCACAGGTAGTTGCCGCGGCCCTTGAGGATGGCGAAGGTCGGCGTACGTCCCAGGCTCGCGGTGAGCGCCTTGGTGAGACGCGGCAGGTCGCGGTCCACCAGCTGGGCCTGCAGCGCGATCGTGGCGGTGGAGACGACGACCGCCTGGTCGGCCTCCAGCGCGTGGCGGATGGCGGGCACGAGGTAGGCGAGCGACTTCCCGGTGCCGGTCCCGGCCTGCACGGCCAGGTGCTCCCCGGTGCGCAGTGCACGCTCGACGGCGGCGGCCATGTCCTGCTGGCCCTCGCGCTCGCTGCCGCCGAGGGACTCCACGGCGGCCGCGAGGAGGTCCGCCACCGAGGGCGATCCGGTCACCGTTGCGTCGGCCAGCTGAGCCACCGCCGACCACCTCCCCTCCCCGGGATCAGACTACGGAGGAGGCGCCGCGGTTCCCCGGATCCCCCGCGCTGCTCCGTCGGGGTGAATCGGGGAGCCGCTGTGGGCTCCGAGCGGTCCGAGGTCGTGAAGGCCCGTCGACCCCGGAGTCCGCCATGCGCCGCTCGTTGATCATCGTGTTCTCGCTCCTCATCCTCGGTCTGTCGCCCGCTCCGGCGCTGGCCGTACCTCGCGTCGGCCCGTCCGAGGACTGCGGCGTCCGCGTGAACCGTCCGCACTTCAGCCGCCAGTACGGCGAGGTCCACACGCGGATCGAGAGCTTCTGCGTCGTCCCGGCGATGGCGAACACCGTCTCG
>NZ_DASXJS010000032.1:0-11116 GCF_036497245.1 Actinomycetospora sp. | reverse complement strand
GGCGACGCCGCGCCCGGACGGTGAGGTCGTGGCGTCCGCGGGCACGCCGGCGCAGCCGCATCTCCACCCCGGCGTGCGCGAAGTCCAGGTCGGGGGTGTCGAGCAGGTAGACCCGGCGCAGGCGCCAGCGCGACGTGGAGCGGCCGGTGAGGGCGGCCGCGGCCGCCTCGGGACCCGGGCCCAACAGGATCTTGACCTCGACGCTGTCGACGCCCTCGTCGACGATGCGCTGCCAGTCGTCGGAGCGCGGCGACGGGAACACCCGGGCCTGCTGCGCGCGACGACCCATAGCACCGCCTCTCGTTCGACGACCGTGAACCACCCGCACGACGGCGGGGACACCGCGGAGAAACCACACCGGCGCGCACTCCGCAGCGCCGACGTGGACGACGTGCCGTCCTGGTCTCGAACGGCGAGAACGGGCTGGATCACCCGAGGGTCCGGGCCCGACTCAGGACATCCTAACCCAGCGCGGACGGCCACCCGGGCCGTACCGAGAACGGCGCTCACGCTCCGGCGCGGCGCCCCACCAGGGCCAGGAGCTCGTCGCGCGGCGAGGAGCTGCGCGCCGTGACCGGTGCGGCGAAGAGCCCCGGGCCCGTGAGCATGACCGGGTCGGTGCGGATGTAGGCGAGCGCGGCCGCGACGCACCCGGCGTCCAGCTCCTCGTCCAGCCCCGCGCCGCGCGCGAGATCCCACTCGTGCACGGTGAGGTCCACGAGCATCTGGACCGCGTACTCCTCGACGTCGAGCCATCCGAACGACACGTGCACGCGGGGCGCGTGGGACCCGGTCGCCGTCCACGCCGCCCCGGACGGCCCGGCAGCGGCGTCCCAGGCGCCCGCCGGATCGTCGCCGACGAGGTCCCCGTCGTAGCGGTCCCCGACCTCGTCCATCGTCTGTCCGGCCAGGATGTGCGGGGCCCACCGGTGCTCGGAGCACAGATGGGCCACGAGGGCCCGGACCGTCCACGCGTCGCAGGGCGTCGGGCGGTCCCAGGTGTCGCCACCGTCCCCCGTCGCTGCGCCCGCCGCGGCGACGGCGTGCACTCGCGCGCCGAATCGGTCGATGGCCGCCGGGATCAGCGCCCGGGCGTCGGTGCTCGCGCTCATGGGCGACGAGCCTGCTCCGGGGCTCCGTCGGGCGCCACCGGTCTGCCAGGGTGGTCGTTCCCGGAGCCGGCCCGACCCCGACGGAGGCGCGACGATGGCCGACGAGCACGACGTCCGCCGGCTGGCCCTCGCCCTCGCGGGCGTCGAGGAGATCCCGAGCGACGGCTTCGACTTCCGGGTCGGCGGACGGGGCTTCGTGTGGTCCTACCCCGAGCGATCCGCCTCGGGACGCCGGGAGCTGCGGACCGACATCGCGGTCCTGTTCGTCGGGGACGAGGCCGAGCGGCAGGCCCTGGTCCTCGGCGAGCCCGCCCTGTTCTTCTCCACCCCGGCCTACGAGCGCTTCCCCCTGGTGATGGTGCGCCTCGGGAAGGTCGACCTCGCGCGCCTCACGGAGCTGGTCACCGATGCCTGGCAGATGCGGGTCGACGACTGAGGGCGCTCCCGCGGCGCCACGGTTGCTCCGACGACCGGGCCGTAGTGCCGACCCTGCGGTGACCCGCAACCTCGTGATCGGCGATCCGGCGCGGCCATCCGAGTGACAGCTTGCTCCGATGCCGTCGATGCTGGTCACACTGAGCTGCTGACGCCGCGCATCGGGAAGGACGGGACCGGATGACCCTCGTGCTGCACGACGATCTCTTCGACGCCCAGTTCGTCCGGGCCCTCGCCTACGTGCGCTCGGGCGGGGCGGAGCTCGGCGAGTGCATCGCCACCGCCCGTCGGATCACGAGAACAGACCCCGAGCTCTGGTACCGCGAGTGGCTGGCCACGGCCGAGCGGGCCGAGCAGGCCGCGGGTGCGAGCTCCCTCGCGGGCGACCTCCCGTCGGCGCGGGACGCCTACCTCCGCGCGTCGAACTACTACCGGACCGCGGGCCTCTTCCTCATGGGCGCCCCGGTCGACGACCGGTTCCGGCACACCGCGGCCAAGCAGACCGAGACCTTCCGCACCGGGACGGCGCTGTTCGCCTCGCCGCCGGAGGTCCTGGAGATTCCCTACGAGGGTACGACGCTGCCGGGCTACTTCTTCCGCGCCTCCGACGACGGCTCACCCCGGCCGACCGTGATCCTGACGAACGGCTACGACGGCACGGTCGAGGAGCTGTACTTCGCCAACGGGGCCGCTGCGCTCGAGCGCGGCTATCACGTGCTCGCCTTCGACGGTCCGGGCCAGGGCTCGGTGATCCTCGACCAGGGCATCCCGTTCCGCGCGGACTGGGAGAACGTGGTCGGCCCCGTCGTCGACGTCGCGGTCGCGCGGCCCGACGTCGACGCCGACCGGCTGGTGCTGATCGGCTGGAGCTTCGGCGGCTACACCGCACCGCGCGCGGCCACCGGCGAGCACCGCCTCGCCGCCTGCGTGGCCGACTCCGGTCCCTACGACCTCTGGGACGCGCTCGTCTCCCGGATCCCCGGCGTCCTGGCCCACCAACTGCCGGACGGGAACCGGATCGCGCTCGCCGTCCTGCAGAAGGCCCTCGAATCGACCATGCGCAAGCCGTCCGCGGGCTGGGCGCTGCGCCGGAACCTCTGGGTGCACGGCGTCGACGACGCGATGGGCTTCCTGGACATCGCGCCGCAGTACACGCTGAAAGGACGCGAGCACCTGATCCGCTGCCCCACGTTCGTCTGCCACACCGCGGGCGACGACATCAGCGCCGACGCCCGGGCCATGGCCGACGCCCTGGTCTGCCCCCACGAGTACGTCGAGTTCGGCCACGACGACGACGTCAGCGGTCACTGCGAGATGGACGGCCGCGCGGTGTTCCACGAGCGCCTGTTCCGCTGGCTGGCCGGGGTGCTCGGGGACCCGACGACGCCCGGCGGCCACCGGCCCGCGCACCCGGCCGGGGCGTTGACGTGACCCAGTTCACAGCCTAGCGTCGGGGGTTCTGGGCGCTTCGCCCGATTCGACGACCTCGACGGATCCGGCGCGGTCCGCGCCCGGGGGCGCGGGAGGTGGGTCGTATGGCTGCCGTGGTGGTGTGCGGGGGCAGCGTGATCGGGCTGTCGGTCGCGGTGATGCTGGCCGACGACGGCCACGAGGTCACCGTGCTCGAGGCGGATCCCGACGGTGCCCCGACGACGCCGGCGCAGGCGTGGGACTCGTGGCGACGCCGGGGCGTGGCCCAGTTCCACCAGCCGCACGTCCTGTTCCCGCGGTTCCGGCACATCTGCGACGAGGAGATGCCCGGGCTGACCGATCGCCTGCTCGCGGCGGGATGCGTCTGGGAGGACAACCTCGACCCACTGCCCCCGACCCTCACCGATCAGCGGACCCGCCCGGGCGACGCGGCGGCCAGGTTGGTCACCGGGCGCCGCCCGGTGATCGAGTCGGTCGTCGCCGCCGAGGCCGAGGAGCGGGCGGGGGTGACCGTGCGGCGGGGTGTCCGGGTCACGGCGCTGCTGCCCGGACCCGCCGCGCGGGCAGGCACCCCGCACGTCGCCGGGGTGCGTACGGCCGACGGGGAGGAGTTCGCCGCCGACCTCGTCGTCGACGCGATGGGGAGGCGGGATCCGTCGTCGTCGTGGCTGGCCGCCCTGGGCGCCCACCCGCCGCAGGCGCAGGCCGAGGACCAGGGCTTCGCGTACTACACCCGCTACTTCAGCGGGCCGAGACGGCCCGCGCGCCGGGGTCCCATGCTGACGCCGGTCGGCAGCGTGTCGCTGCTGACCCTGCACGGCGACAACGACACCTGGTCGGTCACGGTGTTCGGGGCCAGCGGGGACGCGCCGTTGAAGGCCCTGCGCGACCCGGAGTGCTTCGACCGGGTCGTCGCGTCGTACCCGATCCAGGCCCACTGGCTCGACGGTGAGGCCGTCACGGGCGTGCTGCCGATGGCGGGGATCCTCGACCGGCATCGCCGCCTCGCTGCCGACGGCCGGCCGGTCGTCACCGGCTTCGTCGCCGTGGGCGACGCGTGGGCCTGCACCAATCCCTCCGCGGGCCGCGGGCTCAGTGTCGGGCTGATGCACGCCCAGTTGCTGCGCCACACGTGGCGTCGCCATCTCGACGATCCCGCGTCGTTCGCCCGGGTCTTCGACGAGCGGACCGAGGAACTCGTCGCTCCCTACTTCCGGGACCAGGTGACGGCCGATCGGGCCCGGATCGCCGAGATGAGCGCCGACCGGTCCGGTCGGGCGGCTCCCCCGCCTCGCGGCCCCATGGCACGCCTGGCCGCCGCGGCGCCCCACGACGCCGACGCGTTCCGCGGGCTCCTCGAGATCGCCATGTGCCTCGCCCTGCCCGACGAGGTCCTGTCCCGCCCCGCCGTCATGAGCGTCGTCGACGGCGCGGACGACCCGCCGTCGCTCGCAGGCCCCGGACCCGACCGGGAAGGGCTGCTGCAGCTCCTGGCGGGCTGACCCGGGGACGCGGTCCGACGGACGACGCCCCCGGAGCCCGACTCCCTGCTACCGCGGCGGGACCGATCCCTTCACGAACGCGAAGTGGTCGTCGAAGCGCAGGACCGGGTCGTCCCGGTAGGAGTGCCGGAACTGCGCGATCCCCTCCCGCAGCTCGTCCTCGGAGAACTCCCCCAGCACCGACATGTACCGCGATTCGAGCATGTGGATGTAGCGCTCGCGCTCGATCGTGGCGTGGAAGGTCCGATGGCTGACCGAGGACCGGAGCCCGGCCGCGGAGACCATGTCCGCGACCTCCGCCGGATCGGGCTGGAGCTGCTGGAAGCGCTCGTGGGCCGCCGCGAACAGCGGGTGCTGGATCGACTTCGGCAGCATGATGATCAGGACCCGGCCATGGCCCGACAGGAGCCGGACCAGCCCGTCGAACGTGCCCTGGCGGTCGGCCATGTGGTGGATCGATTCCTTGAGGACGATCGCGTCGAGGGGGCGGTCGTCCGGGAGCGCCACGCGTCCCGAGGCCAGGTCCTCCGCCTGGGCGTGCAACGGCCGCAGCCCCGGCGAGGCCGGCAGCTGGTCGAGCATCGCCTGCACCGGGTCGACGCACAGGATCGGCCGGGTGGGCTGGACGTCCTCGTAGAGCCTGCGGGTGTAGAGACCCGTGCCGCACCCGATGTCGGCGATGGCGTCGGAGCCCGTCAACCGGAGCGCGTCGGCGATCGCGTGGGAGAACCCCCGCACGTAGTCGGGGTTGTAGGTCCAGTGCTCGTTGTAGGTGGCGGCGACGCGCTCGTAGTGCTCGACGGTCCGGTCCATCACGGGCTGACTCCCCTCACGGGCGCCGACGGCACCGTCGGTCGGCGCAGAGCCTGACATGTCGGCGGGCGGTACGCGCTACGCGAAATGCTCGAGCAGCAGCTGCGTCGTCCGGGCCGGTGCGTGGGCGGGGATCCAGTGACCGACCCGGGGGATGCGCTCGTAGCGCCAGGGACCATTGACGTACCGCTGGGAGTCGGTCATCTGGCGTTCGGTCAGCGCGATGTCCCCCTCGCTCCAGACCCCGAGCACGGGGCAGCGGATCGCCGGGATCTCGAGCGCTCCGCTCGTCGCCGCGAAGATCTCCGGTGGCATGTTGGCGCGGTACCAGTTCAGCCCCGCCGTCAGGGCCCCCGGACGCTCGAGGTCGGCCAGGTGCTGGTCGAGCAGGGGATCGGCGCCGCGACCCGCGCCGTCGTGGGCCCAGTCGCGGAACCAGCGCCAGTCGTCGGCGGGCATCTGCGCCTCGGCGACGCCCGGGAACTGGAACCACAGCATGTACCAGGAGAGCTGCTTCTGACGGTGCCCGGCGCCGGCGAACGCGTGCGGGTGCCCCACCGAGAACGCGGCGAGGCGGGTGACCCGGTCGGGGGCGAACGCCGCCAGCGCCCACGCCACCAGGGCGCCCCAGTCGTGTCCGGCGACCCGGACCTCACCGGCCCCCAGGTGGTCGAGCACCCCGACGAGGTCACCGATGACCGTCCGCAGGCCGTAGGCGTCGACCTCCGTCGGCCGATCGCTGTCGCCGAATCCGCGCAGGTCCGGGGCGATCACCCGGTAGCCCTGCCCGGCGAGGGTCTCGATCTGGTGCGCCCAGAGCGTCGCGCGGTCGGGGAAGCCGTGCAGGAGCAGGACGGCCGGTCCCTCGCCGGCCTCGACGACGTTGAGGGTGATCCCATCGAGCGCGACGCGATGGCTGGACAGGGTGACCGGCACGGTCGTTCTCCTCCCGGACTCTGACGACGGCGCCCACCCTGGCACGCGGTCGGCGCCGGTGCTGCGGCCCGACGTCAGGACGCCGCGGTCGGAAGATGCTGTCGCCCGCGGACGACGACGAGCCGGACGGCCTTCAGCGCGCGCAGGTCGGCGAGAGGATCGGCGTCGAGCACGACGAGGTCCGCGCTGTGGCCGACGTCGAGGCGTCCGATGTGGTCGGCCCGGCCGAGTGCCGCGGCGGCCCGGGTGGTGGCGGTCGCCAGCGCCTGCTGGGGCGACCAGCCCGCCGCGGCGAAGAGCGTGAGGGTGTCGACGAGGTCGTCGAAGTACCCGACGCCGACGCCGGCGTCGTTGCCGGCGACGAGCGGGATGCCGTGCTCGGCGTCCCAGGCCAGCTTCCGGAGCTGGAGATCGAGCCCGGCTTCGGCGGGCCAGGTCTCCCACCCGCGGGCCCGGGTGGGGACGATGGCCGCCCCGGAGGCGGCGACGAGCTCGGCCACCTCGGCGGAGAGGTCGTGCCGGGCCTCGCCGTCGGCACCCGACGGGGCCTGCCAGCTGCCGTGCTCGATGGTGTCGACGCCCGCGCGGGCGCACTGCGCCATCGCCTCGGTGCCATGGGCGTGCCCGGCGACGGGCAGACCCCGCGCGTGCGCCGCCTCCACGACGATCGCGAGATCGCGTTCGTCGAACTGGCTCTTCCACCGGGGCGCGCCGGCCGGGGTGAGGTCGCCGCCGCTGGCCATGATCTTGATGACGTCCGCGCCCGCCTCGGCCCGCTCGTCCACGGCCGCGCGGAGGCCCCGCTCGGCATCACCGCCGCCGGTGTCGATCTCACCGCCCAGGAACCAGCAGTGGCCTCCGGGCGGCGTCAGCGGCGACCTGGCGGACAGCACGCGCGGACCCGCGGCGCTCCCGCTCGCGGCCCGTTCCTCGAACTCCGCGACGAGTCCGGCCAGGTCGCCCAGGTCCCGAGCGGTGGTCACGCCGCCGTCGAGCGCCGCGCGCGCGTTGGCGGCGATCGTCGCCCGCACGGCGTCCAGGTCGCCGGCTTCGAGGGCGATCCGGGGATCGGTGGTGACGTCGAAGGAGAGATGGACGTGGGCATTGATCAGCCCGGGGATCACGGTGCCCAGCGGGAACTCGAGGTGGTCCACCGGGCCGGCGGTGCGCTCGAGCTCCTGGGCGGGCCCCACGGCGGCGACCACTCCGTCGCGGAGCAGCACCCCGCCGTGCTCGAGCGGTGCCCGTTCCGGGTCGGTGATCACCCGCCGCGCCGCGATCAGCGTGCCGGGACTGCGGGCGGGCGGCGAGGCGATCGGATCGGACATCGTCGGGGAGCCTGACAGACCGCGGCCGACCTCCGACGCGGACCGTCGGATGGCCGGCCCGCGGCCTCACGCCCGTGGATGCTTGTCCCGGACCGGGCGGGGCCGGGCTCCTCCCCCGGGCGCGGCGAGCTCGGGTGCGGCCTCGGCGAGCCTGCCGAGGACCATCCGCCAGGCGTTGTCCATGAACGTCGCCTGCGCGGGGGTGTCGACCAGCTGGTCCACCCGGACCCGGCAGCCGCCGGTCGTCCCGGTCACGTGGGCGTACGCGCGGAGCTCGCCGCCGGGGACCGGGACGACGTCGTCGTCGGCGAGGTCCCAGGACATCACGATCAGCTCCGGCGGCACGGTCAGCTCGTAGCGCCCGCGCACCTGCGTGCCCCACTCCATGGTGGCCGCGAAGTGCCCGTCCTCGATCCGGACGGGGACACCGAGCCATCGGCTGTAGACCTCGGGATCGGTCAGGGCCGTGAACGCGAGCTCCTGCGGGCAAGGCAGCTCCACCGTCGCGATCACCGCCGTGGCGGTGCGGGCGCTCGCCCGCTCGCGCTCCGGCAGGTCGTCGGCCGGGGTCCACCGGTCACCGGGGTCGGCGATCAGGCGCTGCAGGCCGTCGAGGGCCTCCCGGCGTGAGCGATAGCGCCGGAAGCTCCCGTCCACGCGCATCGCGACCAGCCCGGCGTCCCGGAGCACCTTCAGGTGCCCGGAGACCGTCGGGGCGCTGACGTGCACCCCGGCGGCGATCTCTCCGGCCGCTCGTTCCCGATCACCGATGAGCCACAGGATCTCCCGTCGGACCGGCGAGCTCAGGGCGTGCAGCACCCGCTGGATCTCGTCCACGCCACCACCCTTGACTCGCGGTTTCGTCCGCACTCTAATTCGGTGTCGGCCGAAACACACTGGTGGAGGCCCCGAACCGGCTGGGGACACCATGGGCACCTGGGAACTCATCGCGACCGAACGCGCCCGGCTGGTCGAGGCGCTCACGAAGCTCGACGACGACCAGTGGGCCGTGCCGTCGCTGTGCGCGGGCTGGAGCACCAAGGACACCCTGGCCCACATCGTCTCCACCGCGGAGATGACGCCGCCCCGGTTCTTCGCCGGGCTCGCGGGGAGCGGGTTCTCCTTCGGCCGTCTCATGGCGCGCAACGTCGCCGCGGTCGGTGCCGACCCCGTCCCCCGGCTGCTGGCGCGGCTGGAGGCCAAGGTGCACGACCGCAACGCTCCCCCGGGACCGACCGGGTCGTGGCTGGTGGAGACCGTCGCGCACGGCGAGGACATCGCCTACCCGACCGGCACGACGATCGCGCACTCCGAGGAGGCCCTCGTGGCTGCGGCCGACGCGGCCAAGAACACCCAGCCGCTGCTCGGAGCCAAGAAGCGCGTGGCGGGGCTGCGCCTGAGCGCCGATGACGTCGACTGGACGACCGGGGTCGGCCCCGAGGTCCGTGGCCCGATCCGGACCCTGCTGCTGGCCATGGTCGGACGCCCGACCGTGCTCGGCGATCTGCAGGGCGACGGCGTCCCGACCCTGCAGGCCCGGTCCTAGCGGACCCGGTCCTGGCGGGGCCGGTCCTGGCGGGCCCGGTCCTGGCGGGGCCGGTCCTGGCTGCCGGTCAGGAGTCGGCCAGCCACGCCAGCCATCGGCCCCGGGACCAGCAACGGCCGATGGCCTCGGCGTGCAGAGCCGCCCCGTCGAACACCGCCAGGCCGACGATGCTGTGGCCGGACGCGCGGCGGTCCCCCAGCGTGGGGATCGACGGCGCGACCCCGACGCCCTCGACCGACACCCACGCCACCGCCCGGCCGGCCGCCGCGTCGTCGAGGCGGTGCAGGAAACGCAGGCGGCCCTCGAGCGGGAGTGCCGACAGCGCCCACGTCGTGGTGACCACGGGCAGGGCGTGCGCGGGCACCCGCGCGACCGCGTCGGGCAGGACGTCGACGGCGACCGGATCGAGGTCGACGCCGACCCGGGCCACGACCTCCGGCACCGCCCGCGTCGGGACCGTCCGCTCCCCCACGAGCGAACACGACAGCTGGACGGGCGAGGACGGGTCACCCAGCGACTGCCCGTTGCTGTAGGCGATGCCGACGCGGTCGACCTGGAGGTTCGGCCCGGTCGAGCCGCCGAGGTCGATCAGCCCGACGGCCTTCGCGACGACCCGGTGAGCGGCCTCGGCGACCGCCGGATAGAGCACGGCGCAGCGTCGGGTCCCGGTCTCCGCGTCGGCCGGTGTCCTCGGCATCCGGACGACTCTAGCCACGGGGCGGGTCGCCGGAATCCCCTTCCGGGACGCGAATTCGGGAGGAGGATGGGAGGTGGAGCCGGGGCCCGACGGGAGCCGCCCGGCCTGATGCGGGAGTCCTGCGATGAATGTTGCCGTGATCGTGATCGTGGTCGCCGTGCTGCTCGTGGCGATCCTGATGTCCACGTCCCTCCGGCTGGTCCAGCAGTACGAGCGGGGAATCGTGCTGCGGTTCGGTCGCCTGCTGCCCGCGGTCCGCCAGCCGGGACTGACCGTGATGATCCCGGTGGCGGACCGGATGCGGAAGGTGTCGATCCAGACCGTGGTGCTCGACGTCCCCTCCCAGGGCACGATCACCCGGGACAACGTGACCATCGGGGTCGACGCGGTCGTCTACTTCCGGGTCGACGACCCGGTCCGGGCCGTCATCAACGTCGAGAACTACATCCAGGCCACGTCCCAGGTCGCGCAGACGTCCCTGCGCTCGGTGATCGGCCGCGCCGACCTGGACACCCTGCTGTCCGACCGCGCGCGGATCAACGCCGAGCTCCGGGACGTCATCGACGCCCCGACCGAGGACTGGGGCATCCGGGTGGAGCGCGTGGAGATCAAGGACATCTCGCTCCCCGAGAGCATGCGGCGCTCGATGTCGCGCCAGGCGGAGGCGGAGCGCGACCGGCGGGCACGGGTCATCGCCGCCGACGGCGAGTTCCAGGCCTCGACGAAGCTCTCGCAGGCCGCAGGCGCCATGGCCAACACGCCCGGGGCGCTCCAGCTCCGCCTGCTGCAGACCGTCACCGACGTGGCGGCCGAGAAGAACAGCACCCTGGTGATGCCGTTCCCCGTCGAGCTGCTGCGGTTCTTCGAGAAGGTGACCGACCGTCAGACCGACGCGGAGGTCCCGGCCGTTCCCGCGGAGGACACCGCGGCCGCCCGGCCGAGCGAGCTGCCGGACGGTCTCAACGGCGTGGTCCCGATCCCCGACGTCGCCCCGACGGTCACCAGAGCCGACCAGGAAGATCGTCCGTGAGCTGCGCGAGCTCGTCGCGGCCGATGCACGTGTAGGCCGCGGCGACCCGCTCGTCGTACTCGTTCAGCGTGAGTCGCCCGTGCCCGAGGGCGCGCGTCAGCCGCTCGACCACCAGCTCGCGCTCGCGGTCGGAAGCGCGGACCCCGCTGCGCTCGCCGTCCATCGTCCGTCCGCCCACTCCCGCCGTCGCGCGCCCGGTCGACCGAGACCTCCAGGCCAGCCTACGAGCCGCGAGGCGGGTTCAGCGCAGTTCACGACTGCGGGGGTGGGCGACGGGTGCCGTCGG
>NZ_DASXJS010000031.1:0-8865 GCF_036497245.1 Actinomycetospora sp. | reverse complement strand
GGCGTCAGCGCGCCCCCGCTCCGACGAGGACCGGGAGCCTCTCGGAGGGCGCCGGGGGCGCCGGTCCGGGGCGGGTGCGGGCGTCGAAGGCGCACAGGAGGGCTCGGTGCGCGGGTCGCTCCACGTACCGCGTCATGGCCGCGCCGAGCAGGACCGCCTGCGCGAGCATGGCGAGGGTCTGGACCGTCGGGCCCGCGCCGAACCACTCCTGCAGGCGCAGCATGAGCACATACCCCAGCGTCTGGTGAACCAGGTAGACGCCGTAGGAGATCTCGGCGAACCGGGCGGCCGGGCGTGACACCGCGCGAGGCGGCTCGAGGCCGACCGCGCGGAGCCGCGAGGCGAGCCGCAGCGCGATGACGCCGAGCCCGATGCCGACCACCGACCACCCGTCGGTGACCAGTCCCTCGGTGGGCGACCACCAGCCGTTCTGGACCGTGTGCGCGCCGACGCAGACTGCGAGCAGCGCGACACCGTGAGCACGGCGCAGTCGTCGGGTGCCGAGCATCCAGACCGCGACGCCGGCGACGAACAGGTGCCAGCGGTAGAACCCGAGCCCATCGACGACCGAGTCGTACAGCCCGCCCGCGGTCTGGGCCAGCGGCCACTGCGCCAGCGGGACGAGCACCGCGACCCAGAGCAGCACCCGCAGCCCACGCCCGCACCCGAGCCGACTGCGGCGCAGCCACGGCGCGAGGGCGAACGCTCCGAGCTGCAGCGGCAGGGTCCAGTACGAGCCGTCGACGTAGTCCCAGTGGTGGTAGCCGTTCCAGTTCCACAGCATCGCGAGGTTGGCCAGCAGGTCGGGGACACCGACGCGGTACATGCCGGCCGGGGCGAGCCAGTCGAGGGCGAGGGTCGCGGCGAGGGTGCCGACCACGAATCCGGGGAGCAGTCGGGCGGCCCGGGAGTACCACCACCGGGTGCTCGCGCGGGCGGGGTCCGCGAGCGAGCCCGCCGCGAGGTACGCGGAGATCACGAGCAGCAGGCTCGCCCCGATCTGGTGACCGAACACGAGGTGCCGGGCGAGGAGCTGCGGGTAGATCTGCGGCCCGATGTCGGTGCTGTGGTAGAGGATCACCATCACCAGGGAGGCGACCCGCAACAGGTCCGTCCACGGGTTGCGGCGTGCGGTCACGGCGCGCCCACCCGGCTGCCAGCCCAGTGCTGCAGGACCGAGGTCGCTGCCTGGGAGCCGAGCGAGCCCTCGATCGCGTCGAAGGCGTGGTCGGCGAAGGGCACGGTGACCAGGGTCGTGTCGACCCCGGCCCCCCGGGCCGCCGCCACGAAGCGCTGCAGGCCCGGGAGCGGGACCAGGCTGTCGCGTCCGGCGGCGAGCACCAGCGTCGGCGGGGCCTGCGGCGTCAGCGCGGCAGCACCCGAGATCGCCCGGTAGCGCTCGGGAACCTCCGCCGGGCTGCCACCGGTGTAGGTCGCGGCGAGCCAACGGGCGTCGAACTGCGGAACCGGGGAGCGGGCGCCGTGCTGATAGCCGTCGACGAGGTCGACCGCCGGGTACTCCACCGCCACCGCATGCGGCACGGGGACCGCCGACCCGCACGACGAGGCCTGCGTGCCCGAGGCGGCGTGATAGGCCACCGACACCGCGAGCTGCCCGCCGGCGGAGTCGCCCCCGAGCACCATCCGGCCCGGGTCGCCGCCGAGCGAGGCCGCGTCGGTCGCGATCCGGCCCAGCGCGCACGCCACCTGGGGCCCGGCACGGTCCCAGGTCGGCCGGCCGGGGGCGTCCAGGCCGTACTCGACGCTGACCACCAGCCAGCCGCGGTCCGCCCAGCGGGTCAGCGCTGCGGCCTGGCCGAGGTCGGATCCCGTGACCCAGCCCCCGCCGTGCACCCACACCAGCACGGGCGCCCGCCCGGCCGTCCCGGCGAGGGCGGCCGGGCCGGAGCCGTCGGAGGAGGTGGTTCCCGGGAAGGGCCGCCAGACCGACAGGTGCAGCGGGGCCCCCTCGGGGGTCGTCGTGAACACCGGGCGCAGATCGGGTCCGCGCCGTGCACGATGGGGCAGGCCGACCGCGCGCACCGGGTCGATCGAGCCGCCCGCGTGCACGGTGGTACTCACCACCGACGCGACCGGGAACCCGATCGCGACCAGCGCCGCCGCGTTGAACAGCGCCACCGCACCGGCGGCGACCGACCACGCCGTACCCCCGCGCCGGGCCCGGAGCCAGAGGAGCGACGCCACCGCGACGGCGAGCGCGGCGACCGCGCAGAGCACGGGGCTGTACGCAGGCACGAGGAGCGCCGAGGGCGGCAGGAGCCCGGTGAGGGTGCGCCCGGGCCGCCAGGCGTCGTCGGCCACGACCAGCACGAGACCGGCCATCCCGGTCAGGACCACGAGCGCGAGGCCGTCCCCGACCGCGTCGCCCGGGGAACGTGGCCTCCCGGGGCGACCGGACGTGGTCGTCGGGCCCCTCAGCACGGTGCCGTGGACACCGGCGCCGGAACCGGCCCGCGGCGGACGCCGTGGCGGAGCACCACCCGGCGCACGGCGGCGTTGCCCAACCGCCAGGCCGCGATCCCGACGACGAGTCCGAGCGCGACGAGCACGACCGGTGGAACACCGACGTCGAGCAGGGTCAGCAGGGCGAAGTGGGTGAGGTAGATGCCCAGCGACGCGCCGGCGATCGCGGTGAGCGGGGCGACGAGCACCCGCGGGACGCGGATGCGCTCGACGAAGAGCAGGACACCCAGACCGACCAGCACGATCGCCGCGCGCTCGTACCCGGTACCGAAGAACGACGGCACCAGGACCAGCGCGGCGGCGACGGTGACCGTGCGCTGCAGGGGCGTGACGGCGCGGTGCAGCATCCAGCCGAGCACGAACAGCCAGATCACGAGGTGGGTGCTGTAGAGGTCGGAGGTCACGATCCGGTCGTAGCTGGGGACCAGCCGCAGCGTGAGCGAAGCGGCGAGCACGATCGCCGGCAGCCCGAAGCGGTGCCGCCGTTCGAAGCGGCGCACGGCGGGCACGGTGAACAGGAGGGCCATCGCCACGAGTATCTGGACCAGGGAGTCGACGAACCAATAGCCCTGCACCAGCGGATGGAACACCGACCCCAGCAGCAGGGCGTCGGCGTAGTGGACCGAGCCCGTCATGGTGGCCCGCAGCAGGATCCACAGCGAGCTGGGCACGGCGATCAGGGCCGCCGAACGCAGGATGCGACGCGGCAACCGTGCCGACACTCCCGGTGTGGCGTCCTGATCGTCGCCGCGCGTGAGCAGGAAGCGCGAGAACGTCCAGCCCGCGATGGCGAGAAGCAGGTGCGCACCGCCCAGCAGGCTCCAGAGATGATCGTGCTCGCCGACGACGAGCACGATCGCCAGCGCCCGCAGCACGATCACCGATTCCAGTCGTGACCAGCGCGACGGGGCCCGGGTGGGCGTGGCCCGGGAGGCGAGGTCGCCCAGCGGGATGGTGTCCCACCCCTGTGGCAGTTCGCCCAGCGCCCGCTCGAGGTCGGCCGAGACGCCGACGTAGGTCAAGGAGTCCCCGCCGAGGTCGACGAACGACGCCCGGTCGTCGAGTTCCTGGCCGGGGAAGGTCCGGGCGAAGATCTCGTGGACCCGGTTGTGCGACGTGTGGGTCGGGGCCGTGCCGGTCGGAGCCGTGCCGGTCGGGGCCAGGGTGGCGACGGCGGGGTGGTCGAGCTTGCCGTTGGGGCGCCGCGGGAGATCGTCGACGACGACCACGGCCACCGCACCGGCCGGCAGGTGCAGCCGGGCGGCCAGGAGCTCGCGGGCCCGCGCCGCCAGGTCGTGCTCCGCCGTCGCCTCCGCCAGCGGTCCGTCGGCGGCGCGGGGACGCTCGACGGCGATGACGAGCCGGGTGTCGTCCCCGGTCACCGCCGCGGTGAGCCCCTTCCCCGCGACCAACGTCTCCAGTGCGTCGAGGTCCACCCGCACGCCGAACGGCTTGACGAACCGGGAACGACGGCCGGTCACCTGGAACAGCCCGTCCGGGCGGCGTCGGCCGAGGTCGCCCGTGCGCAGCTCGGTGACGGTTCGCCCGAGCGCGAGGTCGGCGGGGGTGTGCGCGTAGCCGAGCATCACGTTCGGTCCGCGGTAGACGATCTCGCCGACGCCGTCGTCGTCCGGGTCGTCGATGCGCAGCTCCCCGCCGGGGATCGCCACCCCGATCGCGTCGGGCGCCGTTGCCGCGACCTCGGGAGGCAGGTAGGCCATCCGGGCGGTGGCCTCGGTCTGGCCGTACATCACGACGAAGCGCCACCCACGCTCCTGGCCGATCCGCGCCCAGTGGCGCACCCGGTCCGGGACGAGACGCCCGCCGGCCTGGGTGACGTAGCGCAGGTGCGGGAGGTCCATCTCGGCGAAGCCGGTCCGCTCGAGCAGGGCGAAGCTGTGCGGGACGCCGTGCAGGCTGGTCGCGCGGTGGGCGCGGACCCGGTCCCAGAAGGCGGGCTCGGTGACCGAGGCGTCGGTGAGCACCAGCGCCGCGCCGGCCAGCAGGTTCGAGTGCACCACCGACAGGCCGTAGCAGTAGTGCAGCGGCAGCGTCGTCACCGCGCGGTCGGTCGGGCGGATGTCGAGGTAGTCGGCGATGGCCGCGGCGTTGGCGTCCAGCGAGGCCCCCGCCAGCCGGACCAGCCGGGGCGATCCGGTCGACCCGGACGTCGCCAACAGCAGCGCGAGGTCATCGTGCAGCTCGTGGCGACGTCCCCCCGGGTTCGTCGTGATGTCGCCGTCCGGCCCGACGACGATGTCGGGATGCCACGCGCCGCGCAGCGCGTCGATCGTCCCGGGGTCGCCCGCCGGGGCGAGGAGGACGACGTGGCCACAGCGCAGGGCGGCGAGGTAGGCGATCAACGACGGGACGGTGGACGACGCGGCGAGCAGGACGAGCCTGCGGTCGCCGCCGCCGAGGGCGACCGCGGCGTCGTCGACGCGGTCGGCCAGCTCGGCGTAGGTGAGGCGCTCGCCGTCGCCGATGAGGGCGGTCCGGGCGCCGTGGTGGCGCAGCCCCGTCACGAACGCCGGGGCGGGGCGGGGCGGGGCTGCGGTCGTCATCGCGTCGTCGCCTCGCTCTCGACCGCGTCGGCTCCGACGGCGTCGGCGTCGAGCGCCTGCGGGCGGTCGACCTTCGAGACCGCGAAGTAGGTGATGACCCCGATGATGATCACGGTCAGGACGATGGCGGTGCGGTCCATGCCCAGCGCGAGGCCGCCGCGCCCGGGAGGGCCGCCGAACCAGTCCGCGAATGAGGCACCGAACGGGCGGGTCAGGATGTAGGACATCCAGAACGCGGCGATGGCGTTGAGCCCGAACCAGCGGTAGGCGATCGCCGGGATCAGGAACAGGACCCCGAAGATGATGCCCGAGGGCAGGTAGCCCAGGTGGAGCGTGGAGGCCGTCCAGTCGCCGGCCGCCGTACCGAGCGCGAAGGTCAGCAGGACAGCGACCCAGTAGAAGATCTCTCGCCGCCGGGTGGTGATCGAGTGGATCGACAGCGTCCCCTCGACGCGGTGCCAGAGCGCGAAGGTCGCGAGCACCAGCACCAGCAGCACCACCGTCGACACCGTGTACGGCACGCCGAAGTCGTTGTGGACCAGGTCGGCGACCGTCGTGCCGAACACGCTGACCATGACGATCGCGAACCAGTACGACCAGGCGTGATACCGGCGCGCCGCGAACTGGATGACCATCGACGCGACGAACAGGACTCCGGTGATCGCCACCGCGATGTACTGGTCGAACGCGATGTCCAGGGCATCCCAGGTGGTCTCGCCCATCCCGGTGGTGAGCAGCTTCGCCACCCAGAACATCAGGGTGATCTCCGGGACCTTGCTCATGAGGGTGGAGACGCGCGTCCGTGAGGGCGTGGTTCCGGTCGAGGGCATCGGGGGCCTTCCTCGGGTCTCATCCATGGCCCCGCCGGTCGACCGGGCCCAGGAGAACCTTGATCGCCGCGGGTGAAGCCCCGTCGTAGCCCGGGTCGGAACTCGGTAAGAACGCCCCGGGTCCCCACGGCCGGCTCACCCGCCGGAGTCTTACCGCGTTCCGACCCGGATCTCGTCCGACCGTTACCGCACGCCGCGAGGGTCGAGTGATCGGTTCGACGCCCCGCGGGACAGATCCGCCGGGTGACCGGGTCGGACCCTGAGCGAACGGACCCACCCTCGTGACCCACCGCCCCACCGGCGTCTTCCCGTCGCAGTCGTCGTCGGGACCCAGGGGGCGGCGACCTCACCGGTCGCGCCTGCCGCTGACACGGCCGCTTCCCCGGCGCCGCGGGTCGACGCGGCGGGACGAGCCGGCGCCCCTCCGGGCGGGACGCTCGACCGGTCGGACCGCGGTCGCGGGCACCGCGGTCGATGAGCCTGACGCGCTACGCCCGGGGTGTCCTCACCCTGCTGTGGGCAGGGGCGGGCGCCGCCACTGCGCTCGCGCTCCTCGGCGCGCCACAGGTCGCCCCCGAGGCGTCCCTGCTCGCCCACGTCGCGGGCCTCCTGGCGGGCTACCTCACCGCGGTGATGCTCCTGCTGATGTCCCGGACACCGGTGCTCGAACGCAGGGTCGGCTCCGACGTGCTCGCCCGCTGGCACGCGCGAGGTGGCCGGGTGTTCATCGTGCTCGTGCTGGTGCACGCCGCGGCGGCCGTCGCGTCGTGGTCGGCCGCGCGCGGCGAGGGCCCGCTCATGTCCCTGATCGGCGTCCTCGGTCTTCCCGGTCTGCTCGCCGCGACAGCGGGCACCGGGCTCTTCTGCGCCGTGGCGGGACTCTCGGTGCGGGCGGCCCGGCGGCGGGTCTCCTACGAGGCCTGGCACGGAATTCACCTGCTCGTCTACATCGCGGTTGCGCTGTCGTTCCTCCACGAGCTCGCGGGGCCGAACCTCGCCGGGTTCCCGGTGGTGCAGGTGCTGTGGACCCTGATGCACGCCTGGGTGCTCGCCCTGGTCCTGCGGCACCGGGTGGTGGCTCCGCTGGAGTTCGCCTGGCGCCACCGGCTGCGTGTCGAGGCGGTCAGAGGTGAGGCCGACGGCGTGGTCAGCCTGATCCTGCGCGGGCGTCACCTCGAGGAGCTCGACGCCGAGGCGGGCCAGTTCTTCCGGTGGCGCTTCCTCACCCCGGCGACCTGGTGGAGGGCACACCCCTTCTCGCTGTCGGCGCCCCCGCACCGGGAGTTCCTGCGGATCACGGTCAAGGCACTGGGAAGTGGGAGCCGGCTGGTGCAGTCGGTCCGCCCGGGCACGCTGGTGATCCCCGAGGGCCCGTCGGGGGCGATGACCGCGGACCGGAGCACGCAACCCTCGGTGCTGCTCATCGCGGGTGGGGTGGGGATCACACCGATGCGCGCGCTGTTCGAGTCCCTCGAGCGCGGGCCGGGGCAGCTGACGCTGCTCTATCGCGCGTCGCGACCGACCGACGTGGTGTTCCGCGCCGAGCTGGAGCGGATCGCCACCCACCGCGGCGCCCGCATCGTCTGGATGATCGGTCCCTCCTCGGACCCGGCACTCGCGATCACCGGATGGAACCTGCGCCGCCTCGTGCCGGGCCTCGCGGAGTGCGACGTCTACCTGTGCGCGTCACCGGGGCTCGCGCAGGCGCTGCGCTCCGCGCTGCATCACGCGGGTGTCCCCCACCGTCGCATTCACGAGGAGGTGTTCAGTTTCTGACCGAGCAGGCCCATCGAGGACGAATCGGATTCATGAGCCACACATGATCCGCTCGCGACGATGATCGCCATGAATCTCCCCCCGGCGGGAATGCGCTTCGCCGCGGCCAAGGTCCCGGAGATCACGGTGTGGTTCTGGGTGGCCAAACTGCTCACGACGGGCATGGGCGAGACCACCTGGGACTGGGCGGCGGTCGCGCTGGGCCCCGTCCCGGCAATTCTCCTCAGCGCTCTCGGATTCGTCGTGGCGATGGCGCTGCAGCTCCGGGAACGTGCCTACCGCGCGTGGGTCTACTGGTTCGCGGTCCTGATGGTCAGCGTCTTCGGCACGACGTGCGCCGACGCCGTCCACGTCGTGCTCGGAGTGCCCTACGCGGTGTCGACGGTGGTGTTCCTGCTCGCCGTCGTGGCGGCATTCGGCGTCTGGTACCGCGCCGAGGGAACCCTGTCGATGCACAGCATCGACACCCGCCGCCGGGAGCTCTTCTACTGGTCGGCAGTCATCCTGACCTTCGCGCTCGGCACGGCCCTGGGAGATCTCACCGCCACCACTCTCGGAATCGGGTATGCGGGCTCGATCGTGATCTTCGGGATGCTGTTCGTGCTGCCGTTCGTGGCGGGCTGGTGGACGGCGGCGAACGCCGTGGCCACGTTCTGGATCGCGTATGTGATGACGCGCCCCTTCGGCGCGTCGGTGGCCGACTGGGTCGGCGTGCCCGCCTCCCGTGGCGGCGCCGGGATCGGGACCGGCGTGGTCTCCCTGGTGGCGCTGGTGGCCATCGTCGCCGTCGTGGTGGGGCTCGAGATCGGGGGAGGACGGCCCGTCACCTCGGTCTCGTCGTCCTGAGCATTTCTCACCCACTCCTCTCGGGAACCGTGCCGCCTTATAGCACACCGAACATTGATATTTCGTGAGAGAACTCTGAAAATCGTGGATTGCAGAGTTTCCGGGCCTTTCTCCACCTATCTCTTGTCCCGGCGTACGGCGTCCTGTTCACTCTCGACGTCGATAAGGTGAGGCTCACTTCATTGAGGTGAGCCTGTGCTGATCCGGGAGGGACGTCGGTGCTGGCCACATTCGTCATCGGGCTGCGGGAGGGCCTGGAAGCGGCTCTGATCGTCGGGATCGTGGCCGGGTTCCTGAAACGGCAGGGTCCGCCCGGCGCGCTGCGCTCGATGTGGTTCGGGGTCGGCGGTGCGGTCGCGATCTGC
>NZ_DASXJS010000030.1:0-9894 GCF_036497245.1 Actinomycetospora sp. | reverse complement strand
TGTGCAGCTGCATCAGCTCGAGTACCTGGTCGCCGTCGCCGACGAGGGCGGCTTCACGCGCGCCGCCGAGCGCCTGCGCGTCGCCCAGCCCGGTGTGAGCGCCCAGATCCGCAAGCTGGAGCGCGAGCTCGGGCACGCCCTGCTCGACCGCTCCGGGCACCAGGTCCGTCCGACGCCGGTCGGGGTCGAGGTGGTCGCCGCCGCCCGGGCCGCGCTGGACGCCGTCGCCGGCGTGCGACGGGTGGTCGACGACCTCGACGGGCTGCTGCGGGGCACGGCCCGCGCGGGCATGGTCAGCTCGGGCCCGTTCCTGGACGTGCCCGGCGTGGTCGCCGACTTCTCCGGGGAGCACCCGTACGTCGTGTGCTCGCTGGTGGAGGAGGGCTCGGGCGCGCTCTTCGAGGGGTTGCGCGGCGGCCGACTGGACGTGGCGCTGGTGGGCGCGGCCGGCCCGCTGCCCGACGACCTCGAGACCCGGACCGTGTCCGAGCAGCCGCTCGTGCTCGCGGTACCTCCGGATCACCCCCTGGCCGGTTTGTCGTCGGCGGGACCGGCCGACCTGGCCGGCCGCGACCTCGTCCTGCCCGCCGAGGGCAACGCGCTGCGCGAGGCGGTCGACCTCGCCTGCGCCTCGATCTCCCCGGCGCCGCACGTGACGTGCAGCGCGAGCGACCCGTCGGTGCTCGCGCGGTTGGCCGCGCGGGGGCTCGGGGTGGCCGTGCTGCCCGGGTCCGTCTCCGCGCTGCGGTCCGAGGGGCTCGCGACGGTACCGTTCGCGGCGGAGGGCGTCCGGTCGCGGCTGGTCCTCGCCTGGCCGCGCGGGGACGTAGGACCGGCGGCGGTGGCGCTGCGGCAGGCGCTGCTCGACGCGGTGCCGGGCTGACGGGGGCGACCGCTCGGCCGACGTCGCTGGGCGGGCGCCGCGATCAGCCCCGGCCTCGGGTTCAGTGACCATCGTCGGGGCCGCGCGAGGTCAAGATCGCGTTCTCGTGAGCGACATGCGCAAGATTGCGGGCCGACACGCTCACGAATTCGCGATCTTGCGGGCCGGCCGCCGGGGCCCACGAGTGGATGGCGCACCGTCACACCGCACCCACGGGGCCGTGCGGCACAGTGTCGCCGTGACCTCCCCGTCGACCACCAGCCGTGCGATCGACCCGGTGCTGCTGGCCCGGGCGTTCCGCACCGTCGCGATCGCCGAGGCGTGCTCCTGGGCGGGGCTGCTGATCGGGATGGTGTTCAAGTACCTCGTGGTGTTCGACGACATCGGCGTGAAGATCTTCGGGCCGATCCACGGGGTGCTGTTCATCGCCTACGTGGTCATCACGCTCCTGACCGCGCGCACCTTCCGCTGGCGCGCGAGCACCACGATCGTCGGGCTCCTCGCGAGCATCCCGCCGCTCACCACCCTGTGGTTCGAGCACTCGGCACGCCGCCGTGGCCTCATCGACGGGGAGCGCCTCCGGCACGGATAGGCTCGGTGATCGTGGTGAGCACGGAGAACGCCCCGGTCACGCGCACGAAGAGCTCCCTGACCGGGATCAAGCCGACCGGGGAACCCCATCTGGGCAACCTCATCGGCGCCATCGAGCCGGCGATCGCGATGGCGGGCGAGCACGAGTCGCTCTACTTCATCGCCGATTACCACGCCCTCACCACCGCCCGGGACCCCGAGCAGCTCCACCACTGGACGCGTGCCGTGGCCGCCACCTGGCTCGCCGCCGGCCTCGACCCGCAGCGGACGATCTTCTACAAGCAGTCCGACGTCCCCGAGACCTTCGAGCTGGCCTGGATCCTGTCCTGCGTCACCGGCAAGGGCCTGATGAACCGCGCCCACGCCTACAAGGCGGCCCGGGACGCGAACGTCGCCGCGGGCGAGGAGCCCGACGCCGGCATCAACATGGGGACCTACAACTACCCGATCCTCATGGCCGTCGACATCCTGATCATGGAGGCGGACCTCGTCCCGGTCGGGCGTGACCAGCAGCAGCACGTGGAGATCGCCGCCGACATCGCGGGCAGCTTCAACCACCTCTACGGCTCGGGCTACCGGTTCACGATCCCCGAGGCGGTGATCCCGCCGGAGACGACCGGGCACACGCTGCCGGGCCTCGACGGCCGCAAGATGTCGAAGTCCTACGACAACTACATCCCGCTGTTCCTGCCGCCGGCGAAGCTCCGCAAGCTCGTGCGGCGGATCCCGACCGACTCCACGCCCGTCGAGGCCCCGAAGGACCCGGACGCGTCCTCGGTGTTCCAGATCCTCGCCCAGTTCGCCCCCGACGACGTCGTCGCGGACACCCGAGCGCGCCTGGAGGCGGGCGGGGTCGGCTGGGGCGACCTGAAGAACCAGCTCGCCGACGTCCTCGAGGAGCGCCTGGCCCCGATGCGCGAGCGCTACGAGGTGCTCATGGAGCCGGGCAGCGAGCTCGACGACGTCCTGGCGCGCGGCGGCGAGGTCGCGCGGGACCGCGCCCGCCGGGTGCTCCGCTCGGTGCGCGACGCCATCGGCATCGGGGCTTCCGGCTCGTGAGCAGAAATGTCGCTATATAGCGACATTGAGTGCCCACCAGGCCGCAGGCCACCTACCGGAGAGTCGGCACCTCGGTGGTGCCCGAACCGACGTCACGCGGCCCGCGGGGCCGGGGGAGATCGTCCACGAGGGACCCGGGGCTGTCCGGTACGGACGGCACCTCGGCCAGCCACATCGCGAGCGCGCTGTCGGAGAACAGTTCGCGGTCGCGGCCCTGGTCACTGAGCTCGCCGTCGACCACCGAACCCCGCCGCAGCAGCGCGCCGAGCCCGAGGGCCGCGAGCACCGAGACGACGCACCACGCTCCGACGAGAACGGCGACCCATCCCAGGACCGTCATACCCACCTCCGTCGTCGGTGACGCGATATCGCGGACGGTGACCGGCTGGTGACCCTCGCCGCCCGTCCGCGCACCGTGACTATCGCAGTACGAGCGGTGAGGATGGGGCGGATCCACCTGATCGGACGTACAACCTGAGACCGCTGAGCGCGTCGCAGCGTCCGCTCACCCCCGAAAAGGCCTGCCTTCGCGACCGTTCAACCCCGTCCGCCATGAGCCGAACGGCTCAGGGCGGCGGTGCTGTCTCGCCGTCGCGCAGCGTGTCGCCGATGCGCTGCGCGACCGCGGCCGCCTCGTCCGTGTCGCGGTAGGGGTGACGGGGGCCCAGGAAGAACCGGAGGCCGTCCTTCGGGCGGCGCGGGATGACGTGCAGGTGCAGGTGGGGCACCGACTGGCTCACCACGTTGTTGACCAGCACGAGCGAGCCGGGGGCCTCCATCGCGGTTTCGACGGCACACTCGAGCCGCTGGGCGAGCGCGAAGAACGCGGGCCCCTGCTCGGCAGGCAGCTCGGCCATCGTCGTCACGTGGAGTCGCGGGACCAGCAGCACATGGCCCGGGAACACGGGCTTCGCGTCGAGGAAGGCCACCGTCTCGACGTCGGTGTGCACGACGTGGGCGTCGGCGGTGCCCGCGACGATGGCGCAGAAGGCACAGGGCTTCATCGGAGGACTCCGTCCGGACGAGCTGGGGACACCGCGGGTACTCCACCAGTACCCGCCCATGTGAGGCGCGTCGCCGCTCCGGCGACCCCCTCCGCCCGCAGGCAGACTTGTCGTATGGACTCCCCGACGATGCTCGTGATCGGCCACGACGTGAGCCCCGAGACGGTGCTCGTGCAGGCCGGGACCCTGGCGTCCTGGGCTGCCGAGCGCGGCGTGCGGATCGTGCCGGGCGTCGCCGGGACCGCACTGCCCGACCCGGCGGCCCTCGACGCGGTCGCGGTCCTCGGCTCCGCCCAGGGTGCCTGGGACGACGCCGTGCCGTGGCTCGCCGACGAGATCGCCTACCTGCGGCGGGTGATCGACGCGGGCACGCCGATCCTCGGGATCTGCTTCGGCGGCCAGCTCCTGGCCCGCGTCCTCGGCGGCACCGCCCACCCCGCCGACGGGCGCCACGAGAACGGCTGGCGAACCATCGACTCCTACGAGCCGGACGTGATCGTCGACGGGCCGTGGATGGAGTTCCACTTCGACGCGTTCACCGCGCCGCCGTCCTCCGAGGTCCTCGCCCGCTCGTCGCGCTGCGACCAGGCCTTCCGGCAGGACCGACACCTCGGCGTGCAGTTCCACCCCGAGATCACCCCGGCCGAGTTCGAGACGTGGGCCGCGCGCTGGACCGGGACGGCGATCGAGGACCGGTTCGCGGAGCTGGGCATCTCCACCGACGGCCTACGGGCCGAGACGGCCGCGCGCGCCGAGGCCTCCCGGGTCGCGTCGTGGCGGCTCTTCGACGACTTCGGCCGGGGCGCCGGGCTCTGCCTCGACACGACCGCGGCGCGGGCGACCGCGTGAGCGGCTCCGAGCTGAAGGTCCGGATCGGCATCGGGGCCGGGCCGATCGACCGGGGGCCCGCCGAGGACACGACGACGCTGGTCGACGGCTGCGAGCGCCGCGGGATCGACTCGCTGTGGTTCCCCGACCGCATCGCCACCGACGCCGTCGAGCCCCTCGTCGCCCTCGGCTGGGCCGCCGGGCGCACCGAGCACCTCAAGCTCGGCACCGGCGTCGTCGTCCTGCCCGGGCGCAACCCGGCCGTCGTCGCCCACCAGCTGGCCTCCCTGGCGGCGCTCGCCCCGAAACGCATCCTGCCCGTGTTCGGGCTGCAGCCCGCGACGCCGTCCGAGCGCACCGCCTACCCGGTGCCCGGACCGCGCGCCGCCGTGCTCGAGGAGGCGCTCGAGGTGGTGCGGCGGCTGCTCACCGAGGAGTCGGTCACCCACCACGGCCGGTTCTTCACCCTGGACGACGCCGTGGTCGCGCCCCGCCCGGCGAGGCCGCTGGACCTGTGGCTCGGCGGGCTGGTGCCCGCCGCGCTGCGCCGGGTCGGGCGGCTGGCCGACGGATGGCTCGCCTCGTTCGTCACCCCCGCCGAGGCCGCGACCGCCCGCACCGTCATCGCCGAGGCCGCCGACGCCGCGGGCCGCGAGGTCGAGGAGGACCACTACGGGACGAACCTGCTGGTCCTGCCGCCGGACGCGACCGAGGACGCGGTCGACCACGTCCTCGCCTCGACCGCCAAGCGCCGCCCGGACACCGACCCCGCGACGCTGATCGCGCGGGACTGGACCGAGGCCGCCCGGCTCGTCGGGGAGTTCGTCGACGGCGGGATCACCAAGTTCGTCGTGCGGCCTGCCACCGCCCCGGGCAGCTGGGACGAGTTCCTCGACGGATTCGCGGCGGAGCTGGCCCCGCTCCAGACCTGAGCTCGCCCGACGCACAGCGGTCGCACAGGCCCGGCCCACCCCGTGATCACGGGCGGCGCCGACCCTCGTCGTCATGAGCCTGCTGACCGGTCGGCGACCCACGCCTCCGTCGTCCCCACCCCCGGCCGCCTCGGCTCCCCCGCCCGCGGCCGACACCCGGCGGACCGCCCGCTGGTACGTGCCCGCACTCGGCGGCCTCCTCCTCGCGACCGCGGCGCTCTACCTGGTGGGTCTCTCGGCCTCCGGCTGGGGCAACGCGTTCTACGCGGCCGCCGCGCAGGCCGGCGGGACGAGCTGGAAGGCGTGGTTCTTCGGGGCCTCGGACGCGCCCGCATCGATCATGGTGGACAAGCCCCCGGCCTCGCTGTGGGTCCTCGGGCTCTCGGTGCGGCTGTTCGGGCTCTCGTCGTGGTCGGTGCTCGCGCCGCAGGCGCTCATGGGCGTCGGCGCCGTCGGACTGCTCACGGGGGCGGTGCGGCGCTGGTCCGGTCCGGTCGCCGGGCTGCTCGCGGGCGCGGCCCTGGCGGTGACGCCGGTCGCGACGCTCATGTTCCGCTTCGACAACCCGGACGCGCTGCTGTGCCTGCTCCTCGTCGCCGGTGCGTACGCGATGGTGCGGTCGGTGGACGCGGGCACGACCCGGTCCTCGTCATCCCCCGTCGCTTCGCTCGCCCCGTCGACATCCCCCGTCGCTACGCTCGCCCCGTCGACCTGGTGGCTGGTGCTCGCCGCAGCCTGCGTGGGCACCGGGTTCCTCACCAAGTCGCTGCAGGCGGTCCTTGTGCTGCCCGCGTTCCTCGGGGTGCACCTCATGGCGGGCCCCGGGACCTGGCGTCGGCGGTTCCTCGCGCTGCTGCCCGCGGCCGCGTCGCTGATCGTCTCCACCGGTTGGTGGGTCGCGGTCGTCGAGCTCTGGCCCGCGTCGTCGCGCCCCTACGTCGGCGGGTCGCAGACCAACAGCGTCCTGGAGCTGGCGTTCGGCTACAACGGCGTCGGTCGGCTCACCGGTGACGAGACCGGCCAGCTCGGTGGCGGTGGTGGGGGCGGCGGCCTCGGCGGCGGCGCCGCGGGTGGGGTCGGCGGCGGGCCCGGCGCGGGGCTCGCCGGCGCTCCCCCGGCAGGCGGCGGGGGCGGCATGGGCGGCGCGACGTCCACCGACTCGTGGTCGGCGCTGTTCACCGGGTCGATGGCCAACCAGGTGTCGTGGCTCCTGCCGGCCGCGCTCGTGCTGGGCGTGGCGGTCCTGGTTCTCGTCGGGCGCCGGAGGCGCAGCGGAGCCGGGCTCGACCCGACGGGCGCTGCGCGCACCGACCGGCGGCGGACGGGCGTCGTGCTCTGGGGCGGATCACTGCTGGTCACGGCCGGGGTGTTCAGCCTCGCGGCCGGCATCATCCACCCGTACTACGCGGTCGCCCTCGCACCGTGGATCGCGGCGCTCGCGGCGGTCGGGGTCGTCGAGCTCTGGCGCGCCCGCCGGCTGGGCTGGGTGCGGTGGGTGCTCGCGGCGACGGTGGCGATCACGGCGCTCTGGTCGTGGTGGCTGCTGCGCGAGACCCCCGAGTTCCCGCCCTGGCTGCGCGCGGTGGTGCTCGTGACGGGTCTCGTCGCGGCCGTCGGGCTGGTGCTGGGCGGGCTGCTGCGGGCGGGCACCCGCCGGGTGGTGACAACGGGGGTGGTGGCGGCTGCCCTCGTCGCGGCCCTGGGCGGGCCGGTGGCCTATGCGGTGCAGACCGCGGCCACCTCGCACACCGAGATCATCCCGACAGCGGGCCCGTCGTCGGGCTTCGGCGGACCGGGCGGTCACGGAGGCGCGGGCCAGGGTGGTCCGGGCGGGGGCCAGGGTGGTCCCGGCGGTCCGGGCGGCTCCCGTGGGCAGGGCGCATCAGCACAGGGCGCCGCTCAGGGTGCGCCCGGGCAGAGCCGGACGCCGGGGGCAGGCTCCGGTGGCGGTGGGCGCGGCGGCCCGGGCGGGGCGATGGCGCTCCTGCGGGCCTCGGAGCCCTCCGCGGACCTGACCGCCCTCCTGCAGGCTGGCGCGGCGGGCCACACCTGGGTGGCGGCGACCGCCGGGTCGATGCCGGCAGCGGGCTACCAGCTCGCGAGCGGCGACCCGGTCATGCCGCTCGGCGGGTTCAACGGCACCGATCCCTCGCCGACCCTGGCGCAGTTCCAGGCGCTCGTCGCCTCGGGCCAGGTGCACTACTTCCTCGGCGAGGGCCTCTCGGAGGTCCCCGACACCGGAGGCAGCGACGCCACCGTGCAGATCACGGCGTGGGTGAAGGCGCACTTCACCGCGACGACGGTCGGCGGGACGACGGTCTACGACCTGACGACCCCCGACGTCCTGAGTCACCGGCTGCCGAGGACCCGCGTCACCGCGATCTCGATGACCACCCGCTCCGGGTTCTCCCGGGGCGTGCGGTAGCGGGCCGCGTAGCGGGCCTCGGCGTCGGCGACCGACGCCCGGTCCTCCCGGACGACGGCGATCCCCTCCAGGGTCGACCACCGGCCGCGCTCGACCTGGCTGACCGCGACCCGCGCACCACCCTCCGGCGAACCCTCGGCGCGGCGCACGTTCGCGACCTTCTGGCTGCCGCGCCGGGTGATCACGCGGGCGGTCGCCGTGTCGAGGTCGAGCGTGACCCCGACGGCGACCACGTGCGGGCTCCCGTCGCGGCGCAGCGAGGTCAGGGTCCCGAGGTGGTACTCCCGCCAGAACTCGGCGAACTCCTCGCCGCGGGCGTGCAGGTCCTCTCCGGTGACGGCCACGGGATTGATCATTCCAGGCGTCCCGCCCCGCCGAACCAGTCCATCGCCGCGTTGACCGCGGGGAGCAGCAGGGTCCGCGGTGCCAGCCGTCCCCCGGCGGCGCTCAGCTGGTTCACCAGGCCCGGCACGACGCTGCGGTGGCCGGCCGCCATCGCCGCCACCCCGGCCTCCGCGACGTCGGCGGCGTCCCCGACGACGAGGTCGGGTGCCCGGTCGAAGGCGTCGGTGTCGGCGGCGTCGGCGAACCCGGTGCGGGTCAGGCCCGGGCTGAGCGTGGTGAGGGAGACCCCCGACCCGGCGAGCTCGGCGTGGACCGCCTCGGAGAACGACTGCACGAACGCCTTGCTCGCCGCGTAGCTCGCCACCCCGGGCAGCGGCTGGAAGGCGGTGATCGAGGAGACGTTGAGGATCGCGCCGGTCCGCGCGGTGGTCCGGGCACGCCGGACCAGGGCCCCGACGGCGGCGACCGTGAGGTCGTGCAGGGCCTGGACGTTGAGCCGCACCAGCCCGTCGAGGGCCGCGCGACCGTCGTCGTCGGCGAGATCGAGGACCCGTCCGGTGATCCCGTAGCCGGCGGCATTGACCACCCCGACGACCCGCTCGTCGGTGAGCACGACCTCGCGCACGGTGTCCCGGCCGGCGTCGGCGCCGAGGTCCGCGACCCGGACCTCGGCGGTCAGCCCGGAGACGGCTCGCAGCTCCCGGGCCAGCTCGACGAGGGCCTCCTCGCGGCGGGCGACGAGCACCGTCGGGTAGCCGCGGGCGGCCAGCGTCCGGGCGATGGCGGCGCCGATCCCGGAGGAGGCGCCGGTGACGAGGACATGGGCGTCAGGCCCGGGTGGCGGCAGTGGCACGTTCGTCTGTACCCGGCCCGGGCCGCCGCTACGGCATCCGGTCGGGGCGGGTCGGTCGGTCGGTCGGTCACCAGGCCCAGACGCGCGACCACCAGCCCTCGGGGCCCGACGTCCCCGCGAACGACTGGCTCGACGTGTCGGAGTACTCCACCTTCTCGCCGTCGGAGGACTGGGCGACGTAGGTGGTCTTCGAGTCGCCGTCGGAGCTGCTGACGCTGCGGCGGGTCACACTGTTGCCGTCGCCGTCTGACGTCGTCGTCTCCTTCACCGTGGACCCGTCCGACCCCTTCGACGTGCTCGACTTCACCGACGAGCTGGACGACTTGGAGCTCGACGACTTGGCACTGGACGACTTCGCACTGGACGACCTGGCGCTGGTCGATTTCGCGCTGCTCGACTTGGCACTGCTCGACTTCGAGGCGCTCGAGCCGGCCTTGCTGCTCGGGGTGTCCGTAGTCGCGGACTTCGCGCTCGGGGACTTCGCGCTCGGGGACTTCGCGCTCGACGAGGTGTCGGCGGACGTGCCCGTGGGTTCCGCGCTCGCGGACTTCGTCGCCGCCGTCTCGGACGACTTCGCGCCCGGGTTCGGCGTCGTGGCCCCGGCCGTGCTCTTCGCGGCCGTGGCGCTCGGCTCGGACGACGGCCCCGTCGCCGAGCCGGTGTCGTCCGTCGACTCCTTCGCCGTCGTGACCTCCACCGTGGAGGCGTCCGCCGAGCGGGTCGTCGTCTGCGTCGTGCGCTCACGGGTCGACGGATCGGTGCGTGTGGAGCGCGTGGTCACCGCCCCCGACGACGGGTCCACCGAGCGGGCTCGCGTCGTCACGACGCCCGTGGACGGGTCGGTCACCGAACCCGACCCGTCGGGGGCCGTGGTCACCTGCGGGCCGGCCGTCCCGGTCGATGCGGTGCCGGTCCGGGAGCCGGCGGTGCCGGTCGGGTCGGCCCCGGTCGTCGTCGTGATCGAGTCGGACGAG
>NZ_DASXJS010000029.1:0-42931 GCF_036497245.1 Actinomycetospora sp. | reverse complement strand
GCAGATCGCGCACAACGCCGGCCTCGAGCCCGGCGTCGTGGCCGAGAAGGTCCGCGGTCTCCCGCTCGGTGAGGGCCTCGACGCCGCCACCGGCGAGTACAAGGACCTGGTCAAGGCCGGCATCATCGACCCGGCCAAGGTGACCCGCTCGGCGCTGCAGAACGCCGCGTCGATCGCCGCGCTGTTCCTCACCACCGAGGCCGTCGTGGCCGACAAGCCCGAGAAGGCCGGCGCCGGTGCAGGCGGCGACCCGACGGGTGGCATGGGCGGCATGGACTTCTGAGTCCCGCCTCCTGATCCGGTCGAAGGGCCGCATCCCCACACGGGGGTGCGGCCTTTCGGCTGTCCGGGGCCTGTCGCTGATCCGGGGCTGTCGCTGGCCCGGGCCCGTCGCTGGTCATCAGCACCGGAGGCAGCGGCGGGGTCCGTCCGGACGGCCTGGTGTGCCCCTCGTCCGCGGACGGCCGAACCCCCGTGGCGGCTCTGGTCGAGGCCGGACGAATCGCCTACGGTGCGCGTCCGGGGGATGACCGTGAGGAGCGCTCATGAGCCAGGTGACCGACCCGTCGTCCACCGAGCGTCATCGTCTTCCCGTCCGGACCCTCGTCGCGGCGAGCATCGGCAACGCCGTCGAGTGGTTCGACTGGACGATCTACGCGACGTTCACCGTCTACTTCTCCTCGCAGTTCTTCGACAAGGCGAACCCGACCCTCGCGCTCATCGGCACCACGAGCACCTACGCGCTGGCGTTCTTCTTCCGGCCGCTGGGCGGGGTGCTCCTCGGCCGGTTCGCCGATCTGCGGGGCAGGCGGTTCGCGATGATCATGACGATCGTGCTCATGGCGGGCGGGTCGCTCGTCATCGCGATCCTGCCGACCTACGCGATGGTCGGGTGGCTCGCGCCGATCCTGCTGCTGCTCGCCCGGATCGCGCAGGGACTCGCGCTCGGCGGCGAGGTGTCCAACGCGTCGGTCTACCTGGCCGAGATCGCCCCACCCGAGCGGCGCGGGCGCTACTCGAGCTTCTTCTACATCTCGACGGGCGTCGCGCTGCTCCTCGCGAGCCTGCTCGGCCTGCTCCTGACGACGACGCTGACCCGTCCCGAGCTCGAGTCGTGGGGCTGGCGGATCGCGTTCGCGGCCGGTGGCGTTCTCGGCCTCGTCGGTCTGTGGCTGCGCCGTACGCTGACCGAGACCGAGCAGTTCGAGCAGAACGTCGAGCGCGCCCGCCAGACCCGGAACCCGCTGCTCCGCACCCTGGCCGACCACCCGCGCTCGGTGCTGCAGCTCTTCGGGTTCACGCTGCTCTCGACGCTGTGCTTCTACGTCTTCTTCACCGCGATCACCCCGTTCGCGGTGCAGTTCCGGGGCGCGACCGGCGGAAGCGTCTTCCTCGCGCTCTCGATCGGCACCGTCGTGTTCATCGCGCTGCAGTACCCGATGGGCGCGGCGTCCGACCGGTTCGGGCGGAAGCCCCAGCTGCTGATCTGGTCGGCGCTGATGGTCGTGCTCACCGTCCCGCTGTCGCTGCTCATCACGGAGCGGACCCCGTTGATCAACCTCATCGTGGTGTTCGCCGTCGGTCTCGGGCTCTACACGTTCATGTCCTCGATCGCGCCGGCGATCATGAGCGAACTGTTCCCGACCGAGCTGCGGGCCCTGGGGATCGGTGCCTGGTACAACCTCACGGTCGCGATCTTCGGCGGCACCGCGCCCCTGCTGATCTCGGCCCTGTCCGGCGCGGGCCAGCCCCAGCTGTTCTTCTGGTACGTCTCCGGCGCGGCACTGGTCGCGTTCCTGATCATCCTGACGCTGCCGGAGACGAAGGGCCGGGTCCTCAGCTGAGCCCGCCGCCGGTCCATGATCACCGGAACGTCGCGGATCCGGATGCCCAGGCCTCGAATCCGCGATCTTCTGGCGATCACCGAGTGACCGCGCCCAGCCGCGCGAGGGTGCGGCGAACCTCGTCCAGTACCTCGCCGGGACGGTTCACCAGGTCGTCCCAGGTGACCTCGACGACCGTCCAGCCATCGGCCACGAGCGCGCGTTTGCGTGAGCGGTCCCGGACAAAGCGATCCCGCTCGCTGTGAAAGGCCCACCCGTCGACCTCGATCGCGAAGCGGACCGCGGGGAACGCGACATCGAGGATCGCCTCGCGGCCGCTGGTCAGCGTGACCTCCAGGTTCACACGCCAGCCCGCGATACCGCCGCGGCGCAGGAGCGCGACGAAGCGGCGCTCGGGCTCCGAGGCCGCCCGGTCGCCGGCCTGGACGAGCAACCGATGTGCGGTGGCGGAGCCGCGTCGACCCAGGTGCCGGGCCTGCGTGGCGCGCAGCTCCTCGAGGGTCACCACGCGCTGCTGGAGGACGCGGTCGAGGAACGCTTGGCCGTCACGGCCGAGGGCGACCGCCGCGTCCAGCGTGGCCAGGGCCTTGCTCGCCACCCACAGCCCGCGGTACTCGATGCGGTCACCGCGTAGATCGCGGCGGACGAGGTAGACACCGGACGGCGCACGCCGGCGGGACCCGGGCGGCGCGGTCACCGTGACCGGGTGCGGGCTCGCCACCCCGAGTCCCAGCCACCAGGCAGCGCTCATGCCGACGAGCGCCCCGACCGGACGCACCCACTCCGCGGCGACCCGGACCCGCGCGGCCGGCGCCCACGGCCAGGCGACCGCGAAATAGACCCCCGGCGCGCGGCGGATCCACTCGCCGGTCGCGACCTTCCACGCGATCTGGTCGTCGCTCAGGCCACAGGCATGTGCCTGAGCGCGGGAGATCACGCCGTCGTGCGTGGCCAGGAACCGTTGGATGTCCACGTGGGTTGGACGCGATTCGGGGCCGCGCGGCTCCCTGTTCGGCCGTGATCATCAGAACGTCGCGGATCTGGATGCCCAGTCCTCGGATCCGCGACGAAACGGTGATCACGGCCGGGGGAGAGGGCCGAGTGAGGGGAAGCGGACCGCGGGGACCCGTCGTCGGGAAATAGTTACCGTCTTCCTCAGCCGCTGCTCAGCCCGGACGGGGCATCCTGGAGCCATGGAAGGCATCCGGATCGTCCTGAACGTCGTCTGGCTCGTGCTGGCCGGCGTGTGGATGGCGATCGGCTACGTGATCGCGGGCGTCATCTGCTGCTGCCTGATCGTGACCATCCCCTGGGGGATCGCCTCGTTCCGGATCGCCCTGTTCGCGCTGTGGCCCTTCGGTCAGCGACTCGAGCGCCTTCCCCAGGCGGGTCTCGGGTCGACGCTGGGCAACATCGTGTGGTTCGTCGTCGCCGGGTGGTGGCTGGCGATCGGGCACATCGTCACCGCGATCGCGCTCGCCGTGACCATCGTCGGCATCCCGTTCGCGTGGGCGAACCTGAAGCTGATCCCGGTCTCGCTCACCCCGCTCGGGCGCCGGATCGTCGACGTCGACGACAAGCGCTCGTTCGGTGTGGCCCCGCCGCGCGCCATGACCGCACCGGCTCCGGTGGCCGGGCGGCCCCCGCAGACCGAGATCCCCTGGTACGGCCGCTGAGGCGCCGGGACGCGCCGCCGGCCGGGACGGAGCAGGCCCGACCGCCGGACTCCCGTCCCGAAGATCGGAGAAGGCCGTGACCACGCACTCCTCGAACACCCCCGACGACCTCGCCGCCCGCCTGATGAGCCTGTGGTCGACACCGTTGCCCGACGACGACGCCGAGGCGCTCGCCGCCGTCCGCGGGCTCTACACCGACTCCGTCGAGGTCAACGGCACGGTCGTGGCCGCCGCCGACCTGCTGGCCCGGGCCCGTGCCCTGCAGGGTGCCTACAGCGGGCTCCACCACCACCTGCTCGACCGCGTCGACACCCCCGACCGCCTGGTCATCGCCTTCCGCTTGCGCGGCACCCACACGGGCCCGCTCGCCACCCCGCTCGGCACCGTGGCGCCGACCGGGCAGCCCATCGACGTCCGCGTGATCGACGTCCTCACCCTGACGGACGGCCGGATCTCGGGGATCCACATGGTGGCCGACGAGCTGGGCCTGCTCACCGGTCTCGGCGCCCTCGAGCTGGTCGAGAAGGCCCCGACGCCCTGATCCGGCCGGGACCGGGTCGGCACCTCAGGACGACGTGTCGCGCTCCTCGGGGTCACCCTCGGTCTCCGTGGTGGTCTCGGGCACCGCCGGGCCGAGCAGGTCGTCGGCGTCGACGATGCGGTAGGCGTAGCCCTGCTCGGCGAGGAAGCGCTGCCGGTGCGCGGCGTACTCGGCGTCGACCGAGTCGCGCGAGACCACCGAGTAGAAGTGCGCCTGCCTGCCGTCACCCTTCGGGCGCAGCAGCCGACCCAGCCGCTGGGCCTCCTCCTGCCGTGACCCGAACGTCCCCGAGATCTGGATGGCGACGGAGGCCTCGGGCAGGTCGATCGAGAAGTTCGCGACCTTCGAGACGACCAGCCGGGGAAGCTCGCCGCGGCGGAACTCCCCGAACAGCCGCTCGCGCTCCTTGTTGGTCGTCGAGCCCTGGATGATCGGGCAGTCCAGCGCGGCGCCCATCTCCTCGAGCTGGTCGATGTAGGCGCCGATGACCAGGGTGGGCTCGTCGGGGTGGCGGTCCAGGATCGAGCGCACCACCGGGATCTTGGTCCGGGCGCAGGCGCACATCCGGTAGCGCTCCTCGGCCTCGGACGTCGCGTAGATGATCCGCTCGTTGTCGGTCATCGTCACGCGGACCTCGACGCAGTCGGCGGGCGCGACCCAGCCCTGCGCCTCGATGTCCTTCCACGGCGCGTCGTAGCGCTTGGGCCCGATGAGGGAGAAGACGTCGCCCTCGCGGTTGTCCTCGCGGACCAGCGTGGCGGTGAGGCCGAGCCGCCGGCGCGACTGCAGGTCCGAGGTCATGCGGAACACCGGCGCGGGCAGCAGGTGGACCTCGTCGTAGATGATCAGGCCCCAGTCGCGGGAGTCGAAGAGCTCCAGCGCCCGGTACTCGCCCTTCGTCTTGCGGGTCATGACCTGGTAGGTCGCGATCGTGACCGGCCGGATCTCCTTGCGCTCCCCGGAGTACTCGCCGATCTCCTCCTCGGTCAGCGACGTGCGCGCCACCAGCTCGCGCTTCCACTGGCGCCCGGCGACGGTGTTGGTGACGAGGATCAGCGTCGTCGCGGAGGCCTTCGCCATCGCCGCCGCGCCGACCAGCGTCTTCCCGGCACCACAGGGCAGGACCACGACGCCCGACCCGCCGGCCCAGAAGCCCTCGACGGCCTCGGACTGGTAGTCGCGCAGCTGCCACTCGGTCTGGTCGAGCTCGATGGCGTGCGCCTCGCCGTCGACGTAGCCCGCGAGGTCCTCGGCGGGCCAGCCCACCTTGAGCAGCATCTGCTTGAGCCGGCCGCGCTCGGAGGCGTGGACCGCGACGGTGTCGTCGTCCAGGCGCGTGCCGAGCATCGGGGCGATCTTCTTGTTGCGCAGCACCTCCTCGAGGACCGCGCGGTCGAAGGAGACGAGGACGAGACCGTGGGCGGGGTCGTTGGTCAGCTGGAGGCGCCCGTAGCGGCCCATCGTCTCGACGACGTCCATGAGCAGCGCCTGCGGGACCGCGAAGCGGGAGTACTTCACGAGGGCGTCGACGACCTGCTCGGCGTCGTGCCCCGCCGCCCGGGCGTTCCACAGCGCCAGCGGGGTGACCCGATAGGTGTGCACGTGCTCCGGCGCGCGCTCGAGCTCGGCGAAGGGCGCGATGGCGATGCGCGCCGCTCCGGCGTCCTCGTGGTCGACCTCGAGGAGCAACGTCTTGTCGGACTGGACGATCAGCGGTCCGGTCCCGGGGGTGCTCACGGTCTCGGGTCCTCCTCGGCGATGCTCGATGGTGCGGGCGACGGCGACCCGCCGTCGGTCTCCATTGTCCCCGTTCGGGAGACGATCACCGGCCCGCGTCCGCCCGATGCGCTGACCAGCCACGTCCCGTGATCGTCCGCGCGCGGACGGGGGGTGTCGTCGACGGGGAGATGATCTCGTCGGGGGGTGCGGATACACTCCCGGGCCACCGACACCTGCTCCGAGGAGTGACACACCACCCGACGGGGCCGCCGTGGGCGCACTGATCGTGTGCTCGCGCCCCGGCCGACCTGCCCTGACCCCCATACCCCGCCCGGGAGCATCGGCCGCGGATCCGTCCGTACTGTCCACCCGGGCCGAACACCTGCGATGGACCCACCGAATGCGTCTCACGACTGCGCCGCATGCACGCTGTGCGCACGCACGCTCGTTACCCGGGGTGACACCGTCACTCCGTTGGCGCCGCGTCGGACTGTTCGCGGGCAGTGTAGCCCATGAACAACTACGCACGGTGCGGCAGGCGTCCGATCAGGGGCCACGACCGACGGCAGGCCACCGACCGACCGGTGCAATGGGAAGGATGAGCGCGTGACCGCTCCCGTCCGCCGACCCGACGCGCGGGGTGACGCCCGCGCGGGTGGTGCCCCCGAGCCCGGCGCGCCCGACCGCGCGCCCATGGGCGAGCGCCTGGCGCTGCGCAACTGGAGCCTGCCGGTCAAGCTCGCGGCCGTCCTGCTCGTCCCGACGCTGTTCGTCATCACGCTGGGCGTGCTGCGCATCGTCGAACAGACCGAGAAGGCCCGGTCGTACGACGGCGTGCAGCAGGCCGTCGCGCTCGAGGGGGACAGCGCCCGGCTGCTCGGCGCTCTCGACGGGGAGCGTCGTGGCGCCGCGGTGTTCCTCGCGACCAACCGGGCGGGTGGGTTCGGGCCCGTCCAGGACCGGGCGGACGACACCAACGACAAGTTCGCGCGGCTGCGCAGCACCTACGAGTCGGCGAACTCGGTCGACGACCAGACGCGGTCCTCCTACCGGGACGCGTCGGGCGCGATCGCGCAGCTCGACCGGGTGCGCGACGACGTGCGGGGCGGGCGGGTCGACCCGGCGGGAGCGATCTCGCGCTACACCGACGCCACCTCCGCGGTGCTGACCTTCGACGAGTCGCTCACGCGCGAGGCCGCCGACCCCTCCATCGCCGGGCTGTCGAACGGCCTCTACGCGCTCTCCGAGGTCCGTGAGCAGGACGCCTACGTGCAGGCGGTCGTCGCCTCGGCGATCGCGGGCGGGCGGATCGACGCCCCCTCGATCGACCAGGCCCGCAACGCCACGCTGCGCCGCAGCATCGCCGTCGACGAGTTCCGCAGCGCGGTGGGCACCGACAACGCCCCACTGGCCGACGCCGTCGTCGGGCCCGACGTCGACGCCCGGGACCGGCTGGCCCAGGTCGTCCTCGGCCGGGGCAGCGCCGGCCTGCCCCTGCAGGTCTCGGCGCAGGACTGGGACGCGGCGTCGAACGCGGTGCAGCAGAAGGTCACCGACGTCTCCGACCAGCTGCGCGAACGCCTCCAGTCGAACGCCGCGGCCCTGCAGAACGGCGCGCGCAACGCGGCGGGCGTGGCCTCGGTGGTGCTGCTGCTCGCGCTGATGGCAGGCGCCGCGGTCGTGTTCTTCGTGACCCGCTCGCTGCTGCGGCCCCTGCGGCTGCTGCGCCGCACCGCCCTCGACGTCGCCGAGCGCAGACTCCCCGCGGCGGTCCGGAGCCTGCGCGAGGGCGAGGCACCGGACACCGAGGTGACCCGGACACCGATCGAGACGCGCGAGGAGATCGGCGAGGTCGCTCGCGCGTTCGACCAGGTGCACGAGCAGGCGGTCCGCCTGGCGGCCGAACAGGCTGGTCTGCGCACCGCCTTCAACAGCATCTTCGTCAACCTCTCGCGGCGCTCGCAGGCCCTCGTCGAGCGCCAGCTGCGCCTCATCGAGCAGCTGGAGAACAAGGAGGAGGACCCGGAGGCGCTGGCCGAGCTCTTCCAGCTCGACCACCTCGCGACGCGCATGCGCCGCAACTCGGAGAACCTCCTCGTCCTCTCCGGCACCGACCTCGCACGCCGCGGCGGACGCCCGGTGCCGCTGGTCGACGTGCTGCGCGCCGCGGCGTCCGAGGTGGAGCAGTACCAGCGCGTCGAGCTGGCCTCGCCGCCGTCGGTGCAGCTGCTCGGCCGCACCGCGGGCGACGTCGTGCACCTCGTCGCCGAGCTGCTGGAGAACGCCGCGGCGTTCTCGGCCCCGGAGACCCGCGTCGACGTCGGGGCCCGTCCGGACCAGGACGGCGCCATCGTCCTCGAGATCTCCGACCGCGGCGTCGGCATGACCGACCAGGACCTCGCCGAGTCGAACCAGCGCCTCGGGTCGCCCCCCACCGTCGACGTCTCCGCGTCGCGGCGCATGGGCCTGTTCGTGGTCGGCCGGCTCGCGATCCGCCACGGCATCGCGGTCACGCTGCACACCCGCGACGGCGGCGGCGTGATCGCCGCGGTGCGGATCCCCGCGGCGGCCGTGCTGTCCGGCGGCCCCGGTGGCCGTGCGGTCGGCACCCAGTCGACCCGCGCGCTCGGCGGGACCGGTCTGCCGGTCCGTGCGCCGGGCCAGAGCCCGCAGGGCGCGCCCGCGTCCCCGACGAACGGCTCGCCCCGCCCGGAGACGGCGGGCACGCCCATCCCGCGCCAGGGCGCGGGCGAACCGCGTGAGGGTGCTCCGGGCCTGCCCCGCCGGACCGCCTCCCGCGGCGGTGCGGCCGCGGCGGGTGCCGCCGGCGTGGCCGGTGCCGCCGGCGCGGCGGCGTTCTTCGCGCCGGCCGTCGACCCCGACGGCGACGGGGGCGCCACGCAGGCCCCGGGCCCGCTGTCCGCTCCGGAGCCGGAGGCCGGCGGGGAGCAGCCGCGCCGCAACGGCCTGCCCGGTTCACTCGCGTCCGCGCTGCCGCGACGTCCGATGCGGCCCGGTCCGGCGCCCACCTTCGAGGACGCCGCCGGCCCGGACCAGGACGTTCCGGCCCCCGCCGGACCCGCGCCCGCGGTCACGGGTCACGAGGCGGACGACGACGACACCGACGAGGTCGACGACGAGGACGACCGCGTCGCCTCGGTGATCGGCGACGACACCGGGAACGGCGACGACGGCGTGACCGTCTGGAGCCAGACCGGCGGCGACCCGGACGAGGCCGATGCCGCCGGAACCGCGACCGCGACGCCGGCACCGCCGGCCGAGGAGCCCGCTCCGGGGCCAGGCGTGCCGACGCGCGCGGTCGCGGCGCACGCCTGGCGGGGCCCCGACGGCAGGATCGTGGAGGACACCGACGGCGAGGCGTCCGACGACGCCGCGCCGGTCACCGAGGGTGACGGGCCCGCAGGACGGCACGGCATGCTGCCGCCGCGCCCGGGTCCGCAGGGCGCCCCCGACGGCGGGTTCGCGCCGCGACCCCGTCCGGTCCCCCGGCCGGACGGGTGGACACCCGCCGAGCAGGGTCCGCCGCCTCCCGGGGCCCGCCCCGGCCCGCCGAGCCACCCCGGCTTCCCGCCGCGCCCGGGCGCCCTCCCGGGCCGCCCCCAGCCGGGTCCGCGTCCCGGCCCCTGGGCCCCGCCCGGTGGCGGGTCCGGGGAGCAGCCCGCCGCGTCCGACCAGGGCGCCGGCCCGGCGAGCACGCCGCCCGCTCCGCAGCCACCGATGTGGAACGGGGCCGAGGTCGTTCCGCCGCCCGCGGGCGACGCGGCGCCGGCGGAGACCGCAGGCACGGGTGGCTTCCCGACACCGCAGGACGCTCCGGAGGAGGCGGCCGCGCCGGTCGCCCCGCACGACGCGGACGTCCCCGCACCGACGTACCCCGAGTTCCCCGACCACGCCGCCCCGGCCGACGGGGCGGTGGCCGGTGCCGCCGACGCGACCCCGGCCGCGTACGACGACGGGACGGGTCGGCCCGCGGCGGACACGGCGGTCGAGGAGCCGGGCGAGACGCCCGTCCCCCGGCCGTCCCGGCTCTCGCTGCGCCCGCTCTCCCAACGGCGCCAGACCGAGGGGGGCCCGCTGCTGCGGCCCGGCTCGGCGCCCCGGCTGCGTCCCCGTCCCTTCCAGGAGGCGGACGGATCGGATGCCGCAGAGCAGTCCGCGGCGGGTGACGAGCTGTTCGCGTCCGCCGAGGACACCGGTGCCGCCGCGGTCGGCCCGCCGGTCGACGCCGCACCCGAGCCGCACGCGCCGAACGGCGTGGCCTCCCACGGGGCAGGCGCGCACGGAGCGGCTCCGGCCGACGCCGACCCGCACGGGGCCGAGCAGCCAGGAGTCGACCAGCACGGCGCCGACCAGGCCGCAGCCGGCCAGAACGGCAACGGCCGCAACGGTGCGGGTCAGAACGGCAACGGTCAGAACGGCAACGGTCAGAACGGGAACGGCCGGAACGGGAACGGCCGCGGGACCCCCGGCCCGACCCGTCCGGGGTCCGAGACCCTGTCCCGGCGACCGGGAGCGGTGCTCCCCAACCGGGAACGCACCCCGATCTTCGACGAGGTCGCGTCGGTCTGGTTCCGTGAGGCGGAGCCGAACGACCCGGCGGGCGTCGACCCGGAATGGGCCGACGGCGGCCACCCCGGCTTCGCCGCCGGGGCGCCCTCGCTGACCTCCGTGGACGCGGGCACCACCGAGGCCGGGCTGCCGCGCAGGCGTCCCCGGGCCCAGCTGGTGCCGGGCAGCGCCCCGGCCGCCCCGCCGCCTGCCGCCGCGGCGTCCGCGGACACCGCCACGCCGCGCCGCAACCCGGACGCCGTCCGGGGCCGGCTCGCCAGCTACCAGCGCGGTGTCGCCGACGGCCGGTCGACGCGCCCGCCCCAGCCCCCCGACGGCGGACCCGCCGACGAGGACCCGACGAACGGCCCGGCGCACTCCGCCGGCCCACGCACCGACGAGGAGGAGCAGTGACGGCACCCCAGTCGCAGCCCAGCAGGTTCGGCTGGCTGGTCTCGAACTTCGCGGAGCGCGTCCCGGGCGTCGCGCACGCGGTCGTGGTGTCGGCGGACGGCCTGCTGCTCACCGCGTCGAACCGGCTCCCGCGCGACCGGGCCGACCAGCTCGCCGCCGTGGCGTCCGGGCTGATCAGCCTCACCCAGGGCGCCGCCCGGTGCTTCGAGGCGGGCGAGGTGGTGCAGACCGTGGTCGAGATGGAGCGCGGGATCGTGCTCCTCATGTCGATCAGCGACGGCTCGTGTCTCGCGACCCTCGCCGCGCCGAACTGCGACATCGGGCTGGTCGGCTACGAGATGACCCTCCTCGTCGACCGGGTGGGCCAGCTGCTCACCCCCGAGCTGCGTGCCGAGCTGCAGGGATCGGGATTCCGATGAGCCGCCGGGAGAGGTGAGCGACGGTGAGCCAAGGACCGGACGAGGACGCTTTCGCCGACGTCCTCAACGGGATCACCGGCGGGACGGCGCGTCGCTCGGGTGAGCGGCGCGGGCTGTTCGGGCGCCGTCGCAAGGACACGGACGACACGTCCGCCGCCGACCGCGATGCCGCGCAGTCCCTCGACGGCCGGCCGCCGATGGACCAGGGCGGCGCCCACCGGAGCCCTCCGCAGGGCGTACCGCTCGGGCCGCCGTCGGGACCGCAGCCCGGTGGCTGGCGCCCCGACGTCGCGGGCCGTCCGGACGAGGCCGACACCGCGGCGCCGACCACGCCCGGCGGTATCCCGGTGGGCCAGTACGACCAGGGACCGCCCGACTACCCCGACGGTCCCCGCGGTGGCGACGAGCCGCCCGAGTCGTCCTTCGTGCGGCCCTACGCCTGGACCCGCGGCCGGACCCGGCCGGCCTACGACCTCGCCGTCGAGACGCTGCTGTCGACGACGGCCCACGGACGCGACCCCGAACAGGTCACCCAGTACGAGCACCGCATGATCGCCGACCTGTGCCGCGAGCCCAAGTCGGTCGCCGAGGTCGGCGCGTTGTTGTCCCTGCCGCTCGGCGTCGCCCGCGTCCTGCTGGGCGACATGGCCGCGCACGGTTCGATCGTGGTGCACGAGACCGCCTCGTCGACGGGCGATTCCCCGGACATGGCGTTGATGGAAAGGGTGTTGAGTGGACTACGACGGCTCTGAGGCTCCTGCGCCGACGACCACGTCGGCGAAGATCGTCGTCGCCGGGGGGTTCGGGGTCGGCAAGACGACCTTCGTGGGATCGGTCTCCGAGATCGACCCCCTGACCACCGAGGCCGTGATGACCGACGCCAGCGCCGGTGTCGACGACCTCACGGCGGTGCCGAACAAGCGCACCACGACGGTCGCCATGGACTTCGGGCGCGTGACGCTCGACGCCGACCTGATCCTCTACCTGTTCGGGACGCCCGGGCAGGACCGGTTCTGGTTCATGTGGGACGACCTGGTGCGCGGCGCGATCGGCGCGGTCGTCCTGGTCGACACCCGCAGGCTCGCCGACTGCTTCGCCGCGGTCGACTTCTTCGAGGACCGCAACCTGCCCTACGTGCTCGGGGTCAACTGCTTCGACGGGGTGCTCGCGCACTCCCTGCAGGACGTGGTGGACGCACTGGCCGTCGACCCGGCCGTGCCCGTCGTGACGGTGGACGCCCGGGACCGCGAGTCCACGAAGGAGACCCTCATCGCGCTCGTCGAGCACGCCATGCAGGTCTGGGCGGTCGGCGCCCGAGCCTAGGCGCTCGCCCTGTCGGTGCGGCCCGCCGCAGGCCGGGCCGCGGGTCGGGGAGCCTCACCGGTCGCGTCGCGCCTGCTTCTTCTCGCGATGTTCGTCGCGCACTTCGCGCCACATCTCGTGGCCCGCGTCGAGCACGCCCTTGGTGATGCCCTTGGCCGCGCCGTGCATGGTGTCCTCGGTCATCTTGCCCGGGAGCTCGTCGAGTCCCATGCCGCCCTTGGCGTGCAGGTCGAGGCGATCCGTGGCCGCCGCGAAACGCAGGTAGGTGTCGACGCTCGCGACGACCACCCGGGCGTCGATGGTCAGGATCTCGATACCGATCACCGAGACCTTGATGAAGACGTCGATGACCAGGCCCTTGTCGAGGATGAGGTCGAGCACCTCGGCGAGGCCGCCCTGCGGCGATCGGCTCACCGACCCGGGGCGACGTCCGGCGGTGGTCACCGGAGCAGTGTAGGAACGCTCCCACGTGGGGGCGATCGTTCATCCGGAGTCCCGGACCCCGCCGGACGCGCTACCCGCGCGGTCAGGCCAGCACGCTGACCGACGTGATCCGGTGCAGCGCGAAGCTCACCGAAGGGCCGGGCTCGGCGTCGTCCTCGACGGCGGCGTCGGTCCCCTCGAGCAGCCCGTGGCCCACGCGCAGCGGGCGGACCACCCGCTGCGAAGCGGTGCCCTGCGCGTCGACGTAGCCGATCCACACCGTGCGCCCGGAGCGGGCCGCGTCCGCGAGCACTGCGACGGTGGCCGACGCGGTCTGGCGGGTGGACCCGGGCACCGTCGCCGGTCCGCGCGACGCCGTCGCCGCCTTGTCCCCCGCGCGCAGCTGCGCGACGAGCGCCGCCACCTGGTCGTCGGACAGTCGCGGTGACCCGCCGATGCCCGCGCGGTCGGGCCGGCGCGGGGCGGTGCGCCGCCCCCGGGGGCGCAGGTCGAGCACCCCGCCCTCGGCGTCCTCCGCGACGGGGGAGAGCCCGGCGCCGCGCAGCGCGTCGAGCACCTCGGCGAGCGGGTGGGTCGACACCACCACGGTCGGGGCGATCCGGCGCAGCTCCAGCGCCTCCGCCTCCGGCCGCGACACGACCTCCGCGAGCAGCGCCTCGTCCTCGGAGCGCAGGAACGACGCCGCCGACCCGCCGCGCAGGCGCCCGTGACGCCGGGCCACGTCGTCGACGAGGTAGGTCAGGTTCTGCGGCACCGGGGTCGCCGAGCGGGTGCCGAACAGGTCGTGGACCTCGGCGGCGGTCCAGCCCAGGTCGAGCGCGCGCCGGACCGAGGCCTCGCTGATGCGGTAGACCGTCGCGCCGCCCGCGGACTCCACGTCGGCGACGCGGTCCATCGCCGCGGCCAGCTCGGGCTCCAGCCGTCCGGGCGCGACAGCGGTGAGGTCGGCCTGCAGCAGCACGTGCCCGACGGGGGCGGGCAGCGCCGGGCGCAGGGCGCCGGCCGCCGCGGCGTCCGGGTCGTCGTCGGGCCGCTTCGGTGTGCGCAGCAGCTCCCGCCCGGCCGAGGTGAGGGCGTCGAGGGCGACGACGCCGAGCGCGGTCGCCTCCCGCACGGCGGCGCGGACCAGCTCGTCGCGGGCCCGGCCGCCGCGGCGCGGGGCGCGCCAGGCCAGCGAGGCGACGAGGTCGTCGACCGAGGCCGGCCCCGCGCCCTCACCGAACTCGGCGAGCCGCTCGAGCACCCGGCGCCGGACCTGGGGGGCCCACGGGCGGCGCACCTCGTCGGACAGCGGCCCGACCAGCTTGTCGTTCGAGTCGCGGGCGCCGATCGACGACGGCAGGCGCGGCATCTCCATCCAGGCCCGGGCCAGCGCGACCCACTGCGTCTCCGGCGGCGCGGCGAGCCAGCGGTCCGCGGTCGTCGTCGGGCACCAGACCGGGTCGCCGTCCTCGCTGACCGCGACCAGCGACGCGGAGGCGAGCACCTCGACGAGCAGCCCGGCGCCGGACTCGTCGGTCTCGAGGTCCTTCGCGAGCCTGCGCAGGTCGCGCACGCCGAGCCCGCCGGAGCGCAGCACCGTGGGCGGGGCGGCCGACCACGCGGCGATGACCCCCTCGGCGCGGCGCAGTGTCTCCAGCGCCTCGCCCGCGGCGGTGGCGTCGACGGTGTCCGGGTCGTGCTCGCGGGGGGCGGGCATGGGGTCGGTCGCGGCGATCTCGCCGAGCGGGTGGTCGCCGCGCAGGGCCAGACCGGCCTCGCGGGTGAGCTCCACGGTCTCGTCGTCGACCCGGCGCAGGAGCCCGGAGGCGAGCAGCCGGGCGACCGGGTTGTCGTCGCCGTCGCGGGCCCGGCTGCGCCCGACGGGGCCGTCGCGGTCGAGGGCGTCGACGACGGCGCGCTGGTCGTCGGGCAGCGCGGCCACGACCGCGGCCGGGTCGCCCGTGCGCAGTGCCGAGGTCTCGGGGGCGGGCCTGCCGAGCCCGGCGGGATGGCGGCGGGCGGCGTCGCGCAGGGCGGGGGCCGCGCGGACCCCGCCGGGTCCGCCGTCGAGGGACACCGACGCGCCGTCGTCGAGGGTGCCCTTCGCGTCGACGTCCCAGGCGAGCGCCAGGGCGCGCAGCCGGTCGAGCGCCGCGCGTGCGGCCTCGCGGGGGACGGCCGGGCCGAGCAGGGCCAGGACGGAGTCCGGCGGGACGGGCCCCTCGTCGGCCCCCGCGACCAGCAGGGCGTCGACGACGGCGAGGTGCAGCGCGTCGAGGTCCTCGAGGGCGCGCCCGACGGAGGTGCGCACCCCGGCGCGGGTCGCGACGACGCCGGTGTCGGCCGGCGCGGGCAGGGCCAGGTCCGGGCGGGCGCGCAGCAGGGCGCCCAGGGTCGTGTCGTCCTGGGCGCGCAGGTGGTCGAGCAGGGTCCCGGGTCGGCCGGCCATCCCGACCAGCGTAGTCGTGGCCGTCCGGGGCCTCACCGGGGACGACGCGGACGGGCCCAGGAGACCACGCCGGCCACCCGCGCGGGGCGAGCGGTTCGCCCCCGGGGTGGTGGGTGCGGCAGACTGGGACCCCGGCCGAGCAGGCCGACCACGCCCGACCAGGAGGAACCGGTGGCAGCGCAGAGCGAGGGCGAGAAGGCCGTCACGCCGCGGCAGGACCCGTGGTGGCCGGAGGTCGAGGGCGGTCATCCCGTCACCGAGCTGCTGGCCCCGACCCAGGGCGCCTCCTCGCCGTTCGGCGAGACGCAGTTCCCGCTACCCCAGGACGAGCTCGGCTACGAGCACCCCGTCACGGAGATCAACCGCTAGTGCGGGTCGCCGGCCTCCTGCTCGCCGCGGGGGCCGGCAGGCGCATGGGTGGGCCGAAGGCGCTCGTCGAGCTCGACGGCGAGCCGCTGGTCGCCCGCGCCCTGCGTGCGCTGCGCGGGGGCGGGCTCGACCCGCGACTGGTCGTGCTCGGCGCCGAGGCCGACCGGGCGGCCGGCGCCGTGGACGCGGCCGATCCCGAGGCCGTCGTCGTCGTCGCGCCCGACTGGGCCGACGGGATGGGTGCCTCGCTGCGCGCGGGTCTCGGGGCCGTGCCGCGCGATGTGGACGCCGTGCTCGTGCTGCTCGTCGACACCCCCGGCATCGGCGCCGCGGCCCTCGGCCGGGTCGCCGCCGCCGCGGACCCCGCCGGGCTCGCCCGGGGCAGCTACCGGGGCCGTCCGGGCCACCCGGTCCTGCTCGGGGCGGAGCACCTGCCCGCCGTGGCGGCGGCCGCGCACGACGACGTCGGGGCCCGGGGATACCTTGCTGGGCGCGACGACGTGCGGACCGTGGAGGTCGGCGACCTCGCGACCCGTGACGACGTCGACACCCCGGCCGACCTGGCCAGGGTCCGTGGCGGGATCAGCGCCGATCGGGAGAGGTGAGGACCGTGGCGGTCCCGGGTCCGGGCTACGCCATCACCGCGCGCGTCGAGGCGCCGGCCAGCGCCACCGCGGCGGGCGACCTCGCGGTGGCCGTCGGCCGCGTGGGCGGCGTGATGACGGCGTTCGACGTGGTGGAGTCCCGCGCCGAGGCGGTCATCGTCGACATCTCGTGCAACGCCCTCTCCGAGCGGCACGCCGAGGAGATCACCGAGGCCCTCGGCGGCCTCGACGGCGTGCGGGTGCGCAACGTCTCCGACCGGACGTTCCTCGTGCACCTCGGCGGGAAGATCGAGGTCACCCCGAAGGTCGGCCTGCGCACCCGGGAGGACCTCTCACGGGCCTACACCCCGGGCGTCGCGCGGGTGTGCCAGGCCATCGCGGCGCGCCCGGACGACGCCCGCAGCCTCACGATCAAGCGGAACACCGTCGCCGTCGTCACCGACGGGTCCGCGGTGCTGGGCCTGGGCAACCTCGGCGCCGCCGCGGCGATGCCGGTCATGGAGGGCAAGGCGGCGCTGTTCAAGCGCTTCGCCGGGGTGGACGCGTGGCCGGTGTGCCTCGACACCCAGGACACCGAGGAGATCATCCGGACGGTCCAGGTGCTCGCCCCCGTCTACGGCGGGATCAACCTCGAGGACATCGCCGCCCCGCGCTGCTTCGAGATCGAGGCGCGGCTGCGGGAAAGCCTCGACGTCCCGGTGTTCCACGACGACCAGCACGGCACCGCCGTCGTCGTGCTCGGGGCGCTGCGCAACGCCCTGCGGGTGGTCGGGAAGCGCTCGGAGGACTGCCGGATCGTGGTGTGCGGGGTCGGCGCGGCCGGATCGGCGATCATCCGGTTGCTGCTGCCGCTCGAGCCGGCGGACCTGATCGCGGTCGACGTCGACGGGATCATCCACCGCGACCGTCCGGGGCTGCACGACTCGTTGCGCTGGGTCGCCGAACAGACCAACTCCGGGGGCCGCACCGGCGACGTGCACGACGCCCTGCCGGAGGCGGACGTCTTCATCGGCGTCTCGGCCCCGAACCTGCTGACCGCCGACGACGTCAAGGGCATGGCCACCGACGCGATCGTCTTCGCGCTCGCCAACCCCGACCCCGAGATCGACCCGGGCATCGCGGTGCACCACGCCGCCGTGGTCGCCACGGGCCGCTCGGACTACCCGAACCAGATCAACAACGTGCTCGCGTTCCCCGGCATCTTCCGCGGCCTCCTCGACGCGCAGGCCCGCGGGATCACCGACGCGATGCTGCTCGCGGCGTCGGCCGCGATCGCGGACGTGGTCACCGAGCCGAACCCGCTGTTCATCGTGCCGAGCGTCTTCGACTCGACGGTGTCGCCCGCGGTCGCGTCCGCCGTGCGGCGGGTCAGCGAGGGCGAGCGCGCCGGGCGCCCGACCGGCTCGGTCCAGGACGCCCTCGACGCCGGGTCGGAGTCCGCGGACGGCGCGCGTCGCGAGGAGGACGGGTGAGCCCGCAGGACGGTGCGGGCCGTCTCACCCACGTCGACGCGACCGGCGCCGCCCGCATGGTCGATGTCGGCGACAAGGAGGTCACCCGACGCGTGGCCACGGCGAGCGGCGTTCTGCGCACCACCGCCGAGGTGTGCGCCGCGCTGCGCGACGGCACCGTCCCCAAGGGCGACGCACTGGCCACCGCGCGGATCGCCGGGATCATGGGCGCCAAGCGCACCCCGGACCTCATCCCGCTCTGCCACCCCATCCCGCTCGCGGGCGTGACGGTGGACCTCGAGGTGGGCGAGACCGAGGTCCGGGTGGCGGCGACCGCGCGCAGCGCCGACCGCACCGGGGTGGAGATGGAGGCCCTGACGGCCGTGTCGGTCGCAGGGCTCGCGCTGCACGACATGGTCAAGGCGCTCGACCCCGCGGCGACGATGGACGGGGTGCGGCTGGAGCGCAAGGAGGGCGGGCGCTCCGGCGTCTGGACCCGGCCGGAAGGGCGATGATGGGCGGCATGGCCGAGAACGAACCGCTGCGCCGGGCCCGCGTCGTCACCGCCTCGAACCGGGCCGCGGCGGGTGTCTACGACGACCGCGGCGGCCCGCTGATCGTCGACTGGCTGCGCACCCACGGGTACACCGCCGACGACGCCCTGGTGGTGCCCGACGGCGAGCCGGTGGCCCAGGCGCTGCGCGCCGCGGTCGCGGAGCGGGTGCAGGTGGTGCTGACCACCGGCGGAACCGGCATCTCGCCGACCGACGCCACCCCGGAGGCCACCCGCGCCGTGATCGACTACGAGGTCCCGGGTCTGGCGGACGCGGTGCGCGCGGCGGGCGCGGAGAAGGTGCCGACGTCGATGCTCTCCCGCGGCGTCGCCGGCGTCGCCGGACGCACACTGGTGGTGAACCTGCCCGGCTCGCCGGGCGGGGTGCGCGACGGTCTGGCCGTGCTCGAACCCGTGCTCGACCACGCCGTCGACCAGATCCAGGGAGGGGACCACCAGTGAGTACCGCGCCGACCACCCCCGTCGTGCTGCGCGCCGCCGTCGGGGAGGAGCCGCTCGACGTGTCGGCCCACGCCGCACTCGTCGACGGGCCCCGCAGCGGTGCCGTGGTCACCTTCTCCGGCGTGGTGCGCGACCACGATCACGGCCGGTCGGTGCGCGCCCTGGACTACGAGGGCCACCCGAGCGCGGGCGCGGTGGTGGAGCGCGTCGCCGCGGAGGTGGCCGGGCGCTTCGCCGGCGTCACCGCGGTGGCCGTGTCGCACCGGGTCGGGCCGCTCGCGATCGGCGACGTCGCGCTCGCCTGCGCGGTCGCCGCCGAGCACCGCCGCGAGGCGTTCGACGCGTGCAGCGAGCTGGTCGACGAGGTCAAGCGGCAGCTGCCGGTGTGGAAGCGCCAGGAGTTCGCGGACGGCTCCCAGGAGTGGGTGAACTGCCCCTGAGGGGCCGCTGACACGACGACGCCCCGGCACCGCGCGGGTGCCGGGGCGTCGTGCATCCGGGTCGGGGCCCGGAGAGGTCGTGCCTCAGTTGTCGTCGGACGAGCTCGACGAGCTGTCGTCGGACGAGCTGGACGACTTCGACGAGGAAGACTTCGAGGAGCCCGACTCGCCCGACTTCTTGGAGCAGACCGGCCAGGCGCCCATGCCCTGGCTGCCCTTGACCTTCTCGGCCACCTGGATCTGCTGCTCGCGGCTGGCGTTCTCGGGGCTGCCCTTGCCGCCGAAGGCCTTCCAGGTCGAGTCGGTGAACTGCAGCCCACCGCCGTACCCGTTGCCGGTGTTGGTGTTCCAGTTGCCGCTGCTCTCGCACTGGGCGATCGAGTCCCAGTCCGTCGCGGAGGCCGTGCCTGCCGCCATCGCCAGCGGGGTCGCCGCCAGCGCGCCGACCAGCGTCATCTGGGCCGCCCGACGGGTGAGGACGCGCGCCAGCGACTCATTGTTACTACGAAGCATGACCTCTCACTCGCACCGCGCCCCCGCAGACAACGGACCGGGAAGAGCTCCCCAGCGGGTCGTCGACCGGTTCCACGCGGTCTCGCCACCGGGCACGCCCCGTGGGGCGTGCCGAGTTCCGTGCTGCTCGCGCCTGTCCGGTCCGCACCTCTCGTGTGGGGTCTCCCGGAGACGCTGGACAAGCGGCGGGCGCGGCGACCCCGGGGTGGTTCGGACCGTCCTCGGGACGGCCGACGCCGAACGGTACGGAGCACACGCGCTGTTTCAACCCGGTCTCAGAAGAGAAACGATCAGCGAAAACACCGGCGATCCCCGGGCCGCACGCTCATTGCGCCTGCTCAGTGCGATGACCAGCGGTGTTCTCATCGATGTCATACGGCCGTGACAGGAGGCGGGACTGTCACAGTCGTCACCGTGTTCTCAGGAAAGAATGTGATGCAGAGCACTCGTCGGGTCGGGGTGTCCGACGCCCTGGTGGTCCGGTGATCCCGCCTGGGGGACGATGGACCCGTGACCGTTGCCACCGATCTCGCCGGGCCCGACGACGTCAGCGCCGCTCTTGCGCGCACCGGGTACCTCGCCGACTCCGGCCTCGCCTCGGCGGCGTTCCTCGCCCTGCGCATGGGACGCCCGCTGTTCTGTGAGGGCGAGCCCGGCACCGGGAAGACCGCGCTCGCCCAGGCCCTGGCGGAGGTGCTCGAGGCTCCGCTGATCCGGCTGCAGTGCCACGAGGGCATCGACGCCGCGCAGGCCCTCTACGACTGGGACTTCCCGCGTCAGCTGCTGCACCTGCGCACCATGGAGGCGGCGGCGACCGCGTCGCACTCCGAGCTCGACGCGGACGCCGTCGAGGCCTCCCTCTACGACCGCCGCTTCCTGCTGGCCCGTCCGGTGCTCGAGGCGCTGCAGACGACGCCGAGCGTGCTGCTCGTCGACGAGGTGGACCGCGCCGACGACGAGTTCGAGGCGTTCCTGCTCGAGGTGCTCGCGGAGAACTCGGTGACGATCCCCGAGATCGGCGTCGTGAAGGCCGAGACGCCGCCGCTGGTGGTCCTCACCTCCAACCGCACCCGCGAGGTGCACGACGCACTCAAGCGTCGCTGCCTCTACCTCTGGCTCGACCACCCCGACCTCGCCCGCGAGGTCGCCATCCTCAAGGCCCGCATGCCCCAGCTCGCCGACGACCTCGCCCAGCAGGTGGCGCAGGCCGTGCAGCGGCTCCGCGGGCTCGACCTGCTCAAGCCGCCGGGGGTCGCCGAGACGCTGGACTGGGCCGCGGCCCTCGAGCTCGTCGGCGCGCGCCGCCTCGACCTGGAGTCGGCCACCGCGACGCTGGGTGCCGTCCTGAAGTACCGCGAGGACGCCGACCGGGCCCGCGACGCGCTGGACGCCCTGCTCGCGTCATGAGTACTGGCGACCGCGGCGGGAGCACCGACGGACCCGCCCCCCGCCCGCACGCCGGCGCGCTGCTGGCCTCCGGTGTCGTCGAAGAGCTCGACGACACCGCCGCCCCCGACAGGGACGCCGTCCTGACCGACCTCACCGCCTTCACCCGCCTGCTGCGCAACGCGGGGGTTCCGGTCACCCCCGACCGCACCGCGACCTACCTGCGGGCCCTGCGCGAGGTCGACCTGGCGAGCGAGGTCGCGACCTACTGGGCGGGCCGCCTGACGCTGTGCGCCGACCCCGACGACATCGCCCGCTACGACCAGGCCTTCCACGCGTGGTTCTCGTCCGACCCGCGCGAGCAGCGGATGGGCCGCGCCGCGCCGCCGAAGCCGCGGACCGCGACGATCGCCGCGCTCTCGAGCCCCGAGCGCAGCGGGAGCGGCGAGGACGACGGCGATGTCCCCGAACTGCGTGTCGCCGCCTCCGGCGAGGAGGTGCTGCGCGACCGGGACATCGCCGACCTGACCATCGGCGAGCGCGAGCACATGCGCCGGATGCTCGCGCTGCTGCGCCCGGACCCCCCACGACGCCGGGCCCGCAGGCGCCGTCCCGCGCGCCGCGGGGAACCGGACGCGCGCCGGACCCTGCGGTCGACCCTGCGTCACGCGGGCGAGATTCCGGGGCTCGAGCGTCGCGCCCGGCGCGAGCGTCCCCGCCGGGTGGTGCTGCTCCTGGACGTGTCCGGGTCGATGGCGCCCTACGCCGACACGCTGCTGCGCTTCGCGCACGTGCTCACGCGGCGGACCCCGCAGGCCGTCGAGACCTTCACCCTCGGCACCCGGCTCACCCGCGTGACCCGCGAGCTGCGCCAGCGCGATCCCGAACGGGCACTGCGCGACGCGGGCAACGCCATCCCGGACTGGTCGGGCGGAACCCGGCTCGGCGAGGTGCTGAGAGCGTTCCTCGACCACTGGGGTCAGCGCGGCGTCGCGCGCCGGGCCGTCGTCGTCGTGTTCTCCGACGGCTGGGAGCGAGGGGGGACCGAGCTGCTCGGCGAGCAGATGGAGCGCCTCGCCCGCCTCGCCCACGGCGTGGTGTGGGTGAACCCGCACGCGGGCAAGCGCGGCTACGAGCCGGTGCAGGGGGGAATCGCCGCGGCCCTGCCGCACGTTGACCGATTGCTGGCCGGCCACTCGCTGGCGACGCTGCAGGAGCTCACGGAGGTGCTGTCGGATGCGTGACGTGCTCCCGACCCTCGGGTCGTGGTGGGACGAGGGCCGGTCGACGGCGCTCGCCACCGTCGTCGGGACCTTCCGCTCGGCGCCGAGGCAGCCGGGCGCCTCGATGCTCGTCAGCTCCGACGGCCAGGCCGTCGGGAGTGTGTCGGGCGGCTGCGTCGAGGGCGCGGTGTACGAGCTCGGGAACGAGATCCTCGAGGGCGCCGACCCGACGCTGCAGCGCTACGGGGTCTCCGACGACGACGCGTTCGCCGTCGGGCTGACCTGCGGCGGCATCCTCGACGTGTTCGTCGAGCAGGTCGACCGCGAGAACTTCCCGCAGCTCGGGGAGATCGCCGAGGCGGTCCGCGATCACCGGTCCGTCGCGACGGCGACGATCGTGTCCGGGCCCGGCGTCGGGCGCCGCCTGGTGGTGTGGCCGGATCGCGTCGAGGGCACGCTCGGCAGCGATCGCCTCGACGACGCCGTCCGCGACGACGTCCGCGGCCTGCTCGCCGCCGGGCGCACCACCCTCGTCACCTACGGCACCGACGGGGAGCGCCGCGGCGAGGGACTCGGGATCTTCGTCGAGTCGTTCGCGCCCCCGCCCCGCCTCATCGTCTTCGGCGCCATCGACTTCGCGGCCGCCGTCGCCCGCATCGGGACCTTCCTCGGGATGCGCGTGACGGTCTGCGACGCCCGACCGGTGTTCGCGACGTCGAGCCGCTTCCCGGAGGCCCACGAGGTCGTCGTCGAGTGGCCGCACCGCTACCTCGCCGCCGAGGCCGAGGCCGGACGCATCGACGGCCGCACCGCGCTCGCCGTCCTCACCCACGACCCGAAGTTCGACGTCCCGCTGCTCGAGGTCGCGCTGCGGCTGCCTGAGATCGGCTACATCGGGGCGATGGGGTCGCGGCGGACCCACGAGGACCGGATGGACCGGCTGCGCGAGATCGGGGTCACCGAGACCGAGCTGGAGCGCATGTCCAGCCCCATCGGTCTCGACCTGGGCGCACGGACCCCGGAGGAGACCGCGGTGTCCATCGCTGCCGAGATGATCGCCCGGCAGTGGGGCGGCGACGGGACCCCGTTGTCCGACCGCGAAGGCCCGATCCACGGCGATTCCAACGTCGAACCGGGTATTCGCGCCGCGGAGCTCGCATCCGGACCACGCTGATCGGACGGTCCCGACCCCTACCAGCGGGTAGGGGCCGGGACCACCCGATTCGGTGGCCTCGACGGGTCCGGGGGTGGGCTCCGAGGCTGCCGCCGTCCCGCTTCCGGCTGTAACGTGGGCAACACCGAGCATCCGACGGTGGGGAAGGGGGCAGCGTGGTCCTCGTCGAATCCGTGACGCGAGCGGGTCAGTCCATGGTGGTCCGCGGCAGGCAGTCCCGGGAGGACGACCCGCCGACGTCCGGGCCGGGCTCACGCGCGATGCCGCACGCGCCCGCCGGGCCGTCGCGCCCGCACGGCGCCGCGCACGTCGCGGCGCAGCCGGAGACCCCGCGCCTGGCCAAGTTCCACGTCCCGGAGATCGTGTTCGGGCCCGGTTCCCTCCCCGAGGCCGCGCATGCCGCGGCCCGCCTCGGAGCGCGTCGGCCGATGCTCGTCACCGACGAGGGCCTGCTCGCGGCCGGCTGGCCCGACCAGCTGCGCCGTCACCTCGCCGACGGGGGCATGGACGCCACCGTCTGGAGCGGGGTCACCCCGAACCCCAAGGACCACGAGATCGCCGCCGGGCACGAGGCCTACCGCGCGGCGGGGTGCGACGTCCTGGTCGCGGTGGGCGGCGGGTCGGTCATCGACGCTGCCAAGGGGATCGCACTGCTCGCCGGCAACGGCGGCGTGATCACCGACTTCGAGGGTGTCGACCGAATGGTCGCCCCGATCCCCCCGATGGTGATGGTGCCCGCGACGTCGGGCACCGGCGCGGACGTCTCGCAGTTCTGCATCGTCACCGACACCGTGCGGCACACGAAGATCACGATCCTCGGCCGGGCCCTCGTCCCGGACGTCTCGGTGGTCGACCCGCACCTGCTCACCACGATGCCGGACTGGCTCAACGCCGCGACCGGGCTGGACGCCCTCACCCACGGCATCGAGGCGTACGTCTCGCGGGCGCACAACCCGCTGACCGACCACCACGCGCTGCAGGCGATCTCGCTGGTCGGCGGCCACCTCGAGCGCACCATGGACCACCCGCTCGAGCAGGAGTCGCGGACCCACATGGCGCAGGCCGCCCTGGAGGCCGGGCTCGCCTTCACGAACGCGATCCTGGGCGCCGCGCACGCGATGAGCCATCAGGTCGGCGGACTGCTGGACCTGCCCCACGGCGTGATCAACGGGATCCTGCTGCCGCACGTCGTGCGCTTCAACGCCGCTCCGGACCCGTCGCGTTTCGTCCCGATCGCGCAGGCGCTCGGTTTCCCGGGCACGGTCGGACGGTCGTGCACCCAGGCGATGGCCGAGGACGCCGCCGAGTGGGCGGCCTGCGAGGTCCGGCGCCTCGCCGACGAGCTCGGCGTCCCCAAGGGCCTGGGCGAGATCGGGGTGACAGCGGAGGACGTGCCGACCCTCTCGACGATGACCATGGCCGATGCCTGTCTGTCGACCAATCCGCGCGAGGCCGACCGCGCCGACATCGAGGCGCTGTTCCGGCAGGCGTTGTAGCCGCATCCCCGTGGAACCCCGTATCGATCCCAGGTCCGTCGAACACCGCGCCGAGGGCCCCGACCTCGACCTGCTCACCGGCATCCGGTCGGGCAAGCCGTCCTTCTACGTCGAGTACCTCGCCTCGGCGGAGCGCCTGCGCCGGGTGATCCACGCGCTCGACCGGATCAGCCGTGCGCTCGTGCGCACCACCGAGGGCCCGGGAACCCTGGTCCGTGCGGTCGCCGAGGCGGCCGCCGAGCACCTGACCGCGCACTGGGTGGTGTTCGCACTCGCCGACGGCGCGCTGCCCGAGGCCGCGCCACGCGTCCTCGTCCTCGGCCCCGACCTCGTCGAGGCCCCGACCGACGATCCCGACGCGCTCCCGCCCTTCGTCCTGCGCCACCTGCAGGCGGTACGGCACGGCGAGCACGAGGCCTCCGACCTCGGGTCCACCGGCGCAGGCCCCCACGGGGACGGGTTGCCCGGTCTCGACGCCGCCGAGGGCGGTTCCTCGCGCGTGACCCGGCCGCACGACCCGCACCACCTCCACGTCCCCGTCCGGCTCGACGGGGCCGTCGTCGGCGAGATCGTCGCGTGGACCGGGGTCGACCGCCGAATCGACGCCACGGACGCGTCCGTGCTGCGGGTGCTCGCCAGCCAGACCGCTGCGGCGCTGCAGAACTCCGCGCTGCACCAGCGCACGCTCTCGCTCTACGACGAGGCGAGCCGCCACGCGGCGGATCTCGCCGCGCGCAACGAACAGCTGCAGCGCACCCGTGACGCGCTCACCGTCGCCCGGCAGCGTGAGGTCCTGGACTCCGAGCGCCACCGCATCGCCCGGGAGCTGCACGACTCGGTCACCCAGTACGCCCTCTCGGCGGGCATGCAGATCGAGGTGGTGCGCTCGGAGATTCGCGACGAGGGCCAGCGCGAGCGCCTCGAGACCGCGAAGCAGCTGACCCGGCGCGCGGTCGAGCAGCTGCGCTCGGCGATCTACGCACTGAACCACTCCGGCGAGCACGGGCACCGCAGCCTCCCCGCGATGCTCGAGGAGCTCTCGACGGTGCACATGCCCTCCGACCTGCAGGTCCAGGTGCGCATCGAGGGCCGCCCGGTCTCGCTTCCCGCCACCGCCGAGCGCTCGCTCTTCCGCGTGGCCGGCGAGGCGCTGTTCAACGCCGCCGTCCACGCGGAGGCCTCGGTCGCCGTCGTCCGGCTCGCGTTCCGCAAGGACCGGCTGGTGCTCACGGTCGCCGACGACGGCACGGGCGACCCGGAGCAGGTGCGCCGCTCCCTGCGGGTGGCCGCCGCCCGCGACCTCGACGGGTCGCACCGCGGCCTCGCGAACATGGCCGAGCGGGCCCGCGAGATCGGCGGTTCGCTGCAGGTGCAGCGGGCCCGCCAGGGCGGCATCCGCGTCCAGGTGGGCGTGCCGCTGCCCATCGACGAGGTGGCCAACGCCGCCCGCGCCGCGCGCGCCACCCCGCACGTCACGACGCCGGGCCCCGCACAGCACGGAGAACCCTCCGAACCGGGAGGGACCGCGGCACCCTCCGGCGGTGAGGATGGACAGCGGACCGCCGACGCCGCGCGCGAGCCTTCCGGGCACCGCCCGGCCGCGAACGACCCCGCCGCGCATGATCTTGGGAGCACGACATGACCGACATCCGCATCCCCGCCCGCGCGGCGGTCCGCCGCGGCGAGGTCCGCATCGTGCTCGTCGACGACCACGCGATCGTGCGCCAGGGCCTGCGCTCGGTGCTCGAGCGCGAGCCGCAGCTCTCGATCGTCGGCGAGGCGTCCAGCGCCCCCGAGGCCCTCGCCGTTGTCGCCCACGAGCGGCCCTCGATCGTCCTGCTCGACCTCAAGCTCTCCACCAGCTCCGACTCCGAGGGCCTGCAGCTGTGCCGGCAGCTCACCCAGGCCCACCCGGGCGTCGGGGTCCTGGTGCTGACGACGTTCCTGGACGACCGCCTCGTCGTCGAGGCCGTGCACGCGGGTGCCCGGGGCTACGTCGTGAAGGACGTCGACACCACGGAGCTCATCGCCGCGATCCGCGCCGTGTCGCGGGGGGAGTCGGCGTTCGACTCCCGCTCCGCCGCCGCGGTGGTGCGCTCCCTCAACGGCCAGCAGCCGCACGGCGAGACGTTGACCGGCCGCGAGCTGGACGTGCTGCGCCTGCTCGCCCGCGGGATGAGCAACCGCACCATCGGCAAGGAGCTGTTCATCTCGGAGACGACGGTGAAGTTCCACGTCGGCAACCTCATGCGCAAGCTCGACGTCTCCCGTCGCGCCGAGGCCGTGTACGCCGCCTCGAAGATGGGCCTGATCTGAGGGTCTCCGCCCGCCCTGACGAGGTGGCGGCGCGCCTGGCGGGGGACGGGATCGTGCCCGACGCCCAGGTGACGATGGACCGCGCGTTCGACCTCCCCGCCGCGCCGGAGACGGTCTGGCCGTGGTTCGCGCAGCTCGGCAGGAATCGCGCCGGCTGGTATCTCCCCGCGTGGATCGAGCGGGCGGTCCCGTCCCGCGGTCGCGGTCTGCGCCGGATCGAGCCGACGCTGCAGCACCTCGCCCCGGGCGACGTCATCGACGACTGGGGCGGTCGCGACGCGACGTTCACCATCGTCGAGCACACCCCGCCGACGACGCTGGTGCACCGCTCCGAGCGCGGCGAGCTGCGGATCAGCTGGGCGATCGTCCTCCGTCCCGGTGCGGCCGGGACACGCGTGCACCTGCGCTTCCGCATCGCCGGGGTGCGCCGGGTCTGGCTGGTGCGCACCGGTGGCGAGCTGGCGGACCTGCTGACCGTCGCCGGGCTCGCCGCGGGGCTGCGCGAGCGCGTCACCCGCGCCGCCGTCGAACCTCTGCCGTGATCATCGGGACCGGGTGGCTGTCGTCCTCCCGAGACCGTAGCCACACCGTCCCGGTGATCATGGGCCGGGCCTACTCCGCCGTCGAGTCGTAGCGCATCAGCCCGATCGGCGTGCCCGCCGGATCGGCGACGAAGGCCAGTTCCCCGACCCCGGCGATGACGGTCGCCGCCATGAGCACCCGTCCGCCCGAGCTCACCGCGGCGGCGCAGCACGCGGCGACGTCGTCGACGGCGACCGTGATCTCCACCGGCGCCGCGGTCCCGTCGTCGAAGGTCCGTCGCCGTTGCAGCGCGCCGATCGGGCCGGGCGTGGTCCCATCGGGGCCCTGGATCTGGAAGAACTCCGGCGGGCCCCACGGCACGAACCGCCAGTCCAGGACCGCCTCGTAGAAGGCGCGGCTGGCCTCGAGGTCGTCGGCGTTGACGGCGAAGTGGGCCACGGTCCCGGCCCGGGGGTGTTCGTCCATGGCGGCGAGTCTGGCGCGGCCCGGGGCTGGCGCTCCACCGGAAGCACAGGTGCTGCTGGCGGCGTCCGGGGCGATGACGGTCGAGGTACCGGAGGGCACCTGGTTCGTGCCGCCCGGCGCCGCCGTGGTGGTCGCGGCCGGTGAACCACACCGCATCCGCACGACCTCGTCGCGAGCCGGATCCTCGCGGACCCGGGTGAGCCGGGCGGGGTCGACCTCCTCTGCCGGCGCTGCGGCGCCGCCCGGCGGACGGTGGAGCGGCGGTTCGCCGAGGAGACCGGGCTCGGCGTGGCCCGGTGGCGGCGACGGGCGCGGCTCGCGGGCGCGCTCGAGGCGCTCGCGCGCGGCGACCCGCCGTCCCGGGTCGCCACCGAGTTCGGCTACGCCTCCGCGAGCGCGTTCGGCGCCAGGGTGAAGGCCGAACTCGGCCACCCGCCCGGGGCCCTCAGGTGAACTCGACGTCCACCTCGGCGATCGTCTCCGGGTCGGCGACGAGCTCGACCGCCGTGATCCGGCCGTCGCTGATCGTCATCCGGAACAGCGACAGCGTCCGACCGCGCATCGCGAAGGCCAGCCCGGGGACGCCGTCGAGCAGCGCAGGCGCCGCGGCACGGGCGCGGCCGGCGAACACCCGGGCCACCGCGTCGGCCCCGGAGACCTGGTCGGAGAGCTCGGGGGCGCCCCGTCCGGCGTTCGCCGCCGCCATCGACACGGCCACCGGGTCGGCGCGCAGCACCACGTCGGGGTCGAGGACGGCGAGCAGCGCGCCGAAGTCGCCCTCGCGCGAGGCGGTGAGGAACGCCTCGACGACCTCCCGCCGCCGCACGACGTCGTCGGTCACCGACCCGCCCCCGCGCACCCGGCGGCGGGCCCGGCTCGCGAGCTGACGGGTCGCCGGCACCGAGCGTTCGACGATGGGGGCGATCTCGTCGAAGGGCAGCCCGAACACGTCGTGGAGGACGAACGCGAGCCGCTCGGCGGGCGCGAGGGTGTCGAGCACGACCAGCAGCGCGGGCCCCATCGCATCCGCGGCGAGCGCCTGCTCCTCGGGACCGGGATCCGCCGACGGCGGGGCGTCGTGGTTCTCGTCGGTCGACTCCTCGGGGTGGGTGCGTCGCGCTCGCAGCAGGTTGAGCGCGATGCGGGCGACCACCGTGGTGAGCCACGCCGCGAGGTTCTCGATCCCGGGGTCGGCGGAGGCGTACGCGCGCTGCAGGCGCAGCCAGGTCTCCTGGACGGCGTCGTCCGCCTCGCCGGTCGGGCCGAGCAGGCGCTGGGCCACGGCGAGCAGGTGCGGGCGGTGCTCGGTGAATCGGGCGGCGAGGGCCCCGGTCGGCTCCATCGGTCACGTTCCTCCGCGCGTCGGTGTCATCACCATGACCGACCGACCCGGCAGAACGTGACCGGCACGCGGTCCGACACGAGGAGCATCCATGACCAGCACGGCCACCCTCACCGCACGCATGCCCAACCCCGCGGCGCTGCTGCCCGGCGTGGGGGAGGCGATCGGCGGGCTCGCCGCGGCCGCCCACGCCGGTGGGCTCCCGGAGGGCCTGCTCGAGCTCGTCCACCTGCGCGTGAGCCTGATCAACGGCTGCTCGTCGTGCGTCCACGCGGGCACGCGGGGCCTGCGCGACGCCGGGGAGACCGACGACCGGCTCGCCACGGTCGGGGCCTGGCGCGAGGCGCCGTGGTTCACCGACGCCGAGCGTGCCGCGCTCGAGCTCGCCGAGCACGTCACGCGGCTCGCCGACCGCGGCGAGGCCGTCCCGGACGCCCTGTGGGCGGACGTCACCCGGCACTACGACGAGACGGGGATCGCGGCCCTGCTGCTCTGGATCGCCACCTCGAACCTGTTCAACCGGCTCAACGCCCCGGTGCGCCAGCCCGCGGGCGGCGGATGGTGATCGCGTCAGCCGCCCTCACGGCAGCGGTGTCAGCATGCGGTGCGGCTCGCCGAGCGCGCGGCTGACGGCGTCGTCGCGGCGCGAGGTGCCCGACCCGTCCTCCGGTCGCACGACCAGGTCGGCCGGGCCGGGCACCGTGCCGCAGGCGGGGCAGCGGCCGTCGGGCGTCGTGTCCGGCCGGCCCCCGGCGGGGCAGTCCGCGTGGGCGAAGCGACGCACCGACCCGCCGGCCGCGCGCTGACCGGACTCCCCCCAGGCGGCCAGCGCCCGTAGCGCGGGCCAGAGCGGCGTCGCCTCGTCGGTGACCCGGTAGTCCGCCCCGTCGCGGGCGAGGAGCCCGGCCTCGACGAGGCGGGCGAGGCGGTCGGAGAGCACGGCGCGGGGGACGTCGAGGCGGGCGACGAGGTCGGCGAAGCGGTGGACGCCGAAGAAGCAGTCGCGCAGCACCAGCAGCGTCCAACGGTCGCCGACCACCTCGAGGGCGCGCGCGATCGAGCAGTCCTGCCGTGGATATCCCTGGCCGAGAGGCACGAAGACCAGGGTAACGTCACATCGGTTCAATGACCGAACCGATCGTGCTAGCGTTCCGGACCGTGCGGTCCAGCTCCGGCGCCACGGTCACCGTCGCCTCCACGGCGACGTTCCTCGCCCTCATCGCCTTCACCACTCCACTCGCGACACTCCCCGCGACGTCCGCGGCCCTCGGGTCCGGGCCCGAGGGGCAGGCGTGGATCCTCAGCTCGATGAGCATCGGGCTCGGCGTCGCGCTGCTCTCCACCGGCGCGGTCGCCGACGACCTGGGACGCAGGCGGGCGCTGGTCCTCGGCAGCCTGGTGCTCGCCGTGTCCTCGGTGGTCTGCGCGCTCTCCCCGACGACGGCCGTGCTCGTGGCCGGCCGGATCGCGGCCGGGGTGGGCGGCGCGGCGCTGATCGCGGCAGGTCTCGGCCTGATCGGCCACGCCTTCCCCGCCGGGACGCCGGAGGCGCGGCGGGCCAGCGGCATCTGGGGCGCGGCGCTCGGGGCGGGCATCGCGGTCGGCCCGCTGCTCGCGACCGGGGCCGAACGGTTCGCCGGCTGGGCGGCGTCGTACTGGCTCGAGGCGGTGCTTGCCGTAGCGCTCGCCCTGGCGGCGCGGTTCCTGCTCGAGGAGTCCCGGGCCGAGCACCCGCGCTCGGTGGACGTGCCGGGGGTGGTCCTGCTCGCCGCGGGGGTCGGGGTCCTGCTGACCGGGCTCGTCGAGGCCCGCAGCGGCCCGACCCGCCCGCTCGTGATCGTCCTGGTGCTCGGCGGGCTCCTGCTGCTCGGCCTCTGGCTGCTCGTCGAGCGCCGCAGCAGCGCCCCGATGATCGACGTCGGGCTCTTCCGCTCGCCGCCGTTCCTGGCGGCCACGCTGGCGGCGCTCGCGACCGGGGCGGGGATCATCGCCACGAGCTCGTTCCTGCTCACCGTCATGTCGCGCGGCCTCGGCGCGCCCGCGGTCATCGGCGCCGTCGTGCTCCTGGCGTGGTCGGCCACGGGCGTGGTCACCTCGCTGCTCGCCCGGCGGCTCCCGGTGTCGTGGAGCGGGCGGCTCCAGCTCGCGGTCGGCCTCGTCGTCGTCGCGGTCGGTCAGCTGATGCTGCTGGGCGCCACGCCGGAGTCCTCGCCGTGGCGCTACGTCCCCGGGCTGTTCGTCGCCGGGATCACGAGCGGGGTGGTGAACTCCGCCCTGGGCCGCGAGGCGGTCGCCAGCGTGCCCGCCGGGCGCGCGGCGATGGGCAGCGGCGCGAACAACATGGCGCGCTACGTCGGGTCGGCCATCGGCACGACGGTCGTGGCCGTGGTGGCGACCCGACCCGGCCTGCCTCCCGGCCCCGTCGGACTGCTCCAGGGATTCGACACCGCCGTCATCGTCGCGACCGTGTTCTCGCTCCTCGGGGCGATCGCGGTCTTCGCGTGCCGTCCGCGCCGCCGGGCGGTCATCCAGGCCCCGACCCGAAGCGGCGCCGAGGCGCCGGAACAGGCAGACTCGAAGGATGGACAAGGCAGCGCTCGCCGAGACCCAGGGCCCCCTCAAGCAGCAGTACCGTGACGACCCCGAGTCGGCCACCGTCGTCCTCAAGGCCGACGGCGACCTGGCGGGCTCGGGCATCGCGTGTCGCGTCTCGACCGCGCAGGCCATGGTCGAGGCCGGGCTGCACCCCGCGACCGGCGGCACCGGGGAGCTGCTCTGCTCCGGGGACATGCTCCTCGAGGCGCTCGTCGCCTGCTCCGGGGTGACGCTGCGCGCGGTCGCCACGTCGATGGGCGTGGACGTGCGCGGCGGGACGATCCACGCCGAGGGTGACCTCGACTTCCGCGGGACGCTGGGCGTCGCCAAGGACGCCCCGGTGGGCTTCAAGGACATCCGGCTGTCGTTCGACCTGGACACCGACGCCGACGACGACACCCTCGCGACGCTGCACAAGCTGACCGAGCGGTACTGCGTCGTCTACCAGACCCTGGTCAGCTCGCCGCAGGTCTCGCTGAACCTCGGCAAGCAGGGCGCCACCGCCCAGGCCTGACCGACCGCTCGCACGACGACGGCCCCCCTCGCTCACCAGGAGCGAGGGGGCTGTCGTCGTCGCGGTGGACCCGTCAGTCGGTGTGGTACGGGTCGTAGTGGATCTGCATGAACGGCGTGCCCGCGTCGAGCATCGCCGAGACCGTCGAGCGGACCATCGGCGGCGAGCCCGCGACGACGACCTGCCGGTCGGCCCAGGCGCCGTAACGGGCGACGACCTCACCGAGGGTGCCGGTCTCGGCGCCGTGGCGTCGGCCGTCCTCCTCGATGACCGGGACGACCGTCAGCCACGGGTTGTCCTGGGCCATGCGGCGCAGCGTGTCGATGTCGTAGAGCGAGTCCCACGTGCGGCCGCCGACGAACAGCGCCACCTTGCGGTCCGAGCCGTCGACCATGAGCTGCTCGATGAGCGAACGGGCCGGGGCGAGGCCGGTGCCGCCCGCGACCATGAGCAGGTCGGCGCGGGACCGCGGGTCCAGCGTCATCTGGCCCATCGGCGGGCCGATCCGCCACACGTCACCGACGCGGGCGTGCGAGACGATCGCCCGGCTCACCCAGCCGCCGGGGACGGTGTGGACGTGGAACTCCATGACGCAGTCCGGGCCGGGCGCGTTCGCCGGGGTCAGCGAGCGCCACATCCGTGGGCGCTGCGGCGTCTCGACCGAGACGTACTGGCCGGCGAGGTACGGCACCGGCTGGCTGGTCTGCACCCGGATGACGGCGAGGTCGGGCGCCACCCGGCGGTGCTCCATCACCCGGGCCATCCACACGGCCGGTCCGCGCTCGGCGTCGGCGGCTTCACGCATCGCCTGGGAGACGATCCCGTAGGCGCCGACCCAGGCCTGCTTGATCTCCGGGGTCCATAGCGGGCCCGCGATCTCGCCGATGGCGCCGAGAAGCGCCTGGCCGACCTTGTCGTAGTGCTCGCCGATGACCCCGAACTTGCGGTGGTCGCGGCCGAGCTGGCGCAGGAAGACCGTCAGTTCGTCGGGACGGTCGACCATCTGCACCACGTGGATGAGCGCGCGCAGCAGGCGGGTGCGCTGGAGCTCCATCGTCACGGGGAAGAGCTCGCGGGTCTCCGGGGCGATCCGGAAGAGCCAGCCGTAGAACAGCTGGGTCAGCTCGTCGGCGCGCGGCGCGACCGCCTCGAAGCTGCTCCGGATGATCGCCACCATGTCCGAGGCGTCCTGCTGGGGCGCGGGGGTGGACTCGCGCGGCGTCGGCAGGCCGACGCCGTCGGCCATGCCGGTCGGGCCGACGGCGGCGGACATGGCCGTCGTGCGGGCCGGCTCCTCGTGGCTCGACCAGCCGCCGTGGTTCCCGGTGCCGTTCGCCGGCGGCGCGCCGTAGCCGCCCTGTCCGGGGGCCGAGTGCCCGCTCCGTCCGGCGGTGTCGGTGCCGCCGTACGCGGAGCCGCCGTACGCGGAGCCGCCGTAGCCGGATCCGCCGTAGCCGGAGTCCCCGAAGCCGGCGTTCCCGGAGCTGCCGAAGTCGGAACTGCCGAAGCCGGCGTCGCCGCCGTACCCGGAGCCACTGTTGCCCGAGCCGCCGTACGCGGAGCCGCCGTAGCTGGATCCGCCGAAGCCGGGGTCGCCGCCGTACGCGGACCCGCCGTTGCCGGACCCACCGTTGCCGGACCCACCGAAGGCGGAGCCGCCGAAACCGGAGCTGCCGAAGCCGGAGCTGCCGAAGCCGGAGCTGCCGAAGCCGGGGTCGCCGCCGTACGCGGACCCACCGTTCCCGGACCCACCGAAGCCGGGGTCGCCGTACCCGTTGCCGCTGTGGCCGGAGCTGCCGAAGCCGGACCCGCCACGGCCGGAGTCGTCGTAGCCGCCGGTCGAGTACCCGTCGTAGCCACCGGACGACCGGCCGCCGTACCCGCCACCGGAGGAGTAGCCCCCCGTGTCGTAGCCGCCGGGCTCGTGGCCACCGGTCTCGTAACCGCCGGGCTCGTACCCCTGGCCGGGCTCCCGGGGGGAGGGCGGGGGGTAGGCCGGGCTTCGCGGCGGAGGCGGGGGTACCGCTCCGCGGCCGGGGGCTTGGCTCATCGTCGTCCCGTCGTCGCGCCGGTCGTCGGCGATGTCGAACACGGCGTCGTCCGGGTCGTAGGACCCGCCTCCGAAGGGTGCCCGTCCGGCCGGTCCGGCGCCGGACGACCCGTACGTTCCGGGATCGGACGGGCCGTGTCCCGTCACCGTGGGTCGGTCGAGGGCTGCGGCACCCCATCCGCCGGCACGCTCGTGGCCCGGGGTTGTCCAGGCACCGTCGTCCCGGCCGGGTCCCGTATCGCGGGGAGGACCCGCAGGCCCGCCGGGGCCATGACGCCCCGCGTCGGGACCGTTGTTCCTCGCTGCGGTCACGTCCGGTCGACTCCTCATCTCACGATGACTCGCTCGGCCCCCCGCGAGGGCACCCTACCGGTGGGCACTAGCGCGTCACGTTACTCGGTGTCCCCGCGCGAGCATCGGGCGTGTGCGGCCGTGCGGTCAGCGTACGGCCGGGACCGGTGAGCGGTGTCGGTTTCGACCACGGACGAGCGACGGTCCGGCGCTCGTCGTCACCCGTCGTCGCCAATCGACCGTTCTTCTCACTCGGAGGGGGAACCCGCGTCGGGCGGGGACGAAGCGGTCGTGGTCGTCGCCGGTCCGGACCCGGTGCTCGCGGGCCCGTCGGATCCGGAGGTCCGCGGCGGGAGCGACGCGCGCTGCGCCACGGGCCGCGGGGTCGGCGACGACGTCCGGCCCGTCGCGGGTCGGGTGGAGGTGGAGCGCGGCGTCGCGGACCGGGTCGAGGTCGGGGTGGGCCGCGACGACGGGGGGCGGTGGCGCGTCGAGGTGGGAGCCGGCCTGGCGCTGGTCGGCCGGGGGGCCCGGGTGGTCGACGGGGGCGCCGTCGTCGACCCGGCGGCGGGGGCCGGGCGCGCCTCGGAGTGGTCGGCGGGTGTGCCGTGGTCGTCGGCGCGGATGAGGTCCGCGCCCGCGACCGCCGGGTCCGCGACCCGACCGTCCTCGGTCGGGGTGCCGCCCGTCGTGCCGTCCGGCGCCGTCGTGGGCAGCGACGAGGCCGGGTCGGCGAGCGCGGGGGAAGGGCTGGCGGGCAGGACGCCCTCCGCACCGGTCGGCGTCAGGCCGAGCGCCAGCCCGACCCCGCCGATGCTCAGAGCGCCGAACGCCGCCACGGCGGCAGGCACGGCGGTGGTCCGGCGACGGCGGGTGCGGGCGGCACGCGGGGCGGCCTCGTCGAGCAGTGCGGCCATCTCGTCCGCGCGCTCGCGCATCTCGCCCGCGCGCCCGCGACCACCACTACCCCCGGGACGGCCCCGTCCGGCTCGGCTCACGCGTGGTCCTCCCACCGTCATCTCGTCACGCACGGTTCGCGCAACGACTACTGCCGGTCGTCGAGACAGGGTGCCAGACGGCGCAGCGACCGGTCATCGGGGCCCGGACACGGACGGCCCGGTCGGGTGACGATCGGTGATGACGTGCCGCACACCAGGGGGCGACGGGCGACCCCCTACAGTGGTGCGCCGTGACCTCTTCGACACCGGTCGGCGTGAATCGCGCCCGCAGCAGGTCCCGCACGGTCGAGCTGGACCACTCGACCTGGGCGGGAATCGGGCTCCCGGGCGGTGTCGCAGGTGGTTCCGGCGGCAGGGAATGCTCCGAACGGCCGATGATCGAAGGGCTGCTCACCGGATGATTTGAGTCCGAACGGCCAGATCCCATTCTGTTGCCCGGCAGTGATGATGGACGGCGGGCGCGCGGGGGTCCGGCTCGGGTCGTCAGGGACGACGGTGATGGCTTCACATCGCCGACGTCGCGGGCGACGAGACACGACGAAACGGCAGGACCTCGGACACGGAGGTGGCATGGCGCGCGGCATGGCCACGATGGCCGTGAACGGCCCCACGGCGGACGCCGAGGAGCCGAGCACGCCGGCTGGCGGTATCCCGTCCCCGGAACGGCAGGCGGTCGGTCCCGACCACGGCCGAACCGGTGAGCCGACGGCACCGCTGACGGCACAGGGAACGGGCGGCCAGGAACCGGGCGGCGAGGTCCCGGCGGTGTCCGGGACGACGCCTCCCGCCCCCGAGCCGTCCGCCCCCCCGCAGTCCGGCCGGCCCCGCCCCACCCCGCGACCGCGTCCCTACGGCGCGCCGCCGCAGGCGTCCCGGCCCGACGCGGCGTCCGGGTCCGACCCGGCGCCCGCCGCCGACCCGCGGCCCGCCGCCGACCCGGCGCCAGCGGCCGGCCCGTCCGCGGCCGACCCGTCCGCGGACCCGGAGGCGACCGTGGCGGCGCCGCGGGTGCCCGCGGCCCGGACCGCCTCACCGCCGGGGCAGGCCACGGACCCCACCGTCGGCCCGGACCCCGCCGTCACTGCTCCCGACCCCACCGCTCCCGAACCTGCTGCTCCCGACCCCGCTGCCGTTGCCGCCCCGGCCGCCGAGGTCGTCGCTGACGCCACGGAGGGCTCCGGGGCGACGTCCTGGGGCGCTCCCGCCTCGTCGTCGACGTCGGTGGCGCCGGTGGACCCCGAGGTGGCGGAGGAGTTCCTCCGGCTCTTCTACGCCGAGGGCGAGGAGCCCGGCGCGACCACCGTCAAGGGCGCGGCGGGCCGGACGGCGCCGCTGGAGGAGCGCCTCGAGGAGGTCCGCGACGAGATCGAGCGGACCGGCACCTACGTCCACACCTCCGCGGAGCTCACCTTCGGGGCCCGCGTGGCCTGGCGGAGCTCCGCGCGCTGCATCGGGCGGCTGTACTGGCGCAGCCTGCACCTGCGCGACCGCCGCCACGTCACTGCGCCCGAGGAGGTCGCCGCCGAGTGCGTCGGCCACCTCGACGACGCGACCCGGCGGGGGCGGATCCGTTCGACGATCACCGTCTTCGCCCCCGACACCCCGACCTCGCCGGGTCCCCGGGTGTGGAACGAGCAGCTCATCCGCTACGCCGGGTACCGCACCGGCGGGCGGGTGCTCGGCGACCCGCGCTACGTCGGGTTCACCGATCACGCGCGCTCGCTCGGCTGGGTCCCGCCCTCGCCGATGGGACGCTTCGACGTGCTCCCGCTGGTGGTCTCGGGCGGCGGCGAATGGGCCGAGAAGGGTCCGCAGTTCTCCGAGGTGCCGCGGGAGTCCGCGCTCGAGGTGGAGCTCACGCACCCCGACCACCCGTGGTTCGCCGAGCTCGGGCTGCGGTGGCACGCCCTCCCGGTGATCAGCAACATGCGGCTCGACATCGGCGGCGTCTCCTACCCCGCGGCCCCCTTCAACGGCTGGTACATGGCGACCGAGATCGGGGCCCGCAACTTCGCCGACTCCGAGCGCTACGACATGCTCGGCGAGGTGGCCGAGCGGATGGGCCTGGACACCTCGAGCGACCGGACGATGTGGCGCGACCGCGCCGCGGTCGAGCTGACCCTCGCCGTCCAGCACTCGTTCGACCAGGCCGGCGTCTCGATGGCCGACCACCACGGGGAGTCCCAGCGCTTCCTGCGTCACCTCGAGCGCGAGGAGAGCGCGGGACGGTCGTGCCCGGTGGACTGGAGCTGGATCGTCCCGCCGATCTCGGGTGGCCTCACGCCGGTCTTCCACCGGTACTACGACGAGCCGACCGAGTCCGGCCCGATGTTCCGCCTCGACGAGCAGCAGGTCGCCCGCGGGCAGGGGTGCCCGGTCTAGAGGTCGATCACCAGCCACCCACCGTGGTCCTCGTCGACCCGGAACCGCGCGCCCGTCTGCTCGCCGAGCGCGGTCAGCGTGTCCGTGTCGAAGCGGCACAGGTGGCCGTAGACGGGGTCGGGAACGTCCTCGAAGGGCACCGCGACCACCACCCGCCGGCGCGCGACCCGGCACATCTCGGCGACGACGCCCGCCGAGCCGCTCGCCGGCAGGTGCTCGAGCAGGTGGATCGCGGTGACGGTGTCGACGGCGTCGTCACCCAGCGGCACCGCCCGCGCGTCGCAGGCCAGCGTCCGCAGCCGGGTCGTCGCCTCCGGGACCACCCCGGCGCCCGCGACGGCGGCGAGCAGCCGCATCGTGCCCTGCGTGTGGTCGGTCGCGATCACGTCGAGGCCCCGCTCGGCCATGAGCAGCGGGAGGAAGCCGAAGCACGCTCCGAGGTCGGCGACCGTCGTGCCGCCGACCTCCTCGAGCGCCCGCGCGTGCACCGGCGCGAACCCGGCCAGCGACGCCTCCGGCGGGTACGCGGCCCCGGGGAGCCCGTCCATCGCGCCGGGGCCCGCGGCCGCCACGCCGTCCGGGTGGCGCAGGACGGCGAGGGAGTTGGCGTAGAACGTCGACCACGCCGTGAGGGCGTCGCCCACCGTCGAGCGCACGATGCCCGTGACGACCCGCTCGAAGACCGGTGCCGAGTCCACCACCGCGCCGAGCTCGCCCGCCACGAGCGCCGACACGTCGTCGTCGAGCTCGTCGGGCCGGAAGCGGTGCAGGACGAGCAGGCGCCCGCCGGGACGGTGCACCTCGAAGTGCTCGGTGACCAGTTCGGGCGCGCGCTGCGACGCGAGCCGGACGGGGACCGCGGCGCGGTCGAGGTGGCACACCACCACGGGGCCGTTCTCCCACCGGCCGGGGTGGGCCGGGGCGAGCGGGTCGATGCGGGCACTGCCTGCCGCGGGCGGGGTGACGGTCACCGCTGCGTCGTCTCCACCGGGCTAGCGGCCGATCATCTCGGCGGCCATGTCGTGGCTGACCTCGGAGAGCCCGGTCAGGTCGCGGACCACGCGGATGCGGTCGACGAACTCGGCGTACTGCGGCAGGTCGCACGCCCCCAGACCCCACGAGTAGCGCGGTTCCGGGGTCAACCAGATCGTCTCGCGGGCGCGACGGGCGATCTCGGCGAACGCCTCGAGGTTCGGGTCGTTCCCGTTGCCCCGGCCGTCGCCCAGGATGATCACCGTGGAGCGCCGGTTGACGGCCGAGGCGTGGTCCTCGAGGAAGGTCCCGAACGCCTCGCCGTAGTTGGAGTTGGCGTCCACATCGAGCATGTCGCCGCCGAAGATCAGCCCGAGGGCGTCCTCCACGGTGTGGTCGGCGAACAGGTCGGTGACCTCGACGAGCTCGCCCACGAACGCGAACGAGCGCACCTGGCCGAACATATCCTGCAGCCCGTGCACGAGGTGCAGGGTGAACCGGGCGGTGGCCCGCACCGAGAGCGACACGTCGGCCAGGATCACGAGGCGCGGCTTGTCCTCCGCGCGGCTCACCGTGACCGGGGTGAACGGGACGCCGTCGAAGCGCATGTTGCGGCGCATGGTGCGCCCGGCGTCGATCCGCCCGCGCGGGGACTGGCGACGGCGGTGGGTGAGCGCCCCGTGGAGGGTCTTGGCCAGCCGGCGCAGCGAGTCCTCGAGCTGCTGGCGCTCGTGCTCCTCGGCGCGGTCGACCTCCGCCTGGCGCGCGTCCTCGTCGGCGTGCCCGCCGTCCATCACCCGCTGCTCGATCTCCAGCAGCCGCTCGAGGTGGGCCTTGATCGCCTCGGGGAGGTTCTCAAGCATCCCGGCGAGGCGCCGGCGCAAGGCCATCGCGTCGGTCTCGTCGCCGTCGTCGTCGATACCGTCCTCGACGCCCTGCAGCCACCCGAGCAGGGCCTCCTGCTGGGCGACGTTGAGGTCGGCGTCGACCTTCGTGCCGGAGTCCGTCGCGATCTCGCCGGGGATGCCACCGCCGTGCAGGTGGTCGGTCTCGATCTGGACCTTCTCACCGGTGTTCGTCTGGTCGGTGGCCCCGTCCTTGGAGAAGACGATCTCGTCGGTCATCGCCGCGAGGTCGATCTTGTTGGCCTCCTGGTGGAGGTTGTACTGCTGCGCCATGTCTTCCGGGTCGAAGAACTGCTTGATGTCGACGGGCGTGCCGTGGTCGTGACCCTGCTCCGGGGTCTCCGAGGGCTCCTCGGACAGCGTGAAGTTCTCCAGGGCGCCGTTGTCGGAGAGGTCCTCGTGGCCGTGCCCGTGACCGTGGCCGGTGTCCCGCTCGCCGATGCGCACGAGCGCGAAGAACGCGTCGAAGATCTCTTCGAACGTCGCCTCGTCGCGGATGTCCTTGATCAGTGAGACCTGCAGCGCGGCCTTGAGCGTCGCGCGGTCGGCGAGCACGCCCGGCTCCCGGGCACAGCGCATGGCGTCGAGGACCTCCGAGGTGGAGACCCGGACCTGGCGGATGCGCAGGAGCCGCACGAAACGGTGGATGCTGGCCTCCACGACGGCCTCCTCTCGAGTGTGGGAACGGCGGGGCGCAGGACGCTGCGGCCGGGGAGCGCCGGCGTGCCCATCTCCCCGACGCGACGGGTGGTCTACAGCGCGCGGCGCTTGCCGAGCCCGAAGGAGCGGCTTCCCTGCGAGGGGCTCACCGGCCGCGGCTTCACGCCCAGCTCGTCGGCGCGGCGCGCGGCCTCCTGGGCGTCGCGCCCCGGTGCGCCGTAGACGCCGGCGTGCCTGCCCTCCTGGTCCTTCGCCGCCCGGACGGCGCGGCCGTCCGGGCCGTCGTTCTCGTCGTCGTCCTCGACCTGCACCCGCCCGCCGTCGCGAGCGCCCGACGAGGCCGCGTCGTCGTGGGAGTGGTCCCCGTCGTGCCCGTGGCCGTGCCCGTGTCCGTGGCCGTGGGCGTTCGAGTCGTCGACCACCGAGTTCGGGTCCACGAGCTTCGGCAGGGCACCGAGGGCCTTGGTGACGTCCTTGTCGTACTTGACGACGACGGAGACGGTGTCGGCGAGGATCTGGGAGTTCAGCTCGTCGACGCCGAGCACGGCCAGCGTCCGCGCCCAATCGATCGTCTCGGAGATGCTCGGGGCCTTGCGCAACTCCAGCTCGCGCAGCCCGCGCACGACCTCGACCAGCTCGCGGGCCGCGGCCTCCGGCAGCCCGGTCTCCTTCGAGCGGACGATCTCGAGCTCCCGCTCGGCCGTCGGGTAGTCGAGGAACAGGTGCAGGCAGCGGCGCTTGAGGGCGGCCGCCAGGTCACGCGTGTTGTTGCTGGTCAGGATGACGTAGGGCTTGTTGTCCGCGACGAAGGTCCCGACCTCGGGCACCGAGATCTGGAACTCGCCGAGCGTCTCGAGCAGCACCGCCTCGAGGGCCTCGTCGGCGCGGTCGACCTCGTCGATCAGGAGGACGACGGGCTCCTCGGAGCGGATCGCCTGCAGCAGCGGGCGCGGGGCGAGGAAGCGCTCGGAGAAGAAGACGGAGTCCTGGGCGCCGATGCGGTCGACGGCGGTCGGGATGTCGGGAGCGTCCTCGACGACCTGCCCGATCTTCTCCCGGAGGATCTGGGTGTAGAGCAGCTGCTTGCCGTAGTCCCACTCGTAGAGGGCCTTGGTCTCGTCCTGGCCCTCGTAGCACTGCAGCCGCAGGAACCTGCGGCCCGTGGCCGCGGCGAGCATCTTGGCCAGCTCCGTCTTGCCGACGCCGGCCGGGCCCTCCAGCAGGAGCGGCTTCTCCAGACGGGTCAGGAGGAAGACGGTGGTGGCCAGCCGCCGGTCGGCGATGTAGCCCTGGGCCGAGAGCGCCTCGACGACGTCGTCGACCGAGGCGAACGGGTCGGCGGGGGCGGCCGCGGTCTCGGGAGCGGGCTGCTCGGACGTGCTGGTCACGCGAGGGTCCTTCCTACGGTGCAAGGCGAGGGGAACGCACCGATGCCCGGCGGGCCCTGGAGGGTCCGCCGGGCACCAGTGACGAGTATCAGCCAGGAACGTCAGCTGAGCAGGTCGTCGAGGTCACCGTTGAGGCAGTGGTCGATGACGGGGCGCACCGTCGTGAAGGTGCACTCCTTCGGGTTGCCCGGGGTGCAGGCGTCACCGAGGACGTGGTTGGTGATGCGGTCCACGTCGGCGTCGTTACCCGTGATGGTCTTCTCGTTCTCGTAGAACTTCGTCGGGCCCTGCCCGAGGCGGTTCTTCGAGTACGAGTCCTGGGTGACGTCGGTGAACTTCTCCGGGATGCCCACGTCGCGGAGCAGCCGGATGGAGGCGGCGAGCGCGGCCTCCGCGGCCTGCACGTCGGTCATGTGCGTGGTGTCCACGCCCATGGCCGTCGCGATCTTCGCGAAGCGCTTGTAGGCGACCGGCATGTTGAACGCCCACACGCGGGG
>NZ_DASXJS010000028.1:0-5911 GCF_036497245.1 Actinomycetospora sp. | reverse complement strand
GTGACGTCGGGCAGGGGTTGTCGCGGCCCGACGACGCCGGCGTTGTTGACCAGGACGTCGAGCCGGCCGTACCGGTTCCGGACGGTCCCGGCCGCGGCGGCGACGCTCGCGTCGTCGGTGACGTCGAGAGGGACGAAGTCGGCCCCGAGGTCGGCGGCGGCCCGCGTGCCGAGGGAAGGGTCGCGTGCCGTGACGACCACGGTGTGGCCCACCTCGACGAGGCGCCGGGCGGTCTCGCGACCGAGGCCCTTGTTCGCCCCGGTGACGAGCGTGACCGTGGGTTCGGATGCCGGAGCGTTCATGGTCGCCGACGCTACGGTCCGGAGCGTGCTCGGCCGGCTCGCCGAGGCCGCGGACGAGACGATGTTGCATCGATGTGACGTCAGGCATGTTCGCGATCTCCCGTGCGTGCCCGCTCGACGTCCGGGTAGCCACGGGGCATGGCGGGACAGAAGTGCGAGACGGCGAGCGCCCGCGAGGCCGTCGAGGCCCTGCGCGAGCTGGCGACCCAGGCGCGCACCGCGTCCGGTAGCGCCGACCGCTTCGTCTGGTCCGCCGACGCGCTCGACGAGCTCGCCCGCGTCGCCGACGTCCTCGGGCGGGCCGTCGAGGACGTCGCCGGGGACGAGAGCAGCGCGGTCCGCGCCCACGCAGACCAGCTCGCGACGGCGATCGTCGCGCACCGGAACTCGCTGCTCCGGCACGGGGTCACGCCCGCCTCCGGCGGCCAGGAGCCGCAGACGGCGCCGTCGCCGCGCGACGGCAGGATCCCCGCCGGCCTGCCCCGCTGACCGCTCGCCACATGTGCGCGGCACAACGAATTGTGTCCTATCGAGCGGGTGCACTCCTCCGGTAGCGTCGGCGCGTGATGGAGGAGGACCGCGCAGGAGAACAAGCCCGGGTGGCCGCCCGCTCGGTGTTGGCCAACATCGAGGAGCTCAACAACGGTGGGCTCGACGGCGGCAGCCGGGACCGCGTCATCGATCTGGCCCGCAAGCTCAGCGCGCGTGGGGGCTCGGAAGGCCGCCTCGATCGCGCCGCCGTCACCGGCATGACGATCCAGCTCCGGGAGCTGCTCGCGCCGGTCAACGGGCTGACCGCGAGCACCGTCCGGTCCTGGCTCGACGACATCGAGCCCGCGCGCTGATCCGCCGTCAGGCGTAGCTCGTCAGCTGCTTCCCGATCCGCTCGCCCATCTCCTTCCCGAGGGCCTGCAGGCCCGAGGCCGGTCGGACCATGACCTCCACGGCGACGATGAGCCCGTCGTCGTCGAAGGCGATCATGTCGATGCCGTGCACGTCGCGGTCGCCGACGCGCGCCCGGAACTCCAGGACCACGTCGCGGCCGCCGTCCGCGACGAAGGTCCGGTGATAGGTGAAGTCGGAGAACACCGCGAACGCGGTGGAGACGGCGAGGACGACGGCGTCGCCGGACCGGTAGGGCGTGTGGGCGACCGGCGAGGAGAACACCGCGTCGGGGTGCACGATCTCCGTGAGCCCGGAGAGGTCCCCCGCCGCGATCATCTCGTGCCACCGGGCGAGCGAGGTCGCTGCCTCCGGGGTCAGCGCGGTGCCGTCCATCGGTGTCCTCCAGGCGTCGGGTCGGGCCCTCAGTGTGCGGGACCGGCCTGCTCCAGCGACCACGGCGTCGACGCCGGGTGGCCCGTCCCGAAGGTCGCGGTCAGGCAGAAGCGGTCGGCGCGCACGGTGGTGTGGCGCCATTCGACGGGGCGGTCCCCGGACGAGCCGAGGCGGTCGATCTCGAAGACCGGTGCTCCCGCGGGGATGCTGAGCAGGCGGGCGACGGCGACGTCGGCGACGTCGGCGTGGATGCGCTCGCGGCCGCCGTCGACGCGGATGCCCGCGCGGGCGGCCAGCTCGGTGTAGAGCGCGGTGCGGGTGAGGTCGACCCCGACGAGCGGCTCGGCGTCGGCCCACGGCAACCACACCCGATCCCAGGCCAGCGGCTCGTCGTCGGCGAGGCGCAGGCGCTCGAGCAGGAGCAGCGGCGTGGACTCCTCGAGCCCGAGACGGGTCGCGACGATGCCGTCGGCGATCCGGTCGAACCGCAGCACGGTGCTGGTCTGGGTCCGGCCGGACTCCTCGACGGAGGCGAACAGGCTGTAGACCTCGTCCACCGGCTGGTCGATCCCCGGGGGCGGGCCGCCCCGCGCGAGCCGCGGCGGCCTCCCGCGCTCGGCGACGACGATGCCGTCCGCGCGCAGCTGGCCCAGCGCCTGGCGCACGGTGTGACGGCTGACCGCGTACTCCTCGGTGAGGGCGAGCTCGCCGGGGAACGAGGCGTCGAACTCGTGCGCGCGGATGCGGCGCAACAGGTCGTCCTGCAGTTGCGACCACAGGGGCCGCCCACCCGCTCGTTCCAGTGCCCTCGGCCCCACGCGCCCTCCTCCCGGCTTGACCGTACATCCTGCCGCCCTTAATGTACGGACATAAAGGTCCGGACATTTCGATCCCGGAGGTGGACATGCTCGTCGAGACGATCAGCACCGAGGACCTGGGTGACCGCAGCTACGTCGTGCACGACGGTGACCGGGCCGTCGTGGTGGACCCGCAGCGCGACATCGACCGGGTCGAGGCGGTGCTCGACGCCCACGGGCTCACGCTCGCGCTGGTCTGCGAGACACACGTGCACAACGACTACGTGACCGGCGGTCTGGGGCTGGCCCGTCGGCACGACGTCCCCTACCTCGTGAACGCGGCGGACCCGGTCGACTTCGCGCGCGAACCGGTGCGCGACGGCGACGAGGTCGCCCTCGCGGGCCTGACCGTGCGAGCGGTCGCCACGCCGGGGCACACCCCGACCCACCTGAGCTACGTCGTCGACGACGGGTCCGGTCCGCCCGCGGTGTTCAGCGGGGGCTCGCTCCTCTACGGCGCCGTCGGCCGGACGGATCTCGTCGAGCCGGACCGGGCCGAGGCGCACGCCCGCGCGCAGTACCGGTCGGCGCGCCGTCTCGCCGACGCGCTGCCCGATGCCGCCGCCCTCTACCCGACCCACGGGTTCGGGAGCTTCTGCTCGGCGGGCGGGTCCTCCGGGTCCTCCGGGGCCGCGCGCGGCACGATCGGGGACGAGCGGGTCACCAACGACGCACTGCGCGAGCCCGACGAGCGCGCGTTCGCCGCGCGGATGGTGGACGGCCTCACCGCGTTCCCGGCCTACTACGCCCACATGGCTCCGGCGAACCTCGCCGGCCCCGACCCGGTCGATCTCTCGCCGCTGTCCGACCTCGGGCCCGACGAGCTCGGCAAGCGGGTCGCGGCGGGCGAGTGGGTGGTCGACCTCCGGGAGCGCGACACCCACGCCCGCGAGCACCTCGCGGGGTCGATCGGGATCGCGCTGGCCCCACCGTTCTCGACGTGGCTGGGGTGGCTCATCCCATGGGGCACGCCGGTCGCCCTGATCGGCGAGGACGAGGACCAGGTCGCCGAGGCCCAGCGTCGACTCGGGCGCATCGGGATCGACCGTCCCGTCGGGCGTGCCGTCGGCCCGATCGCGCGCGTGGCCGGGGACCAGCCGACCCGCGGCCACCCGACGGCGACGTTCGACGACCTCGGCCGTGCCGGTGATCCGACCGTCCTCGACGTCCGGCGCGCCGACGAGTTCCGCGCGGGGCACGTCGTCGGGGCCCTCAACCTGCCGCTGCCCGAGCTCGAGCGCCGGGCGGGGGAGCTGCCCGCGGTGCGGCTCTGGGTGCACTGCCAGAGCGGCTACCGGGCCTCGATCGCGGCGAGCCTGCTCGCCCGCGCGGGCCACGACGTCGTGCTCGTCGCCGAGGACTTCTCGAGGGCCGCGGACCTCGGGCTCACCACCGCGTCCTGACCGCCCGTCGTCCCGACCCGGAACAGCGAGGTAATCCGATGGCCACCACCGAGACCGGCGCCGAGTCGCGACCCCGCCCGGCGCCCGAGAGCCCCGTGACACCGACCGGCCTCGGCGGCCGGGCCGTGGAGGCCGCGCGCGGACGTGCCCCAGGACTCGTCGTCGCGCTCGGGGTGGCCGCCGTCGCGACCGCCGCAGGCGCCGAGGTCCCCGTCGTCGGCGGCCCGGTCTTCGGGATCGTGATCGGTGTCCTCCTGGCGAGCGTGCTGCACCCCGGCGACCGGTGGCGGCCCGGGTTCGCGTTCGCGTCGAAGCCGGTGCTGCAGGCCTCGATCGTCGTGCTCGGCGCGACGTTGTCGCTGCGTCAGGTGGCCTCGGTCGGCTCCTCGTCGCTGCCGGTGATGCTCGGGACCCTCGCGATTGCGCTCGGCGGGGCCTGGGCGGTCGGCCGGCTGCTGGGCGTGGAGCGGGACACGACGATGCTGATCGGGGTCGGCACCGCGATCTGCGGCGCCTCGGCGATCGCCGCGACGCAGTCGGTGCTCAAGGCGCGGGAGTCGACCGTCGCCTACGCGATCGGCACGATCTTCACCTTCAACATCGTCGCGGTGCTGGCCTACCCGCCGCTCGGGCATCTGCTCGGGCTCGACCCGCACGCGTTCGGCCTGTGGGCGGGGACCGCGATCAACGACACCTCGTCGGTGGTCGCCGCCGGGTACGCCTACGGCGGCGACGCCGGAACGTACTCCGTCGTCGTCAAGCTCACCCGCAGCCTGATGATCATCCCGGTCGTCATGGCGATGGCGTTCTGGGTGGCGCGCCGCGGTCCCGGTCCCGGTCCCGGTTCCGGTGACGGCGTCGGCGCCGGCCCGGGTGGCAGCGCCGGCGAGGCTGGGCCGCGCGGGTGGCGCAGCGTGCCGTGGACGCACCTCGTCCCGCTCTTCCTGGTCGGGTTCGTCGCGGCGTCGGCGCTGACGACGGTCGGGGTGGTGCCGTCCTCGTGGCACCCGGCCCTGACCGCCGTCGGCACCTTCCTCATCACGACGGCGCTCGCCGGCATCGGGCTCTCGCTGCGGGTGGCCGACCTGCGTCGCGCCGGGGTCCGCCCGCTGCTGCTCGGGGCGTGCCTGTGGGCGCTCGTCGGGGTCAGCAGCCTCGGGCTCCAGGCGCTCAGCGGGACGCTGTGACCGCGGGGTCGCGGCCGAGCCACCCGACGAGACGCTCGTAGGGCCCGGCGTCGTCGGCGACCTCGACCACCGGCCCGTTCGGGTGTCACTCGCCGCTCATCCGGAGCAGGAAGGCCACCCACATCCGGAAGGGCGCGAGCGGGGCGGTGGCCGCGGCGAGCGTCGCGGGGTCGTCGTAGTCGTGCGGGTCGCGGCCGTGGCGGCGGGCGAGTGCGGCCGTGGCGCGCGGCTCGTCGGGCCACTCGTCGACCACCCCGCAGGCGCGCAACCAGATCCCCGACGACCAGAACTCGCCGATCCCGCGGATCCGCCGCAGCGCCGCGCGGGCGCCGTCGGGGCCGAGGGCGCGCAGGCGGGCGACGTCGAGGTCGCCGTCGAGGGTGGCCCGGGCGACCCCGTGCAGGCGCCGGACCTTCTCGGCGGGCAGGCCGGGGATCTCGTCGAGGCCGAGCAGGGTGTGCGGGGCCGGGAACGCGGTGACCGTCTCGCCGGCGAGTGTGATCGTCGCGCCGTGGTCGGCGGCGATCCGGCGGGTCAGCGCCGCGGCCCGCGTCGTCCCGATCCGCGGGGAGATCACGGCCCACGCCGCGGCCTCGTAGGTACTCGGGAACAGGGTGGGACGGCGGCCGTGGTGGCGCTCGAGGAGATCGCCGATCGCGGGGTCGCGGGTGGCGACGGAGTCGGGGCCGACGAGGCCCACCGCGGAGTGGTCGAGGGAAACGATCCGAGCGCACTGGGCCCGAGCCGCGTCGGGGTCGCCGGTGCCGGCGATCTCGAGGGTGACGGGCCCGTCGAGGGCGTCCTGGCGCAGGGCGAACGCGACGGGGCGCAGGTCGTCGTCGGCGATCGCGGCGAGGACGAACGGGCGGGCCGCGTCGCGGGCG
>NZ_DASXJS010000027.1:0-5638 GCF_036497245.1 Actinomycetospora sp. | reverse complement strand
GATGGTGTCCCCGAGCGCGCGCTCCGGGCTCGCGACGACGTGGAACGGGCCGAGCACCGTCGAGGCGGTCGCGTCCTGAGCCTGCCGCGCGGCCTCCATCGTCTCGACCAGCATCGAGGCGCCCATGACGTCGGAGAACAGGATGAACTCCTGCCGGTGCTCGTCGGACTTCTGGCCGATCGCGGTGAGGAACTCGATCGCCTGCTCCCACTCGGCAAGGCTCGGGCGCACGTCGCGCAGGAAGCCGTGCAGGTGGCGCACGAGTCCGTCCATCACCTCCCGCAGCCGCGGGTCGGGGGTGTCCCCGAAGCTCGCGAGCACGGCATCGACGGAGTCGGACTCACTGAAATCCACGGGGTGGCCTCCGGCCTGGTGAGCAGAGAGTGCGGCTATGACGACACGTTCTGCTCACCTGCGTAGCACCTGGTCGAGGGTGGTGGTCAGGGTGGTGGTGGGGTCGTCCGGCAGCGCGGCGAACCGCGCCGCGACGTGGTGGTCGGGGCGCACGAGCACGGCGCCGGTGTCGCCGATGCCCTCCCGCTCGAGCATCGCCGCCCAGTCGCCGTAGGGATCCTCGACCTCGCGGCCCGGGCCCACGACGACGAGCGCGACGAGGCCGGACGCGACGTCGGGCGCAGCGCCCCACCCCTCGCCGCCCGGCCCGGTGAACAGCGTGAACCGGCCGTGCCCGGCCAGCTGGATCGTCGAGACGTCACCGCCCGGGAGCCCCAGCCACGCGTGCGGCACCCGCGCTCCGGGCGTCGTCGACGGGACGTGGTGCAGCTCCGGATCCTCGGCGGCGCCGAGCGGGTCCGGGGCGAGGTCGTCGGCCACGACCGCACCCGAGACGTACCGGTGGTTGAGCTCGACCCCGTGCGCGTCGAACTCGTAGGCCTTGAACCGGACGGCTTCGCGCAGCGCCCTCCGCTGCTTCTCCGCGTCGGCACCCGCGTCCTTGCGGGCGTCCATGTTCGTGCGCATCGCCACCGGGTCGTCGGTCCCGCTCACCCCCAGCGCATCGAAGATCCGGCCGGTCTCGGCGATGGAGCGGTTCGCGCGGTCGACCACCTGACGCCCGATCGGCGCGCGCTCGGCGGTGTAGGTGTCGAGCAGGCCCGGGCCCGCCGTGCCGCGCAGCACCAGGGCCAGCTTCCAGGCGAGGTTGAACGAGTCCTGGATCGACGTGTTCGACCCCAGCCCGTTCGACGGCGGGTGGCGGTGGACCGCGTCGCCGCCGCAGAAGACGCGCCCGGAGCCGTAGTGCTCGGCGGCCAGGTGGTTGACCGTCCACGCGGAGCTGCCGATGATCTCGACGTCGAGGTCCTCGACGCCGACCAGCCGGCGCACCAGGCCGCGTGCGTACTCGTCGGAGAGGTCCGGGGGCCCGTCGGCGACGTCGTAGCCCCAGATCGTCAGCCACTCGTTCCACGGGCGGACCATCCGCACGACGCCCATGCCGATCCCGCCGACGTCGGAGCCCGGCTGCAGGACCCAGTACAGGACGCTCGGGCGGTGCTCGACCCAGCGCGAGAGGTCGGCGCGGAAGACGATGTTGAGCGACCCGGCCACGCCCATCTCGCCGCGCATCGGCAGGCCGGCGTCCTCGGCGACCCGCGAACGCCCGCCGTCGGCGCCGTAGAGGTAGCGGGCGCGGATGTCGTACGCCGCGCCGTCGTCGGATCTCGTCCGGTCCCGGACGGTCACCGTCACCCCGTCGTCGTCGGCGACGTGGGAGAGGTACTCGGTGGCGAACCGGACCCGGGAGCCCCGGGTGGTCGCGGCGTTGACCAGGACCGGCTCCATGAGGTTCTGCGGCATGTCGCAGATGCGCCGGGGGCTCGCGAGCACGTGCGCCGCGTGGCTCGCCGGGTCGGTGCCCCAGGAGCGGACCCGGCCGAGCTCCTCACCGGTGATGGCCGTGCAGAAGGTCGTGGTGCCGATGAGGTGCTGCGGCGTGGCCTGCGCGACGACGTCCTCCGCGACACCGAGGTCGTCCAGGACCTCCATCGTGCGCTGGTTGGTGATGTGCGCGCGGGGCTCGGCGGCCAGCGAGTCGTAACGGGTGACGACGAGGTGGTCGACGCCGAGCGTGGCCAGCGCCAGGGCCATCGTCGCGCCCGCCGGGCCGCTGCCGACCACGACGACGTCGGTGGTGACGGCGGCTGTCATGGGCGCTCTCCCGAAGGTCGTCGACGACCGTTGCCCAGGCATCGTGTTCTTCCCGACGACGGGCCGCAAGGCTTCAGGTGAAAGTTCAACGACCTCGCGGGGACCGGCGCGCGAAGTCGTTCGCGATCTCGTCGAACGTCAGCCACCGCACGCCCTCGTGGGAGTTGATGTAGGAGATGAGCCGCTCGTGCATCAGCAGGACCTGCGGGCGCCCGGACACGTCGGGGTGGATCGTCATGGTGAACACGGCGTAGTCGTGCTCCCGGTACACCCAGTCGAACTGGTCGCGCCAGAGCGCCTCGATGTCGCGGGGGTTGACGAAGCCGTGCGAGTTCGGGCTGCCCTTGATGAACATCATCGGCGGCAGGTCGTCGAGGTACCAGTTCGCCGGCAGCTCGATCAGGTCGGTCTCCTCGCCGCGCTGCAGCGGCTTCATCCACTCCGCGGCGTCCGCGGACAGGTCGATCTTCGTCCAGGAGTCGCCGACGCGGACGTAGTAGGGCGTGAAGTCGTCGTGCATCAGGGAGTGGTCGTAGGTCAGGCCGCGGTCGAGGACCAGCTCGTTCGTGATCCCGGAGAACTCCCACCACGGCGCGACGTAGCCGGTGGGTCTCGTCCCGGAGCGGTCGGTGATGAGCTGGATGCAGTAGTCCAGGACGTCGGACTCCTGCCGGCGGCTCATCGCGATGGGGTTCTCGTGGCTGTAGCCGTGCACGCCGATCTCGTGGCCGCCCGCGACGCACGCGTCGAACTCGGCCGGGAACGTCTCGATCGAGTGCCCCGGCCAGAAGAACGTCTGCCGGATCCCGGCCCGGCGGAACAGCTCCAGCACCCGGGGGACGCCGACCTCGCCCGCGAAGAGCCCGCGCGAGATGTCACCCGGCGAGTCCTCCCCGCCGTACGAGCCGAGCCACCCCCCGACGGCGTCGATGTCCACCCCGTAGCTGACGAGGATCTCCTTGGGCATGGCGGACCTCCGGTGCGGGGACGGTGCGGCTGGGACCCACCATCCGCGCCCGGAGGCGTCAGCGCCCGGCCAGACCGTTCCAGAAGCCGGTCAGCACCTCGGCCCCGCGCGCCGGGTCCTCGACCATCCACCAGTGCCCGAGCCCCTCGAGCGCCGCGACCTCGGCCCCCGCCCGCGCCGCGGCGCGGTACCGCATCGCCTGGTCGCCGACGAAGTGGTCCTCGGTGGCGATGATCGCCAGGCCCGGCCGGGCCGCGAGGCGCTCCAGCGCCTCGCCGCGCCGGGCCATCGCGGGCTGGGCCGCGTCGCGGTAGAGGCGCAGCACGCAGGCCTGCATCGTCTCGTCCTGGCCCGAGGCCATCTCCAGGGCGACCTCGCGGGTGATCCCGAAGGCGGACAGTCGCTCGGCCTTCTCCTGCGCCGTGCCGCCGAGCATCCCGGCGATGTGCTGCTCGCCGACGTCCGGCGTCTGCCAGGCCTGCGCGAGGTCGTGCCACACGTAGTCCGGCTCGAAGACGGCGAGGATGTCGCTCGTCCAGCTGCGCACCAGCTCGGGGCGCTCCATGAGCGCGGTCCCGACGTGCCCGCCGCCCCAGTCGTGCCCGACGAGGTCGATCGGCCCGTCGAGGCCCTCCAGTTCGGCGAGCAGCCAGTCGCGGTACCCGTCGACGGTCGCGTCGAACCCGGCGGGGACCGGGGCCCCGAAGCCGGGCGGGGAGAGGCGGACGACGTCGGAGACTCCCCGCTCACCCAGGGCCGCGACGAGCGGGTCCCAGAGGGCGGCGGTCTCGGGATTGCCATGGACGAGAACGACGGTCACGCGGCCGATCCTCGCGCATCGGTCGCCGTCAGGACGAGAAGGGCTCCTGGGCGTCGCCCAGCACGCCGTGGGTCGCCGCGCGCACCGCCTCGGACAGGCGCTCACCGCCTTCGTCGTCGGAGCGGCGCCTGCCGTCCGCGAGGTCGGCGGCGAGGTCCTCGGTGGTGATGCGCAGGGCGGCCGCGAGGGTCGCGGCCTGCACCCGGACGGCGAGATCCTCGGGCGAGCGTCCGAGCCGATCGGCCACGACCTGCGCCAGCACCGGCTCGGCCCGCTCGTAGACGACGAGCCAGAGCGCGCGCAGCCCCGGCTCGCGCCGGGACAGCGCGACGACGGCGAGGGTGGCGTCGCTGTCGGCGGGCGAGACCTGCTCGCGCAGCCGGTGGTCAGTGGCCAGGTGCTCCTCGAGCGACCGGCCCGCGGGCCAGCGCCGCAGGGTCTCGACGAACGCGTCGGTGGTCAGCGAGACCACCGGCTCGACGCAGCTCTCCTTGCTGCGGAAGTAGCGCCACAGGGTGCGCACGGAGAGCCCGACGGCATCAGCGATGTCCTCACCGGTGGTCTCGGCGACGCCGTGCTCCCGGAAGAGCCGGACGGCCTCCCGGGAGATCTCGAGGCGCTGCAACCAGCGGCGCCGCTCGCTCATGGGACGACGTCCCCGCGTGGCGCGCGCGCGAGCGTCGGGCGCCGCCTGCGCCTCCAGCGCGGTCCGGCTCACGGCCCGTCCCCTCGGTCGTCGACTGACGTGATGACACCCGGTGTCAGGTTAGACGCCAGGCCACGGGCGGCCAACGAGGTGCGTCTCTCAGCGCCTTTATGGCACGATCTGCCATTATTGATGCCGTGGACGACGCCGAGACCCGCGCGTGCGGTGGTGACGGGTCAGCTCCCGGGCGGGGTGACCGGGGCGAGCCAGACCCCCACGACGGCATCGACGAGCCCGGTCGCGGCGTCCGCCCAACTGGCCCGCGCGGTCGGCCGGCCCTCGGCCACCGCCCGCTCGCGCTCGGCGAAGACGTGGACCAGCAGGTACCGGCTCATGTCCTCGCGCTCGCGCCGCACCTCGGGCGGGAGCGCGGGCAGGCAGGCGTCGAGCCCGTCCACGACGCGGCGCAGGGTCGCTGCGTCCAGGGCCTGCGAGGTCATCGTCTCCCGCAGCGTCGGGTCGGTGGCGACCTGCACGGCGAACCGGGCGAACCAGCTCGGTACCCCCAGCGTCGCCAGGTGCTCGGCGTTGGGGACCACCAGGCAGGCCACCCAGTCGCGCACGTCGGTACTGCCCTCGACCTCCGCGAGCATCCGCTCCCGGGACCGCTCGACGGGACCCGAGTGGCGGGCGACGATCGCCCGCACCAGGTCCACCTTCGTCCCGAAGTGGTAACCCACGACGGCGGTGTTGCCCTGGCCGGCCTCCTGGGCCACGAGCCGGTTGGACACGGCCCGGACGCCGTGCTCGGCGAACAGCCGCTCGGCCGCGTCCAGGATCCGTTCGCGGGTCGCGACGTTGCGCTCGGTGCGGGCCTTCGCGGGCACGGCGACGATCCTCCTCCCGGATCATGACGACGGGGCACCCACCCCGCTCGTTTATCTCAATCGATTGATTTAGATTAGCGGTGTCCGCACCGCTCCCCCACCCCCGGAGCTGCCCCATGTCGACCGCGCCCACCCCGGCCCGCGCGCCG
>NZ_DASXJS010000026.1:0-51652 GCF_036497245.1 Actinomycetospora sp. | reverse complement strand
CCGGTCTCGACGGTCACCGACCAGCCGAGCTTCGTCAACGCCGACACCGAGGTCGGCGTGGCCGCCACCCGCGTCTCACGTTCCCGGGTCTCCCGGGGGACACCGATGCGCACCGTCGCGCCCACCTCTCGTCAGGCCGTGCCGCTCCCCCGGGCGCTGGACACTCACGTCCGGCCGGAGCGGAAGGTCTCCTACTGCTGCTGGATCCCACCGCAGCCGTCCGGCGGAGGTTAGACCCCGCTCGACGCCCGGGATGTGATCCACGCCTCGCCCGATCAGGCTGAACGATCGAGGTGACGCGCGCCGCACGATCTCGGCGGCGACCAGCGGAACGAGACCTACATCACTCCCGGTGCGGCGCCGGGCGAGCCAGAGGTCCGCCGCCGGGGTCCCGGCACGTGCTGCTCACGGTGCCTCGTCCAGCTGTAGCGCCCGTGTCACCTCCCGGAAACAGGTCCCACGGAGCGTGGGCGCCGTGTCCCTTCCCCTCGTCAGCGCGCCGACCGGCCCGGTCGCCACGCACTGCCCGTACTGCTCCCTGCAGTGCGGCATGACGGTGACCCCGCGCGCCGAGACCGAGGGCGGCGGCTTCGCGGTGGAGGGCGCGAACTTCCCGACCAACCGCGGCGGGCTCTGCGAGAAGGGCCTCAGCGCGGCGGAGCTGCTCGCGCACCCCGACCGCCTCACGTCGCCCCTGGTGCGCGACGCGCGGAACGAACCGTTCCGCGAGGCGACCTGGGACGAGGCCCTCGACCGCGTCGTCGCCGGCTTCACGGTCGCCCAGGAGCGGTTCGGACGCGACGCCGCGGGACTGTTCGGCGGCGGGGGCCTGACCAACGAGAAGGCCTACCAGGCCGGGAAGTTCGTCCGGGTCGCGCTGCGCAGCGCGTCGGTCGACTACAACGGGCGCTTCTGCATGTCGAGCGCCGCCGCGGCGGCGAACAAGGCGTTCGGGATCGACCGCGGGATGCCGTTCCCGCTCGCCGACATCGCCCGCGCCGACACCGTGATGCTCGTCGGCTCCAATCCCGCCGACACCATGCCGCCCGCGATGCGCTGGTTCACCGCCGGACGCGAGCGCGGCGCGCGGCACCTCGTCGTCGACCCCCGCTACACGGCGACCGCCGCCGCGTCCGACGTGCACCTGCAGCCGGTGCCCGGGACCGACCTCGCCCTGGCGAACGGGCTCCTGCACCTGGCGATCAAGCACCGGCTGGTCGACACCGCCTACGTCGCGGACCGGACCACCGGGTGGGACCCCGTGCGCCGGGCGGCCCGGCAGTACTGGCCCGACCGCGTGGAGCGGATCACCGGGGTGCCGGTGCGCGTCATGGAGCGGGCGGTGCGGATGCTCGCCGAGTCCCGCGCCACGATGATCCTCTCGGCGCGCGGCGCCGAGCAGCACGCGAAGGGCTCGGACACCGCGCTGGCCTGGATCAACCTCGCGCTCGCGCTCGGGCTGCCGGGCAGGCCGTACTCGGGCTGGGCGACGGTCACCGGGCAGGGCAACGGACAGGGCGGGCGCGAGCACGGCCAGAAGGCCGACCAGCTGCCCGGCTACCGGATGCTCGCCGACCCGGCCGCGCGCGCCCACGTCGCGGGGGTCTGGGGCGTCGACCCCGACGAGCTCCCGCAGCCCGGGGCGTCCGCCTACGAGATGCTCGACCGGCTCGGGACCGACGGCGGGGTGCGGGCGCTGCTGGTGATGGCCTCCAACATCGCGGTCAGCGCGCCGCGGGCCGACCACGTGCGGGAGCGGCTCGCGGAGACCGACTTCCTCGCCGTCTCCGATCTCTTCCTCTCCGAGACCGCCGAGCTCGCCGACGTCGTCCTGCCCTGCGCCCAGTGGGCCGAGGAGGAGGGGACGATGACCAACCTCGAGGGCCGGGTGCTGCGCAGGAGGAAGGCCGCACAGGCACCCGACGGCGTCCGCTCCGACCTGGCGGTGCTCGCGGACCTGGCGGGACGTCTGGGGCGCGGGGAGTTCTTCTCCGACGACCCCGAGACCGTCTTCGACGAGCTGCGCCGGGCCTCGTCGGGCGGCAAGGCGGACTACGCGGGCATCTCCTACGCGCGGATCGAGGCCGAGCGCGGGGTGTTCTGGCCCTGCCCGGCCACCCCGGACGGCGAGCCCGAGCACTCGGGCACGCCCCGCCTGTTCCGCGAGCGGTTCGCCACCGTGGACGGACGCGCGCACTTCCACGTCGTGCACCACCGGGCGGCCGCCGAGGAGCCCGACGACGAGTACCCGTACCGGCTGACCACCGGCCGGTCCCGCGCGCACTACCAGTCCGGCACGCAGACCCGCCGGACGAAGGCGCTGCTCGACGCGGAGCCCGAGCCCCTCGTGGAGATCCATCCCGACCTCGCGGCGCGGCTCGGGATCGCCGACGGCGCCGACGTCGTGCTGCGCAGCCGCCGTGGGACCGCCCGGCTGCGGGCCCGGCTCGCGACCACGATCCGTCCGGACACGGTGTTCGCGCCCTTCCACTGGTCGGGCGACCAGACGGTCAACGCCCTGACCAACCCCGCGCTCGACCCGGCCTCCCGGATGCCCGAGTTCAAGATCTGCGCGGTGTCGGTGACCGCCGCGCCCGCTCCCCCGACCGACCACCACACGGCTGGAGAGGACTCCACCCCATGATGACCACGCCACGGTTCCTGCAGGGCGCGTTCGCGTTCGAGGGGCAGGGCCTGGACAAGCCGGCGCTGCTGCACCCGTCGCTGACCTACACCGTGCCCGAGGGCGTCACCGGTCAGGTGCTCTACGTCCGCGCGGGCAACTCCGCGGACGAGCTGGCCACCCTCGTGCTGGTCTTCGACGGTGCACCCGCCCGCTGGCTGCCGGTCGGCGCGAAGGCGGACATGCACGTCTCGCTGCGGGTGGTCGAGGACCTGCTGGCCGGGAGCACCGTCGAACTGCACTACTCCGCGCCCGCCGGGGCGACCGGGACACTCGTCGTCGACTGCGGCCTGGTGGAGGTCTGATGACGGCGGTCGAGACGCGGCCCGCCTCCGCCGGGAACGCCGACGACGACCGCGCACGCCTCGTCGTCGTCGGGAACGGCATGTCCGGGGCACGTGCCCTCGAGGAGATCCTCACGCGCGGCGGCGGCGAGCAGTTCGCCATCACGGTCTTCGGGGACGAGCCGTACGGCAACTACAACCGGATCCTGCTCTCCGAGGTGCTGGTCAACGCGGCCGTAGACGCAGCGGTGGCCGACGAGGAGGCCGACGACGAGCTCTTCCTCAACCCGGTGGACTGGTACGACGACAACGGCGTCACGCTGCACGCCGGCGTCCGCGTCGTGCGCATCGACCGGCACTCCAAGGTCGTCTACGGCGACGACGGCTCGGTGGCGCCGTACGACACCTTGGTCCTGGCCACCGGCAGCCGCTCGTTCTTCCCGCCCATGGACGGCATGTGGGCCAGCGACACCGAGCTCACCCCGGGCGTCTTCGGCTTCCGCAGCCTCTCCGACGCGACCGGGATGCTGCGTCACGTCAAGGGCAGGCGGACCGCCGTCGTCATCGGCGGCGGCCTGCTCGGGCTGGAAGCGGCGGCCGGGCTGCAGGCGCACGGCCTCGCGGTGCACGTCGTGCACCCCACCGAGGTGCTGATGAACCAGCAGCTCGAGGCCGAGGCGTCGAAGGTCCTGCGCGCGAAGCTCGAGCACCGGGGCATGCACATGCACCTGGGCGTGAAGACGGCGGAGATCCTCACCGAGCGGGGAACCGTGTCCGGGGTGCGGTTCACCGACGACTCGACCCTCGCGTGCGACACCGTCGTGGTCACCGCCGGCATCCGGCCCAACATCGGGCTTGCCATGGTGTCCGGGCTCGAGACGCAACGGGCCGTCGTCGTCGACGACAAGATGCGCTCGGTCGACGACGACGACATCTTCGTGGTCGGCGAGTGCGCCCAGCACCGCGGCGAGGTCTACGGGGTGGTGGGGCCGCTGTGGGAGCAGGCGGCCGTGCTCGCCGACATCGTCACCGGCGCGAACCCCGACGCCGAGTACCACGGCTCGCGGCTGGCCACGAAGCTGAAAGTGGCGGGCGTCGACGTCGCGCAGATGGGGGTGCAGACCCCGGAGCGCGACTCCGACGAGTTCGTCCGGTTCTCGGAGACCGGCCGCGGCGTCTACCAGACCGTCGTGATCCGGGAGGGGACCCTCATCGGGGCGACGCTGGTCGGCGACGTCTCCAAGGTGGCCGCGCTGACCCAGGCCTTCGACTCCCGCTCGGCGCTGCCCGAGGAGCGGGTCAAGCTGCTGTTCGACCTCGGGTCCGCCGACGACTCCTCCGCCGCGGCCGACCTGCCCGACGACACCCAGATCTGCAACTGCAACGGCGTCTCGAAGGGCGATCTCGTCGGGTGCGTCGGCGGGGGCTGCGAGTCGGTCTCCGCGGTGATGAACGCGACCCGCGCCGGCAAGGGCTGCGGCTCGTGCAAGGGCCTCGTCACGGAGATCGTCGAGGGCGCCCTGGGCGGGGCGGGCACCGCGGACCCGGCCGAGGACTACTACGTGCCGGGCATCCCGATGGACAAGCCGACGCTGATGGCGGCCATCCGGGAGCAGGAGCTGCGCAGCGTCTCGGCGGTCTTCGAGGCCCTCGCCCCGGAGGGTCGCGACCACGTCGCCTCGAAGATGGGGCTCACCGCGCTGCTGCGGATGATGTGGCCGGACGACTACGTCGACGAGCGCGACGGCCGGTTCATCAACGACCGGGTGCACGCGAACATCCAGCGCGACGGCACGTTCTCCGTGGTGCCCCGGATGTCCGGCGGGGTGACGTCGCCGGACCAGTTGCGGCGCATCGCCGACGTCGCCGAGAAGCACGAGATCCCGATGGTCAAGCTGACCGGGGGCCAGCGCATCGACCTGCTCGGCGTGCCCAAGGAGAAGCTGCAGGAGGTGTGGGCCGACCTCGACATGCCCTCGGGGTGGGCCTACGGCAAGAGCTTCCGCACCGTGAAGACGTGCGTCGGGACCGACTTCTGCCGCTTCGGGCTCGGCGACTCCACCCGGCTCGGGATCGACCTCGAGGAGCGGTACAAGGGCGTGGAGGGGCCGGCGAAGATGAAGCTGGCCGTCTCCGGGTGCCCCCGCAACTGCGCCGAGTCGATGGTCAAGGACGTCGGGCTGGTGGCCATCGAGGGCGACCAGTGGCAGATCTACGTCGGCGGGGCAGCCGGGGCGACGATCCGCAAGGGCGACGTCCTCGCCACGGTGGACTCCCACGACGAGGCCGTCCGGATCACCGGGCGCTTCCTGCAGTACTACCGGGAGAACGCCAACTGGCTCGAGCGCACCTACGACTTCGTCCCGCGCGTGGGGCTGGACCACCTCATCGCTGTGATCGTCGACGATGTCGAGGGAATCTGTGGGGATCTCGATATGCGGATGCAGGAGACGGTCGACGCCTACGTCGACCCGTGGGCGGCCGACCAGTCCGAGGCCACACCCGGCCAGTTCCACGACGCGCTCCCGCTGATCCCGCTGCCGCAGGTGCCGGTGCGGTCGTCGTCGGGCGCGGCACGGACCGGGGCCGGGGCGTGACTGCGTCCGGCGGGGCGGTGTCCGTCCGTCTCGGGCCCGTCGAGCAGATCCCGGTCGGCGAGGGGCGCGCGTTCCTCGTCGGGGACGAGCCGGTGGCGGTGTTCCGCCCGCGCTCCGGCGGGCTGTTCGCGCTGCGCGCGGTCTGCCCGCACCGCGGCGGCCCGCTGGCGGACGGGCTCGTGGACGCGGAGCTGGTCATGTGCCCGCTCCACAACCACCAGTTCCGGCTCGCCGACGGCGCCTGCACCTCGGGCGGCGACGTCGCGGACGTCGCGGCCTACACCGCGACCGACGACGACGGCGAGCTCGTCGTCGACCTGGTGGCGCCCCGGGCCTGAGACTCGGGCACGCTCAGTCGATGTCCGAGCTCCCCGTCGTGCCGCTGGGTTCCGTCGCCGACGAGCTGCTGCTGCAGGTCACCGCGTTCGCCGACGCGACGAGCGCGGGATCGGTCGACCTGGGGACGCCGGTACCGACCTGCCCGGACTGGTCGCTGCGCGATCTCGCCCGCCACCTCGGCCGGGTGCACCGCCGCGTGGCGGAGACGATCTCCCGGGGCGGGGACGAACTGGTCGCCCATCACGAGGTGGCGGACCCGGAACCGCCCGGTGCCCGCGACGAGGTCGCGACGTGGCTGCTCGCCGGCGCCGCCGAGCTGGTCTCGGCGATGACCGACGCCGGGCCGGATCGTCGGGTGGCGGGGTTCCTCGGGCCGGCGCCGGTGTCGTGGTGGGCGCGGCGGATGCTGCACGAGACGGTCGTGCACCGCTACGACGCCGAAGCCACAGCGGGCACCCGGCCGTGGGTCGGGGTGGGGCCGGAGCTGGCGGCGGACGGGATCGCGGAGTCGTTCTCGCTGCTGGAGACGTTCGGGGCGCGGCGGGCCGACCTCGCGGGGTCGGGTGAGACGATCCACGTCCACGCGACCGACGAGACCTCCTGCGAGTGGCTGGTGACCCGGGCGGCGTCCGGGGTCTCGGTCACCCACGGGCACGTGCGGGCCGACGTCGCGGTGCGGGGTCCCGCCGCGGCGCTGTTCGCGGTGCTGACCAACCGACGCGCGCCGGACGCCCCGGCCGACGACCTCGGGGCGGTCGAGGTCCTCGGGGACCCGGCCGTGCTGCGGGACTGGCTGCGGGTCTCAGGGTTGTGAGGCCGCGGGCGGTCGGCCTCGCCTTGTCGCGGCCTTCCGGGGTTCACCGGCGGCCCTGTCGTGGTGATTCCGAACGACAAGGCGGCCGTGGGAGCGCGTATGGCCGCGACAGGCGTTCACACGGCCCGTCAGCCGACGAGGCCCACGACCACGGCCGCGGCCCCCACGCAGGCACCGAGCACCCCGACGAGCAGGCCGCGTGACGTTTCCGTCGCCCGGAACATCGCGACCGCCCCGAGACCGAGTCCGGCGACCCCGAGAAGCGCACCGACGAGGTTGAACACCGGGATCGCGCCGAGCGCCGACTGCGGGAGCACGCGGGGCAGCAGCCCCGACCACGGAGCCAGCCCGACGAGCACGCCGAGCACACCGGTCACGAGCGCGACCAGGCCGAGGCGGGTCGAGGCCAGGTCGACCGGCGGCGTCGCCCACGGGAGGTCTGCCCGCCGCTCCGGGGAGGGCCGCGACGGCGCCGCGTGGCGTGGCTCCGGGCGATACGGCGAGGCCATCGCCTCGGGGCGCTGCACGGCCAGGGGTCGCAGCGAGGGCGCGCCGGCCGGGTCCTCGGTGGCCTGCCCGCCCGGACCGCACGCCGCGGCCCGGTCCAGGGCGTCGAGACGAACCGGAGCCGTCACCGCGTCCTCGTCGGGCACCGCATCCGGGCTCACGGGCGCGGGCCTGCGCCGCGGCTCGGCCGCCCGGCGCTGGGTCGGGACGGCGCCGAGGGGCACGCCGATCGAGGACGTGCCGGTCGGGGACGGTGGGAGTGGCCGGAACCCCGGCCCGGGACCGTGCGTGTGGCCCGCGCCCTCGCCGGGCCCGGCGTCCCGCGGCGCGGGGACCGCCGCGAAGCTCCCGGACGGCGGGGCCGCGTCCGGGGCGCGGTGTCGCCCACCGGCACGGCGCGGCGCGGGGAGCGGACCGGACGGGGCGGCGTCGTGGGGAGCACCGGTCGTGGCCCGGCCGACGCCGGAGCGGTGGCGCGGTTCGCGGGCGCCGGAGGATTCCGGCGCCGACGGAGACGAGACGGTCATAGCTTCCCCCGAACAGACGCACCCAGGCCGCCGTGTGCGCGGCTTCGTCCACTCTGTCCTCGAAACGGACCCCGGTGTTACGAGATCCACCCGCACGGCGCAGCAGCTCGCCCCGATCAGGTCCGTCCGCTGCGGAAAGGCATCGAGGGCCCTCGGTAAACTCTGGTGACATGACGCAGTCCCCCTCCTCCCCGGCAGCGCCGGCCCTGCCGCAGGTGCCCGAGAAGCCGACACTCGACGGCCTCGAGGAGCGCTGGGCGGCCGTATGGGAGGAGCAGGGGACCTACGCGTTCGACCGGTCGGCCGAGCGCGGCGAGGTCTTCTCCGTCGACACCCCGCCGCCGACGGTCTCCGGCTCGCTGCACGTCGGGCACGTCTTCAGCTACACGCACACCGACGTCGTCGCGCGCTTCTGGCGCATGCGGGGCAAGCAGGTCTTCTACCCGATGGGGTGGGACGACAACGGCCTGCCGACCGAGCGGCGCGTCCAGAACTTCTACGGCGTGCGCTGCGAGCCGAGCCTGCCCTACGACCCGGACTTCGCCCCGCCCGAGAAGCCCGGCAAGGCGCAGATCGCGATCTCGCGGCGCAACTTCGTCGAGCTCTGCGAGACGCTGACCGCCGAGGACGAGAAGGCCTTCGAGGCGCTCTGGCGCCGGGGCGGCCTCTCGGTCGACTGGTCGCACACGTACCAGACCATCGACGGGACGGCCCGCGCGATCAGCCAGCGCACGTTCCTGCGCAACCTGGACCGCGGCGAGGCCTACGTGTCGATGGCGCCGACGCTGTGGGACGTCACGTTCCGCACCGCGGTCGCGCAGGCCGAGCTCGAGGACCGCGAGCACAGCGGCGCCTGGCACCGGATCGCGTATCACGCGGACCCGGCCGCGGGCCCCGACGGCGCCGAGGTCTACATCGAGACCACCCGCCCGGAGCTGATCCCGGCCTGCGTCGCGCTGATCGCCCACCCCGACGACGAGCGCTACCAGCCGCACTTCGGCACCACCGTGCGCTCGCCGCTGTTCGACGTCGAGGTCCCGGTGCTCGCGCACCCGGCCGCCGAGATGGACCGCGGCGCGGGCATCGCGATGTGCTGCACCTTCGGTGACCTCACCGATGTGCAGTGGTGGCGCGAGCTGGATCTGCCCAACCGCACCGTCATCACGCGCGACGGCAGGCTGCTGCGCGAGACCCCGGAGTGGATCACCTCCGAGCCGGGTCGCGAGCGGTACGCCGAACTGGCCGGGTCGACCGTCCACACCGCGAAGGAGCGCATCGTCGCGATGCTCTCCGAGACCGGCGAGCTGGTCGGCGACGTCCGGCCGGTCACCCGCCCGGTGAAGTTCTTCGAGAAGGGCGACAAGCCGCTCGAGATCGTCTCCAGCCGCCAGTGGTACATCCGCAACGGCGGTCGGGACGCCGAGATGCGCGACGCGATGCTGCGCCGCGGCGACGAGCTGGTCTGGCACCCGGACTACATGCGCCACCGGTACGCCGACTGGGTCCGCGGACTCAACGGTGACTGGCTGGTCAGCCGACAGCGCTTCTTCGGCGTGCCGATCCCGGTCTGGTACGCGCTCGACGCCGACGGCGAGGTGCTGCCCACCGAGGTCCTCACGCCTGGGGACGAGACCCTGCCGATCGACCCGTCGACGGACGTCCCGCCGGGTTACACCGCCGACCGGCGCGACCAGCCGGGGGGCTTCACCGGTGACCCGGACGTCCTCGACACGTGGGCCACGTCGTCACTGACCCCGCAGATCGCCGGCAAGTGGTCGGTGGACGACGACCTGTTCGCCCGGGTCTTCCCGATGGACCTGCGCCCGCAGGCGCACGACATCATCCGGACCTGGCTCTTCTCCACGGTCGTGCGCAGCTCGCTCGAGTTCGGCCAGCTGCCGTGGGCGCACGCCGCGCTCTCGGGCTGGATCCTGGACCCGGACCGCAAGAAGATGTCGAAGTCCAAGGGCAACGTCGTCACCCCGATGGGGCTGCTCGAGGAGTTCGGGTCCGACGCGGTCCGCTACTGGGCCGCGAACGGGCGGCCGGGCGTCGACACCGCGTTCGACCGCGGGCAGATGAAGGTCGGCAGGCGGCTCGCGATGAAGCTGCTCAACGCCTCGAAGTTCATCCTGGGTGTGGGTGTCGCGGAGGGGGCGAGCGCAGCGACGGGGGATGGATCCGGGGCGAGCGCAGCGACGGGGGATGGCTCCGGGGCGAGCGCAGCGACGGGAGACGGATCGGTCGAGCCGGTCGTTTCCGCCATCACCGCGCCGATCGACCGGGCACTGCTCGCCCGTCTCGCGGGCGTCGTCGAGAAGGCGACGGCAGCGCTGGAGCGGTTCGACTACGCCGTCGCCCTCGAGGTGACCGAGCAGTTCTTCTGGTTCTTCTGCGACGACTACCTCGAGCTGGTCAAGTCGCGGGCCTACGGCGAGTTCGACGACGCCGGGCGCGACTCCGCCCGCGCGGCCCTGGCGGTGGCACTGCGGGTGCTGCAGCGGCTGTTCGCCCCGGTGCTGCCGTTCGTGACCGAGGAGGTCTGGTCGTGGTGGCAGGGCGGGACGGTGCACCGCGCCGCCTGGCCGACCGCGGACGAGCTCCGCGCCGGCGGGGACGACACCGCGGTCGGGGTCGACGAGGGGGTGCTCGACATCGCCTCGGAGGTGATCTCCGGAATCCGCAAGGGCAAGTCGGACCAGAAGCTCTCGATCCGCACGGAGGTCGAGACGCTCTCGGTGTTCGCCGCACCGGACCGGCTCGACGCACTACGGGTGGTGCTGGGCGACGTGCAGGCGGCCGGACGCGTACGGGACGTGGAGCTGGTGCCGTCGGAGGACGGCGAGCTGGTCACGCGGGTCGGCGGACCCGTGGAGGCCGTGCAGGCCTGACGGGAGCCACGTCAGGAAAGTCGCGTTGCGGACACTGGGCGTCCGGAACGCGACTTTCCTGACATCGGGGTCCGGCTCAGGTCTGCAGCTCCGACTGCGGCGTGATCGCGAAGCGGTACTCGTCGCCCGAGCCCTCCGCCTCGGTCTCCGGGATCTTCTCGACGTCGAGGACCTTGTCGTCGAGCGCCGAGGCCGCCATGGGCTCCAGGAAGATCACCGCGCCGCCGCCCTCGAGCACGGTGTCGTCCGCGGCGGGGTTGGGCGCGACGGAGAGCTCGAGGCCCTCTTCGGCCATGTTCGGCGTGGCGGCGATCCGCAGACCGGAGCCTTCGGGCATCTCGTTGGTCTCGAGGATGTTGGAGATCGCCTCGGCCGCCGTCTCCGTCAGTGCCAGCATGCCCCGTTACCATACGGATCACAGAAAGGTCACGCATCTCATCGCGCGCGCCGTCACACGGGCAGGTCCCCCGGTCGGACGCAGAGTCACGGAGGAGAGCGGTCATGGCGCTCCCGATCCCCGAGTCGGCCGCAGGGTCGCGGGAGGACATCATCCGGTTGCTGATGGAAACTCCGGACGGTCTTTCCGACGGGGAACTCGCCCTGGCTCTGGCCGACCGACACCCGGCCCTGAACGCCAAGGCCGCCAACCACCAGTGCCGGAAGTTGGCGGCCGCGGGGATGGTCGAGCGCGTCGGGACCCGGCCCGTCCGGACGCGACTGGTGGCCGGCGTGGCGGTCGAGCCCCCGGAGACCGACGCCGATCCGCCCCTGGAGGGACAGGCGTCGGAGGCTCAGGTCTCGGAGGGGCAGGTCTCGGAGGCTCAGGTCTCGGAGGCCCAGGCGCCGGAGGCTCACGAGGGGCACACCACGCAGCTCGATCGGTCCCCCGAGCTGTCTGACGTACCCCTCGCGGGCGGCCGGGCGTCGACCTCGGGGCTGTCCCCCGTCCAGGAGGACATCGTCCGGGCCCTCGTCACCGCACCGGAGGGCCTCACCGACAACGGTCTCGCCGCGGCCCTCGTCGACCGGTATCCCGACGTCGACCCGAAGTCGTTCAACTACCAGTGCCGCAAGCTCGCGAAGGCCGGCCTCGTCGAGCGCAGCGCCCGGTCGCGGGACGCCCCGATCCGCACCCGGCTCACGGGCCCGACGCCCGACCTCACCCCCGTCGAGGGGGACACCACGCAGGCCGAGCATCCCCCGGAGCCGCCTGACGTGCCCCTCGCGGCGGCCGCGGACACGGACGAGGCCCCACAGCCGGCACCGGCGAACGGAAACGGGAACGGGAACGGGAACGGCACTGGGGTCCGGTCCCGCCGTCCGCGTCGCCGACCGAAGGCCCCGTCCGACGACGTGGCGAGCATGCGCCGCTCCGAGCGCGACGGCGACGACCCCGACGAGCCGCTGCTGCGCTTCCTGCCCTTCGCCCCGGCAGCGAACGCGCGGACGGCGCTGCGTGAGCGGATGGCCGAGCGTGCCGCGCTGCGGCGGGTCCCGGATCCGAGCGACGAGGTCGTCGTGCCCACCCGGGACGTGCTCCAGGGCTGGTCACGGACGCAGAACGTGGCCGCGGCCGTCGCGGACTGGATCACCCGCCACGGCGGCACCATCCACGCGGCGACCGCCACGGGCCCGGCCCACGACCTCGTCGCCTCCGTCCACGGCGACGACGTGCACGTCGAGGTCACCGGCTGGCCCCCGGACGGTGCGCGCAGCCACCCGACGACGCTCGCCGGGGACTGGTTCCGCGCCGCCGCACGCGCGGCCTCGCAGCGGCGGCGGGCGCACCCGCGCGGCCGGGTGGTCATCGCCCTGCCGGACACCCGTCGCTACCGCGCGCTCGCCGACGACGACACCGAGGCGCTGCGGCGGGCACGGGCCGAGGTGTGGTTCGTCGACCCGTCCGGGGAGGTCCAGCGCTCCTGACGCGCGCGGCCGGTTGCCCGGCCACGGGGCCGGGTAGGACCGGGAGACCACCACACGCAGTGACCCCGGGAGGACCCGCATGTCCGCGGACATCACCGAGATGATCCTCGACGACCACGACTGGTTCCGCCGTCGGTTCCTTCGCCTCGCAGACCTGCGCGACGACCGGGACCAGCTCGACGAGGCCGCCGAGCTCTGGGACGAGGTCGCCCGGTACCTCGAGGTGCACGCCTCGGCCGAGGAGGAGCACTTCTACCCCTCGATGGCGCGCCGCGCGGACGACAGCGACGCGTCCGCGACCGAGGACGCGATCGGCGACCACGACGACATCCGTGCCGGCGCGCGCAAGGCGTTCGACGCCGAGGTCGGCAGCGACGCGTGGTGGCAGGCCATCGACGAGACCGACCACGCCAACAACCACCACATGTCCGAGGAGGAGAGCGACGACCTCGCGCCGTTCCGCCGCGCGACGTCGCTCGCCCTCCGCCAGGAGCTGGGCGCGAAGTTCGAGCAGTTCAAGTCCGAGCACGCGGGCGCGGCCGGGCTCGACTTCGCCGACAAGGACGCGGAGGCCTACGTGGAGGCGGTCACCGACTGAGGGTCCACAGGTCGAGCGGCAGCAGGCCCGTGCCCGCGCCGAGCCCCGCGAACGCGGTGCCGATCTGGTCCGGGCCGACGAGCAGCACGCCGACCGCGGCCAGCACGGCGAGCACCACCAGGACGGCGAGCAGCGGGACCGCTCCCCGTGGGGCCCGGCCCGCGCGCGGGTCGGCCTCGGGGACGGGCTGCGGGGCGGTGTCCGGCCCGCGCCGACCGCGCACGGCCGAGCGGGACGGTTCACCGTCCGACGGCCGCGGCGAGGCGTCCGGGTAGCTCTCGGGTCGCGCGGCCACACTCCCCGTCGCTCCGCTCGCCCCGGCCGCATTCCCCGTCGCTCCGCTCGCCCCGGCCACACTCCCCGTCGCTCCGCTCGCCCCGGCCGGGGCCCGGCCGCCGGGCGGGGTGTCGGTCGCGGGGCGGGCCTCGTGCGGCACGGCGCCAGCGAGCACCAGGTGGTCGGCGGCGCGGGGGTCGGGCGCCGCGTCGTGGTGGCCGTTCGCGGCCGCCGGGCCGGGCTCGTGGTCGTCGGGCGCCACCGGTCCCCGGCGCTGCGCCTGGACCGGGGTGGAGGGCAGCCGGGCCGCGGGAATCGCGGCGTCCGGGTGGTCCCCGGCGTGTCCCTCCAGGAGCGGGAGGCCGTCCTCGGGGGTACTGGGTCCGACGTCGGGACCGAGGCCGTCGCCGGCACCACCGGCCCCGGGCCCTCCCGGCCCGCCACCCACCCCGACGGCGGGAGCACCGACCGGCGTGGGCGGGCTGCCCACCGTACGGGCGGCCCGGATGGCCTGGGCCCCGGAGGCCGCGCGAGCGGCACGGGGGCGGGCGGGCACCAGGAGCGCGGCCAGGCCGAGCACGCCGTCGTGGGACGTGTCGGGCAGCACCAGGGCGCCCGAGGCGCGGTCCGGGCCGGCGACAAGGTCCGCGAGCCGGCGCGCCAGCGGGGTCGCGCGGTCACCGAGGACGTGCACGACCGGCTCCCGGAGCTCGTCGGGCCCGTCGGTGATCTCGCCGAGCGTCTCGCGCAGGGCGTGCTCGACGAGCTGGTCGAAGACGGCGCGCTCCAGCACGACCTCGAGGTCCTCGGCCGCCACCCGGGCCTCCTCCACCTCCCCGCTCGCGAGCTGGGTGCGGGCGCGCCGGATCTCCCGGCGCAGCCGGGCCGCCTCGCCGCGCAGGTCGCGCGCCACGCCCGGCGTCCGGGACCCGGGGCTGGGGCCGTCGCCCGCCGCGGCATCCGGGTCGAGCGAGCTCAGCTGGGCCCGGACGACGCCGAGCAGGAGCTGATCGAGGCGGGTGCCGGTCGCGACGGGGCCGCGCGACCCGATCTCGGCTCCCGACGCGGTGCGCCGCACCGGCCAGGCGGTCAGCCCGCCGTCGCGGGTGTCGAGGACGACACTCTGGCCGCCGACCTCGACCTCGGCCGAGATGCGGTCGCCGACCAGGGCGACCGGCGCGGGGAGCCAGGCGGGTGCCGGTAGCCCGACCAGCGCCGTCGCCTCCGCGATCTCCTCGAACCGGCGGCGCTCGGTGTCCGGCGGAGTGGCGATCACGAGGCGCGCGGGGCGCTCCTCGAGCGCGCCGTCACGCGACGGGCCGGGCGAGGCCTCGACGACGCGCGCGAAGGCGTCGGCCAGCACGTCGACCGGGTCCGCAGCGGCCGCCCCGTCCACCTCGATCGCCAGCGGAACGCGTCGCGCCCGCAAGGTCCCCCCGCCGGTGGCACGGTCCACGTCCACCGCAACCAGCTCCGACGGCGTCACCTCGACCGCCATCACCCAGCTGCTCACCCGGTCCTCCTCGTCGCCGTCCCGGCCAGGGTCCGCACCCGTTCACCGGACCCCACCCCGCCATCCGGGCGCGCTCTACGGTAATGGGGCCGTCACCCCATCCCGCTACCGGTGACGGCGTGTCATGGGGGCGGGGTGGTCGAATTCATGGTCGACGTCACATCCGTGGGGCATGCTGGCGCCGGCCGGATCCCGGGTGGGATCGGTCCCACCCGCATCAGGGACTCCCCGACCCCCCGATCGATGACGCGGCCTGCGGAGGTCCGATGAGCACCCCGGACCCCTCCGACGTCGCGTCTCCGGCACGCCGTGGGCGTCGGGGGGCGACGGTCGACGTGCACGCGGCCCTGCTGCCGCTGTGGCGCGGGCTCGTCGTCTTCCGGGTGGTGGCCCTCGTCTACGCCGCCGTGAACGTCGTGCGCGACGTCGGGCTCTACGCGCGGCCCGCGCTCGGGATCGCCGTCCTCGCGCTCATGGCCGTCTGGACACTGGTCACGAGCGTGGCCTACCTGCGCGGCGCGGACCGGCTCGCCCCCGTCGACCTCGGCGTGACGGTGCTCGCCACGACCAGCACCCTCCTCGTCGCCGACCCGGCCCGGATCGCCGCGGGCGGTGCGGTGATCACGACGGTGTGGTCGGCGGGGGCGGTGCTCGCGATCGCGCTGGCCTTCGGGATCCGCCCGGCGATCGGGGCCGTGGCGGTCTCGGTGGGCGCCCTGTGGGTCACCCGCCGCGCGCTCGACGCCGCGCTGCTCTCCGACGCCCAGCTCCTGCTGGTGGCCGGGGTCGCCGTCGGGTTCGCGTCGGTGGCGATGCGACGGTCCGCGCAGCGGCTGCAGGAGGCCATCGCGACCGAGGCGGCCGCGGCGGAGCGGGACCGGCTCGCGCGCGACATCCACGACGGCGTGCTGCAGATTCTCGCGCTGGTCCGCCGCCGGGGGCCGGAGCTGGGCGACCCGGAGCTCGTCGGCGCGGCCGCCGAGCAGGAGGTCTCGCTGCGTCGGCTGATCACCCGCGGCCCGATCGGGCTCGACGGCCCCGACGACGAGCCGGTCGACCTCGGCGCGGCGCTCGGCGCCGTCCTGCCCGCCCGTGCGGTGCTCGCGGTGCCGCCCGACCCGGTGTGCGTGCCGGGTGGGCTCGCGCGGTCGGTGGTCGCGGTGGTGCGCGAGGCCGCGGCGAACGCGGACGCCCACGCCGGTCCGGACGCCGGGCTGTGGGTCCTGCTCGAGGACGACCCCGACGCGGTGACGATCAGCGTGCGCGACGACGGGCCGGGCATCCCGTCCGCGCGGCTGGAGGAAGCGGTGGCCGAGGGCCACCTCGGGGTCGCCTCGTCGATCCGCGGCCGGGTGACCGAACTGGGCGGCACGGCCGAGCTGACGACGGCGCCGGGCGACGGGGTGGAGTGGGAGCTGCGGGTCCCGCGGTGCGGACGGAGGGGGACGCGGTGACGGTGCGGGTCATGGTGGTCGACGACCACCCGATGTGGCGCGAGGGCGTGGCGCGCGACCTCGGCGAGCGGGGACTCGACGTGGTGGCGACCGCCGCCGACGGGGCCGCCGCGATCCGGATCGCCCCGGCGGTCCGGCCGGACGTCGTGGTCATGGACCTGCAGATGCCGCACCTCGACGGCGCGGGCGCGACGGCGGCGATCCTCGAGGTGCTGCCGGAGACCCGGGTGTTGGTGCTCTCGGCGAGCGCCGAGCAGGGCGACGTGCTGGGCGCGGTGCGTGCCGGGGCCGCCGGGTACCTCGTCAAGTCCGCCCAGGTCTCGGAGCTCGTCGACGCGGTGGAGCGGACCGCCGCGGGCCAGGCCGTGTTCGGGCCGGAGCTCGCCGGGCTGGTGCTCGGGGAGTTCCGGCGCCGCGAGCGGGAGGGACGGACCTCGGAGTCGGGCGGGCCCGAGCTCACCGCGCGCGAGACCGAGGTGCTCCGCTACGTCGCGAAGGGCCTGACCGCGCGGCGGATCGCCGACCGGCTGGGGCTCTCCCATCGCACCGTCGAGAACCACGTCCAGAACGTGCTGCGGAAGCTGCAGCTCGCCAACCGGGTGGAGCTCACCCGGTACGCGATCGAGCGAGGCCTCGACGCAGATTCCTGATCACGGCCGGGACCCCGCCGCGCGGGGCGCCCGCGGGCTCCCACGGGTCGTGGGTGCCTGACGGCTCGTGAGCGCACCTAATTGAGGTGGGCACGCCACGCGCGGGCGTGGCGCGTCAGGCGGGCGACCTCGCGGGGGAGCCGCTCGGCCCAGCCGTCGAGCAGCCGCGCCGCGCCCAGGTAGTCCCCGCGGCGGCCCCGCGTCGCCGCCAGCTCCACGACCTCGTCGGCCGCCACGCCGGAGAGCAGCAGCCGGGCCTCGAGCACCCAGCGCAGCTCCGGGACCCGGCCCGCCGCGCGGTGGATCACCCGCAGGTTGGTGAGCATCCGCACGAGCACGGCCTGCACCGACACCGGGGAGAGCAGGGCGGGGTGGAAGGCCACCTCGCGGCCGACGCCGGTCGCGGCGCGGAAGAGCGCCTCGCACTCGTCGAGGTCGAGCAGGTCGCCGGTGAAGGGGTCGAGATACCACCCGGAGTCCCGCGGGTGGACCAGGAAATGCCCCGGCATCCCGACCGGTTCCAGCTCGAGCCCCGCCCGGCGGCCCACCTCGAGCACGACCACCGCGAGGGTGATCGGGATGCCGCGCCGGCGGGCGAGCACCTCGACCAGCGAGGAGTTCCGCGGGTCGTAGTAGTCCTCGCGGTCCCCGGCGAATCCTTCCTCGGTGTAGAGCCGCACGACGAGCTCGTCGACATCGGTGATCCCCTCCGCGAGCCGGTCGAGCTCGGCGAGCGCGGCGTCGACGTCGGCGTCCGCGTCCGGCGTCGCGAGCCGGGCGATCTGCAGTGCAGCGGCGTCCAGCGGCGGGTCGCCGGACGCGATCAGCTCCTCCAGGCGCCCGAGTGCGTCCGCCACCCCGGCCGGGCGCGTGTCGTCTCGCCCCTGGGGCTCTCCGTCCACGGGGTCATGCTCCCGCGCTTCGCGCTCGTCCGCTCGCAGGTCACCCGGAGACGGCGCCCGTGGCCCCGTCGACGCGCAGGACCCCGTGCTCGAACTCCTGCGCACGTCCGCCGTCGACGGTGCGCTCGTCCCCCGTCGGCAGCCCGAGCGACGAGCGCTCCGCGCCACGTGCCCGCCAGGTGTCGAGGACCGGCCCGGACACCTCGTGGGCGCCGGTGGCCTGCGAGTAGTAGATCGAGCCGTGGGAGAAGTCGGTGAACCGTGCGCGGCCGTCCGCGGTCGGCTGCTCGACCCGGTCGGGCTGACCGAGGTCGGGATGCTCCGCCCAGGCCGACCGGACGTCGGTGCCCGCCGCCGCGATCAGCTTGGCGGTCTCGCCGCGGATGGTGTCCATCGCGGCGTAGCCGGCGTTGCCGGGGCACTCGGTGTTGCCGACGTCGCGGTGGGCGAACAGCGCGTCGACGTTCGCGGTCTGTCCCTTGGCGAACTTCGAGGTCCCGCCGCCCGCGGAGGTCAGGGTGATCCGCTGCGCGGGGTCCCGGTACATGCCGCCGAGCTTCCAGGCCGCCAGCCGCTCCACCGAGGTCAGCTCCGCGGGGGTGGGCGGGGTGTCGGTGAGCGTGCCCAGCATCGCGATGCCGAAGGTCTCCTGGTTGAAGCCACCGGCGTGGGCCGCGACGACCGGCCGGTCCATGCCGCCCGCACGGCCCTCGAAGATCGTCCCGTACTTGTCGACCAGGGCGTTGTAACCGATGTCGCCCCAGCCGTTCTTCGTCGCGTGATAGGCGTAGATGCCCCGCACGATGGCCGCGGACTGCTCGGGCGTGTAGTCGTTCGACTCGGCGGTGTGGTGGATGGTCACCGCCCGCGTGGTCGCGGCGTACTCGGGCGGCCAGGTCATGAGCTTGGGGTCCGCGCCCCACTGCGCGCGGGTGACGTAGGCCGGGGCAGGCGGCGCGCCTGCCCGGCCGGTCGAGTCGCGCTCCCGGGCGCGGGCGCCGATCGCGGAGTCGTTCCCCGAGGTCCCGGGGTCGATGCGCTGGACGGCCAGCCCCTGGCTCACCGGTCGGCCTGCCCGCGTGGCGCGCACCTCGACCTGGGTGCGGTCGCCCACCCAGACCGGGTCGGTCCCGCCGCCCGCGGCGGCGCGGGCGGGCGTGCCGTCGCGCTCACCGGCGTTCGAGTCCAGCGGCAGCCACGTCCCCCAGCGCCCGGCGGCGTCGGTGGAGCGCAGCGCGACGGTGTCCGGCGTGGCCCCGGTCCAGGTGACCGCCACGAGCTGCAGCGGGCCCGACGAGCGCGCGACCTGGGTCCCGTCGCCGTCGCGGGCCTGCGGGGTCAGCGAGAGCGCGCTGATCGACCCACCGGACGCGTCGGCCGGGGGCAGCGTCGCGGCAGGCAGCGCGGTCACCGCGCGGGCCTGGTCCGGGGCCTCGGCGTCCTCGGGGCCCGCGAGAGCGGCCGGGGCGAGCGCCGCCGCCAGCACGAGCACGCCGAGACCGAGGAGCAGTCGCCGGCGACGGGGACGCCGCCCGCGGTCGGGTCGGCCCGGACCGCCGGGACCACCACGCCCGTCCCGCGCCGTCCCGGATGTCGACCACCGCGACCCCATCGTGTGTCCTCCGCTCACCGTCACCCGTGAGCGACGATGGCACCCACACGCGCATCATCCGCACCACGACGCACCGAGGATCACTCGAAGGGGGCAGGGGTGCGACGCGCCCAGAAGGTCACGTCCGCGTAGGTCCCGACGGACCGGGCGGCGATCCCGTCGGCGCCCGCCCCGATGGGACCGGCGACGAGCGGGATGAGCTTGGTCAGGTTCAGCACGCCCCGGCGGCCCGCCCGACTGGTGAGCCGGAATCCGATACGGCGGTCCAGCTGCTCGCGCACCTCGGTCGGGAGCCGCCGGAGGCCGGCCAGCAGGGAGACCTCCTGCAGGTCGATCCCGGTGCGCTCGGCCAGCTCGGACCCGTCCGCGCCGAGCACGCACAGCAGGACGGCGGTGCGGACCACCGGGTCGGCGGGGTCGTGCCCGCGCGCCGTCGCGATCGCGGCGGCCAGGCGCGTGCACACCAGGTAGAGGCCGGTGACGCCGGCGGGGGCGGTGACGACCATGGTCGCGGCCCCGCCAAGGCTGGTCAGCAGCCCGGAGCTCGCCGCCAGGCGCACGTGGGTCCCGATGAGGCGTCGGACCGCGGTCTCGACCTCTCCGTCCGCGTCCGCGAGGTGGTCCTCGGCCACGCGCCGCGCGGAGTGCCACGGTCCGGTGCCACCGATGCCGCGGCGCACCAGTTCGCCGACGAGGCGGTCACCGGACCAGGACGACTCCACCGCGCCACCGTCCGACACCGCTCCACCCTGTCACGCCGGCCGGCCGGGTCGCCGTCGTGCGCGCGGCCGTCGGGTGCGGCAGGAGTCAGTTCGGCGGGGCGGCGAGGAGGTCGATGGCGGCGCCGAGGTCACCGGCCCACGGCTCGGGCCGGTCGCGGGCCGCGGCGCGCTCCAGGCGGTCGCGCTGCGGCCGGGCCCGCGCCCACCCGAGGACCTCCGGGTCCACCCGGGCGCCGTAGTGGGCGTCGATGACGAGCTCGGCGAGGTGGTGGTCGGCGCTCGCGGTGTCCTTGTACTCCCAGATGCCGAGCAGGCGGCCCGCGCCGTCACCGAGGCCGGAGGCGTCGTCGAGGAACGACGCGGCGGTGGCGACGGGCAGCACGGCCACCGGGCCGGGATGGCGGTCGAGGAGGGCGACCCACAGCGTGTCGACGAAGTCCCGCACCGCGGCCCGCTCGGAGGTCGTCCACCCGTTCCAGAACGTCGCGATGCGGGAGAGCACCGAGTGCAGGTCGACGCGGTCGTCGCTGACCACCGCCCGGAGCAACCACGGGGTGAGCGCGCGGACGTCGTCGGGGGCACCGATGGTCTCGCCGAGCCCGAGGGCGAGCGCCAGCGGATCGGCCTCCGCCAGCACCACGGGTCCCTGGCGGGGCGTGAGGCTCTCCAGGACGTCGCGGGCCTGATGGGCGACGAAGGCGGCCTCGACCTGCCACAACGCCGACGCCACCTCCGCTTCCACGAGCCGATTGTCTGGGCTGACAAGGGGACACGCGCCACTGATCGGGCACTCTCTACTCGATGGTGTCACTCTTCGTGTTCTCGCGTACGGCCGAGCGGGCAACGGCGTCGCGCCCGGTCGGAGGTGCGGCTCGCGGTCGTCGAAAGCGCCACACCGGCGGGCATGCGTCCCGGGCACGGAGCACAGTGACGGGCGTGGACGGGAGCCGAACGGACGAGAGCACGGGCACGGAGATCAAGACGACGGCCGGGATCCTGCGCGGGCACGCGGGGCGCGGGGTGCACGTCTGGCGCGGGATCCGGTACGCGGCGCCGCCGGTCGGGTCCCGCCGCCTGCGGGCCCCGGAACCGCCGGAGTCCTGGGAGGGCGTGCGGGAGGCGGTGACGTTCGGGCCCGTGCCGCCCCAGGAGCGGGTCGGCGAGTTCGTCGGCGCGGGCAAGCACACCCCGATGGCCGAGGACTGCCTGACGCTGAACGTCGTCGCGCCGTCGGCGCCCGCCGAGAGCCCGCGCCCGGTGATGGTCTGGTTCTACGGCGGGGCGTTCGTCCTCGGCGCCTCGTCGGCCCCCACCTACCGGGGGCACGACCTCGCGCGCGACGGCGACGTCGTCTACGTCAGCGTCAACTACCGGCTGGGCGCGCTCGGCTACCTGGACTTCTCCTCGTTCTCCACGCCCGAGCGGTCCTTCGACACCAACCTGGGCCTGCGCGACCAGATCGCGGCGCTGCGCTGGGTGCAGGACAACATCGCGGCGTTCGGCGGAGACCCGGACAACGTCACGATCTTCGGGGAGTCCGCGGGCGCCATCTCGGTGACCACCCTCATGACGGTGCCTGCCGCGCGCGGGCTCTTCCACCGCGCGATCGCGGAGAGCTCCGCGCCCGGGCTCGCGTGGTCCGCGGAGCGTGCGGGCGGCTGGGCCCGCCAGTACGTCCGGGCGCTGGCCGACGTGAACGGCATCCCGGTGCCCGGCGTCGACCGGGAGCCGCTGCCCGCGGGCACGGCGGCGCGACTGCTCGACGCGGCGTCGACCGAGGACCTGCTCGCCGCCTCCGGCCGGATGCGCCACGCCACCGACGACACGCCGGGCGTCCTGCTCACCGCCCCGACAGTGGACGGCGACGTCCTGCCCGAGGCACCCCTCGACGCCTTCGCCGCCGGCCGCAGCCACCCGGTCCCGCTGATCATCGGCACCAACGACACCGAGGGACGGCTCTTCGAGCTCCCCGGCCTCCGGCTCGACCTGCTCGTGTCCGACGAGCGCGCCGACGCACTGTTCGCGGCGACCCAGCCCGAGGTGGGTGAGCAGGTCCTCGCGGCCTACCGCGGCACGCCGCACCGCAAGGACCTCGGCGGCGACTACATGTTCTGGTACCCGTCGGTGCAGGTCATGGAGTCGCACGCCGCGGCGGGCCATGCGGTGTACGCGTACCGCTTCGACCTCGCCCCACGACTCCTGCGACTGCTCGGGCTGCGCGCCACGCACGGCACCGAGATCTATCCGGTGTTCGGGCTCGCCGACTCCCGCGCGGGCCGGGTGCTGACGATGCTGGGCGGCCGGCGGGCGCTGCGCGCGCTCTCGGCGCGGATGCAGCGCGAGTGGACGTCGTTCGCGCACGACGGGGCTCCCGCCGGGTTCTGGCCGCGCTACACCGCCGATGCCCGCTTGACGCGGATCCTCGACACGACCGACCGGATCGAGAGCGACCCGCGGCGGGAACGCAGGCTCGCGTGGCGGGGGTTCCGCGGCTACCGGTGATCACCCGCCGTCGTCGCTGCTGCAAGGCTGGACGGCGTGGACGACGGAGCACGACGCCCGGGCGCGGACGAGGTGGCGGCCCTGCTCGCCGCGGGCGAGCCCGTCGAGGACGCCGACCTCTCCGGACTCGACCTGCGGACACCGCTCGACGGGGCCCGCGACGCGGTGCTGCGGCGCTGCTCGGCGGACGAGCCCGACCTGCACGGCATCGACCTGAGCGGCGCCACGTTCGAGGCCTGCCGCTTCCCGGGCGTGGACCTGCGGGCCGCGACGCTCGACGGGGCCCACGTGCGCGGCGGGACCTGGTCGGGCGCGGTGATCATCGACGCGGACCTCACCGATGCGGTCGTCGAGGCGGCCGACCTCTCCCGCATCCGGCTCACCGGCTCACTGCTCACCGAGACCCGCTTCACCGACTGCCGCATGATCGGGGCCGACCTCTCGGGCCTGCGCGGGCTCGCCGTCACCTACCACCTCGACGGGTCGAACCTGGGCCTGGCGAACCTGCAGGACGTCGTGTGGCGCGGGGTGACCCTGCGCGGGCTGGACCTCTCCGAGGCCGACCTGCGCGGAGCGGACCTGCGCGACGCCACGCTCGTCGACTGCACGCTGCGCGACGTCGATCTCGCCCACACCCGCCTGGCCGGCGCCGACCTGCGGGGCGCCGACCTCGGCGAGCTCACCGAGCACGCCCCCCGGACCCTGCGCGGCGCGGTCATCAGCGAGGCGCAGGCCGCCGACGTGTGCCGCGCGCTCGGGGTCGTCGTCGGGTAGGTGGCCTGCGGCCCTATGAGGCCGAGCCACCTGCGCCCCGGCGCATCCGGCCGAGCACGTAGAGCGTGATCGCCGCGGACGCGACCGTCACGACCGCGAAGACGATCCCGAGGATCACTTCGTCGATCACCAGGAAGAAGACGATCGTGACGAACAGCGACAGGACGGTACCGATGGTGCCGATCCCGACATTGAGCTTCAGCTCGCTCTGCTTCTCGGGCGTGCTGTCCGGCAGCGCCGAGGGATTGCGGGCCTGGGAGGGGTCCATGGCAGGAATAGATACCCGACCGGAGGGTCGTCAGTCACCGCCCCCCGCCGAACGTCACCGTGCGGGTGCCGCGCTCCGGCGCGCGAATCCGGACGCCCGGCTCACGGGGCGCTCGATGGCGGCGCGCACCGCCTCCGCCGACCCGACCACGCGCACCCGGGTCCGCGCCCGGGTCACCGCGGTGTAGAGCAGCTCCCGGGTCAGCAGCGGCGACTCCGGAGGGGGCAGCAGGACGCTGACCCGCGCGTACTGGCTGCCCTGGGCCCGGTGCACCGTCATCGCGTGCACGGTCTCGACCGACCCGAGCAGCGCAGGCGCCCGCTCCAGCGCCCGGCCACCCCGGCTGAACACGGCCACCAGGCGCCCGGCGCGCTCGACGGCGACCCCGGTGTCGCCGTTGTAGAGGCCCGCGTCGCGATCGTTCCGGGTGACGAGCAGCGGGCGGCCGGGCCACCATTCCGCCCCCGCCTCCAGGTCCGCATCGACCCCGCCGTCCTCGGAGAGCCACCGCTGGACCTGGCGGGCCCAGCGCGACACCCCGTAGGACCCGCGGCGGTGGGCGCACAGCAGGCGGTGCTCCTCGCCCTTCTCCAGCGCGGTCTCGGCCTCGCCCCGGCGGGCCGCCTCCGCCACCTCCCGCGTCCCGGCGACGACCTCCTCGCGCATGGCCGCCAGTCCCGCGGGATCCCGCTGCGTGAGGTCGACCGACTCGAGGAAGTCCAGCGACGAGGCCGTGCGCAGGCACTCCAGGGTGGCGTCGGCGTCGCCGGACCGGATGGCGGCGGCGAGGGCGGCGATGTCGGCGTTGTTGCGGTAGTTGCGGTCGAGGCGCACGACGCCGTTCGCGCCGGGCCGGGCCGTGCACCCGGCCGCTTCGAGGGCGGCGTCGAGGGCCTCGGTACCGACCCCGGAGCCCAGGTCCGGCGCCGACACCAGGTCGCCCAGGACGGCGCCCGCCTCCACGGAGGCGAGCTGGTCGGGGTCGCCGACGAGGACGACCCGGGCGTCGTCGCGGACCGCCTCGAGCAGCCGCGCCATGAGGGTCAGCGACACCATCGAGGTCTCGTCGACGACGACGACGTCGACGGGGAGCCGCCGGGTCCGGTCGTGGCGGAACCGCGAGGTCGAGTCGGGCCGGGAGCCGAGCAGCCGGTGGATCGTGGAGGCCTCCGGCGTCCCGACCCGCGCGCGGTCGGCGACGGGGAGCCGCTCCTCGCCGATAGCCTCCCCGAGCCGGGCCGCGGCCTTGCCGGTCGGCGCCGCGAGGGCGATCCGCAGGGTCGGGTCCTGGTCGCGCAGCACGGCGAGGAGCCGGGCGACCGTCGTCGTCTTGCCGGTACCGGGACCACCCGCGACGACGGCCGTCCACCGCAGTGTCGCGACGGCGCAGGCCAGACGCTGCCGGTCGTCGGCGCCGACGTCGCCGAACAGGCGGTCCAGCGCGGCGCCCAGGCGCTCGTGGTCCACGGCGGGTGGTGCCGCCACGGCGCGGGCGGTCAGGTCGTCGCGGACCTGGTCCTCCTGGCGGCGGTAGCGGTCCAGCCACAGCAGGCCGTCGTCGAGACGCAGCGGACCGCCCGGCTTCGTGAGCGGGCTCGCGGCCAGGGCGGCCTCCCACGCGTCCGGTTCCGGCCAGGCGAGGTCGTCGGTGGCGACGAGCGCGTCGTCCTCGCCGAGCACCCGGCGGTCGACGTCGGCGAGGTCGAGGCACACCGACCCGGCGCGCAGCGCCCGCACGGTCAGCGCCGCGGCCAGGAGCACCTGCTCGTCGGTCTCCCCGCCGAGGCGGGCGAGGCGGCGCGCCACGGCGATGTCGGCGGGCCCGAGCACACCGCGGGCACCGAACTCGGCGAGCAGCCCCGTCGCGCGGACGGCGTACCGGACGCCGTCCTCGGACGCGAGCTCGGGCAGCAGGGTCACGGGGTCCTCCCGGCGAGCAGGTCGGAGAGGGCGACGAGCAGCGCGGGCGGCGGGGACCAGCGGAACACCCCGCAGGTGGTGCCGTCGACGACCGGGGTGTCCGGGCCGCACATGCCCCGCAGGAACAGGTAGGCGACGCCACCGAGGTGGGTCCCGGGGTCGTAGCCCGGCAGCCGCCAGCGCAGGAACCGGTGCAGCGCGACCCCGTACAGCAGCGCCTGCAGCGGGTAGTGCGCGCGGATCATCGCGGTGGTCATCTGGGCCGGGCCGTAGTGGGCGCTGGTGAGCCGGTCGCCCGCCGAGTCGTCCAGCGGCATCGGCCCGAGCCAGTTCGTCTTGTGGTCGACGATCACGAACCGCCCGTCGGGGGCGCGCAGGACCGCGTCGATGCTGCCGGTGAGGTACCCGCGCAGGACCTGGCCCGAGATCGCCTCCAGCGCCTCCGGATAGCCCACCAGCGGGTCGTCGGCCGGCAGGTGCACGCGCAGCAGTGCGGCGGCGCGGCCGAGGGTGACCGTCTCCCGGGCGGGTGCCCGGTCTCCCCCCGCCAGCGGCAGCTCGAAGTCCAGCTCGGCGAGCCGGTCTCGGGGCGCGATGTCGGCGTAGGTCCACGCCGGCGCGTCGGCGGGCCGGTCGACGGGCGTGCGGACGACCGGCTCCAGGGCGACGGCGAGCTCGGTGGCGGTCACCCCGGCGAGCGGGCGGCGGACCAGCTGCTCGCCCGCGGCCTCGGCGAGGGCGGCGCCGAGGTCGCCCGCGGCGGTGTCGACGGTCTCCAGCACGGAGTGAACGAGCACCCCGAACGCCGCCCCGAACGGCAGATCGGCCATCGGTGAGGGCAGTGCCGCCGCGTCCGGGGCCGGGTCCACCTCGAGGTCGGCCTCGTCGGTGACCGTGGACTCCTCGGGCTCGGACGTGGCGGGCTCGGGCACGCCGCCGTGGGCGGCGTGAGCGTCCGCCGTCAATGAGGAGTACGACGACCGGCGCCAGGCCAGATCCAGCTCCCGGTCGAACCGGGCGACGTCGAGCCGGCCGTACCGGGCGGCCGCGGGCACGTAGTGCAGCGCCTCGCGGGCGGCGACCGGCTCCACGGCCACGTGCGGACCGGCGTACGCGGCGAGCTCGGCCCACACCGTGGTGTCGTCGGTGATGCTGACGAACGGGTCGGGTTCGAATCCCGGCGACCGGTCCCGGGTGCGCAGCACCCGGTTCAGCGCCGACGACGCGGTCTGCGACGACGGGGACCACCACGCCACCACCTGGCCCTGCGCCCGGGTGAGCGCCACGTAGAGCAGCCGCAGGTCCTCGCCGTCGTCCTCGTCGCGCTGGGCGCGGCAGTGGTCGGCCCACTCCGGATCCCCGGGCCCCCCGACCGCGCGGACCCGTCGCCCCGCCTCGTCGTGGTGGAGCACCTCGCGGGGTTCGCCGGGCACCCACCGGTCCCAGCCGAACGGCACGTACACGACCGGGAACTCCAAGCCCTTGCACTTGTGGACGGTCAGGACCTGCACGGCGTCGGTGTCGGACTCCAGCCGCCGGGTGCGTTCCGGGCGGGACTCGCCGCGCCGGTTCTCGCTCTCGACGATGCGCAGGCGCAGCCACTCGGTGAGCGCGACCGCCCCGAGGCGCTGGGCCGCCGCTTCGGCGTGCAGCACCTGCCCGACGTGGCGCACGTCGGTGAGCAGCCGCTCCCCGCCGACGGTGCCGAGCACGCGACGGACCAGGTCGTGACGCACGGACGCGACCTCGAGCATCGCGGCGACCCCGCGGTCGCGCAGCACCGCGCCCCAGCGGCGCAGGTCCTCGCCGACCTCGGCGAGCACGGCGTCGGGGTCGGCGTCGAGGTCCGCCGCCCGCCTCCCGACGAAGCAGGTCAGTGCGGCCGCCCGCACCCGGGCGCCCCGGCCGGGCTGCTCGATCGCCTCCAGCAGCGTCAGCCACTCCCGCGCGGCGTCCGTGGCGAAGACGCTCGCCGCGCCGGCGAGGACGGCGGGCACCCCGGCCCCGGCGAGCGCCTCGCGCACCAGGTCGGCCTGCGCGTTGGTGCGCACGAGCACCGCGACGTCGCCCGGACCCAGCGCCCGGCCGTCCCAGGTCGAGTCCGCGGCGAGCAGGGCGCTGACGTCGGCGGTGAGGTCCTCGGCGACCCGCGCCCGGGCCGGGCCGATCTCGGGCAGCCCGGTGCGCCAGTTCGCCCGCAGGCCCTTCCGGGGCACGACCCGCAGCCGGAACGGCGTGCCGTCGGGCGCGCCGGCCAGGCGGGGGCCCTGGTGGGCCGCGGCGACCGGGTGCACGATGATCCGCCCGTCGCCGAGCGCGGCGCCGCCGACGACGCCGTCGAGGGCGGCCAGCAGGCCCGCGTCGCTGCGGTGGTTGGTGGCGAGGGTGGCGCGGGCGCCCGCCGTCTCCGCCGCGGCGAGGTAGGAGACGACGTCCGCTCCCCGGAAGGCGTAGATCGCCTGCTTCGGGTCGCCGATCACGGTGAGCGCGCAGTGCCCGTGGAACGCGACCCGCAGGATGTCCCACTGGATCGGGTCGGTGTCCTGGAACTCGTCGACCAGCACGACCCGGTAGCGGGCCCGCAGCCGGTCGCACGCGGCGCCGCCGAGACGCGGGTCGACGAGCGCCGCGTGCGACCGGGTGAGCATGTCGTCGAAGGTGAACAGCCGTCGGGTCCGCTTGCGCCGGTCGACCTCCTCACGCACCGCCACCGCGAACCGGGACCGGGCGTCCGCCTCCCCGGTGGTGGCGCCCGCCGCGGGCGCGATGACCGCCGTGGGGTCGGCCACGGCGGCCCGCCCGAGCGCGAGCGCGGTGGCGCGGTCGAACGGCGGGGTGGGCGCCTGGTCGGGGGCGTAGGCGCGGACGTAGAAGTCGTCGACGACCTCGGTGACCACGTCGTCGATCTGCTCGACGAACCGCGCGTCGGCGTCGGTGTCCCCGGCCACCCCGAGCCCGGCGAGCATGTCCTGGCAGAACTGGTGGGTCGTGGCGATCGTGGCCTCGTCGAAGTGCGCGAGGGCGCGCGCGAGACGACCACGACGGCGGGCCCGTTCGTCGTCGTCCACCCCGACGATCGACGCGGTCACCGCGTCGGTCCCCGGGTCGCCCCCGGCGAGCGCCCGCTCGACGGCGACCAGCCGCTCGCGGACCCGTTCCCGCAGCTCCCGGGTGGCCTCGCGGCCGAACGTGACGAGCATGAGCTCCGAGAGCGGTACACCGGCCTCGGCCACGTACCGGGCCGCGAGCGCGGCGATCGTGTACGTCTTGCCGGTCCCGGCGCTGGCCTCGAGCACCGTCGTGCCGCTCGGCAGCGGCCCGAGGACGTCGAAGGGCACCGCGGTCCCGGCCGTGTCCGTCGTCGGCGCGCTCACCGGTAGTGCTCCTCGTGTCCGGACTCCGCCTCGCGCAGCGGACGCCAGAGCCGCACCGCGAGCTCCCCGAAGCGCGTCGACTCGCCGCCCGCGTCCGGACCCGGACCGGTCGGGGCGCCCGCCACGTCGTCGAGCGTGCGGTCCCGGCCCCAGATGAGCACGTGCGCGGCGTCGCGCCCGTCGCCGAAGTCGCCCGTCCAGGAGCGGCGGGCCGCGTCGAAGGACTGCCGGGTGGTCTTGCGCGGCCGGTCGGAGACGTAGCGCTCGGAGGACTTCGGGAAGAGCGGCAGCGGCTCGCGCAGCCCCTCGGCGCGCAGCGCGACGAGGTCGGCGAGCACGGCGCGGGCGTGCTCGGGGTCGATCCGTGGCACCGTCTCGGTGCGCGGGCCCTCCTGGCCCTTGCCGATGGTCGCCGAGGACCACGCCTCGTCCGGGTGCGCCACGGCCAGCGCCAGCAGCTGCACCCAGGCGGCGGCCCGGTGCTTCGCGCCGAGCCGGGAGAAGGTGACCGAGGCGAGCGTCGTCCCGCGGACGCCGGGGACCGTCCCGACCACGGTGGTGGCGTCGTCGAGGGCCGCGGAGATCGTGAGATCGCGTGCGGGCGCCGCCCACAGCGGTGTCGCCGTCCGGACGAGATCCTCGGCCTGGCGCCCGATCGAACGGACCAGCCGCAGCCCGAGGGCTCCTGGCGGGAGGGTCCCGCGGCGGCGTTCGGCCTCGATGCACGCGGTGACACCGTGCCCGGCGAGCCGGTCGGTCAGCAGCCGATCCCCGATCGCCCACTTCGCGAGGCCGTCCGGGTCGACCGGGAGGGCTTCGTCGGGCTCGTCCTCCTCGCCCCGCGGGATCAGTGACAGGCGCTGACGCAGGAACGCCTTCACCGGGTGCTCGACGAACCGCACCAGGTCGACGAGATCGACCTCCTCGGGGCCGGCCGACGCCGGGAGCGGGCCGTCGAGGAAGCGCGGGGGCGTCGCGCGGCCGGACAGCAACGCGCGGGCGCCGGCCAGCTGGGAGGCGTCGAAGCTGAACGGCCGTCCGGCGTGGGTGCTGAACTCGGCCGCGGCGAACGGCTGGAGCGGGTGGCGGTGCACGACGTGGGCGCGCGCGGGGCCGCCGTCGATCGACGCGGTCCGGTCGAGGGTGTCGAGCAGCTCCCCGATCGGGACGGCGGGCGGGCGGGGGGCGTTGGTGCGCTCGTCGGCGCCCGAGTGCACGACGACCAGCCGTTCGGTCGCGGCGAGGATCGCGTCGAGCAGCAGCTGGCGGTCCTCCGCGGCCGCGTCGCGCTCGCCCACGCAGGGATTCCGGGCGAGCACGTCGTCGCCGTCGGTGCGGGTCTCGCGGGGGAACACCTGGTCGTCGAGCCCGAGCAGGCACACCACGCGGTGGGGGACGCTGCGCATCGGCAGCAGGGTGGCGACGGTGAGCGTGCCGGTGCGGAAGTTCGCCCGGGTGGGCCGGCCCGCGAGGTGGTCGGACAGCACCGCGCGGACGTCGTGCAGCGTCAGCGCCGGGCGCTCCTCACCGGATCCGCTGCCCGATCCCCGGACCTCGGCGAGCACCGCCCGGGTCTGCGTGAGCTGCCAGACGTCGGCCTGCGGGGTCGCGGTCAGCGCGTCCACGGCGAGCGTCAGCGCGTCGAGCCACGCGCCAAGGGGCTGTTCTCCGGTGAACCCACCCCCGTCGCTGCGCTCGCCCTTGTATACGGCCCCGTCGCTGCGCTCGCCCTTGTATCCGGCCCCGTCGCTGCGCTCGCCCTTCATCCTGTCGAGCACCTCACCGACCCGGTCGACCAGCTCCGCAAGCCGCCCCACCAGGTCGGCGTCGCGGGAGTCGACCTCGTCGAGGGGCAGTGCGGTGTCGAGCCAGACCTGCTCGTCGCCGGACATCGCCACGCCGAGGAGCAGCCGGTCGAGCCCGCGCTCCCAGGTGTTGTCCGCGACCTTCCCGAGCCGGTAGGCGGCCCGGTGGGACCGGTCGAGACCCCACCGCACCCCCGCGTGGGCGACCAGCGTCCGCAGCCGCTCGAGGTCGTCGTCGTCGAACCGGAAGCGGCGGCGAACCGGCCCGGTCTCCGCGAGGTCGAGCAGCTCGCTCGCGGTCAGCCGGGCGTCGGCGAGCTCCAGCACCGTGCCGAGCACGCCGAGCAGGGGGTTGACCTGGGTGAGGGCGCGGTCGGCGAGCCGGACCTGCAGCTGGTGCCCCGGGTGCTCGCCCTCGCCCGCGCCCCCGAAGGCGGCCGTGATCAGCGGGGCGAAGGTCTCGACGTCGGGGCACATCACGACGACGTCGCGCGGCTCCAGCGTGGGGTCGTCGGCGAGCAGGCCGAGCACCGCCTCGCGCAGCACCTCCACCTGCCGGTCCGGCCCGTGGCACGAGTGCACGACGACGCTCTCGTCGCCCGGGCGCTCCGCGAGGACCGGCGCGCGGTCGTGGCGCAGGTCGTCCTGCAGCCGCTCCAGCAGCGTCGAGGGCGGGCACGCCGGCGCCGGGTGGTGCACGTCGACGACGGCACAGCCGCCGCGCCCGGGGACGGGCAGGCGCAGCTGCAGCTCGCGGGCGTCGCGCGCGAGCGAGCGCAGCAGCGGGTGGGCGGCGGTGTCGGCCGTCGGGTCGTCCCGGCGGCGGCGCGCTCCGGCGCCTCCCGCGTCGCTCACCGCGTCCCACAGCGCCGGCGACGGGTGCGGCAGCCACAGGTGCACCTCGCGGGTGCTGGCGAGGGCCTCGAGGACCTCCAGGTGGGCCGAGGCGAGACGCGTCGGGCCGAACACCGACAGCCGCGCCGGGAGGTCCCCGTCGCCGCCCGCCAGGGCCAGGCAGTGCGCCGGGAGCGTCTCCGCGGGTCCGGGGACCCCGAGGCGGTCCCGCAGGCGACGCCACAGCTCCGACTGCCAGCGCAGGTCGGCCGGGACCTCGCCGCCCGCGCCGTCGTCGTCCTCCTTCGCCGCCCAGGCCCGCAGCATGGCGGGACGGTGATCGCCGTAGGAGTCGAAGAGCCGGGCGAGGTGGCGGGCCGCGGCGAACCGCCTGCCCGCCCGGGTGCCCGAGGCGTCGCCGACCACGCCGAGGTAGGTGCCCAACGGCGCGCACCAGTCCTCGCCCGCGCAGGCGTCGATCACCCCGAGCAGCGGCCAGACGAGGCGCTCGGGCCGCCACGGGTCGTCCTCGGCGCGTCCCCGGGCGCGGGCCACGAGCTCGGCGGGCGACGGGAACTCCACGCGGGCGCACACCCCGTCCTCGCCGAGGCCGGCCCCGAGGCGGTGGGCGAGGCGCTGGGCGAGCCAGCGCTCCACCCCCCGGGTCGGCACCGCGACGACGTCGGCCGCGAAGGGATCCTCCGGGGGCGTGACGAGCACGTCGGCCAGCGCCTCGGCCAACCGGTCGGCGCGCTCGGCGCGGTGCACGTGGAGCGTCACGTCGCTGCCCCCTCCCGGCCCCGCCCTGTCCCCGCGTTCTCTCGTCCCGGCACGCTAGACGCGCCCCCCGACAGGGTGGGCCGCCCCCCGGCGCCGACGACGGAAGGCGCGCCGTGCCCGATCTCGACGACCGTCTCGCCGACTACGCGCGGGCCCGGGTCGTCCTCGAGTGCCCCGGCGGGCGTCTCACCGTCCGCCCCGCCGACCGCCCCGGCCGCTACCCGCTGGGGGTCTCCCCGGTGCACGTGCTCACCGCGCACAACCCCGGCGCCGCACGGCTCGGTGCGGCGGAGAACCGGCGCAGGCAGGACGCGCTGGAGGCAGAGCTGGCCGGCCTCGGCCTCGAGGTGACCCGGGCCGTGGCCTCGGCGGAGGACGGCACGCACGCCGAGGAGTCTGCGGCCGTCGTCGGGTGGGACGACGACGGGGCGCTCGCCCTGGCGCGTCGGTTCGGCCAGGACGCGATCTTTCGGTGGTCGGAGACGGCGTGGGCGGTGGTGCCGTGCGACGGCGGGCCCGCGCTGCTGCTGGGGTGGACCCTGCAGGACTGACGGCTCCGGCGACATTGACGGCTCCGACGACACGGCCTCGCCGACGTCCCACCCCGGTCCGGCGTCCGTGGCGCAGCCGGCCCCGTGAGGAGTTGACTGGGGGACGTGAGCGACTGGAACCAGCAGATCATCGACGAATTCCGATCCCACGGCGGGCACGTCGGCGGGCAGTTCGAGGGCGCCCCGCTGCTCCTCCTGCACCACGTCGGACGGCGCAGCGGCACCGAGCGCCTGAGCCCGATGATGTACCAGGCGGTGGACGGGGACTGGGCCGTGTTCGCGTCGAAGGCGGGCATGCCGGACAACCCGGACTGGTATCACAACCTCCTCGCCCAGCCGGACGTCTCGGTCGAGATCGGCGACGGCGAGACCGTCGAGACGATCCCGGTGCACGTCCGGGATCTGCCCGCCGACGAGCGGGCCCCGATCTGGGAGACCCAGAAGCAGCGCTACCCCGGGTTCGCCGACTACGAGAGCAAGACCTCGCGGACGATCCCCGTGCTCCTGCTGACCCGGCGCGCCGATTGAGCGCCCGATCCCCCGATCGGGGAGGCTGGCCACCCCGGACCGTGGTCGTCCGATCACGCTGACTACCGTGGGGGGTGGTCAGGAGCACGTCCCGGGTCGCGCAGGAGAGGAGTCGTCGCCATCGCGCCACGCCACTCCGCCCGGTCGGGCCGCGAGCGCACGCAACGTTCGCCGGCACGTCCGTTGGCCCTGGAGCACCGTCCGCCCCCGGCCCGGCGCCCCGCCCCACCGCGACGCGCCTCTCCCTCCGAGGGACGCTCGGGCGACGGCCGCCCCAGGATCTCGGCGCCGGCCTCGGATGCCCGTGGCCCGTCGACCGCGCTCGCCCGCCGCGAGCCCCCGGGCCGACCGGCCCGGCGGACCCCGGTCCGTGAACCGCGGCGCACCGGCCCCGTCCTGTTGCTCGCGCTCGGGGTCCTGGTCGCCATGGGCGCGGTGCTCGTGGTGTTCGCGACCGGGACCGACACCGGGGCACCCGCCGCGGCGGCGCCGGCCCCCGCGTCGCAAGCCGCGGCCGCCGCCGTCCATCCCGCGGAACCGTCCGGTCCCGTCGCGCTGACGCCCGCGGAGCTCGCCAAGTGCCCGCAGGCGGCGACGGCGTGCGTCGACCTCGCCGAGCACACCGCCTGGCTGCAGAGCGACGGGAAGGTCCTCAGCGGGCCGGTGGAGATGCTCCCGGGCGCCGACACGTTCAAGCGCCCGCCCGGCCCGACGTCCTCGGCGACCCCGACCGGCACCTTCCATGTCCTGCGCAAGGACAAGGACGGGTACAGCACCGAGTTCGACGAGCCGATGAACCACGCGGTCTACTTCGCGCCGGGTGGCATCGCCTTCCACGAGGGCAGCCTGACCACCTCGTCGAACGGCTGCATCCACCTCTCGGCGGCGGACGCGACGACGTTCTTCGACACGCTGCGCATCGGCGACGGGGTCACGGTCTTCTAGCTCGCCCCGCCGCACCCCCGGCTCACGGGCCGGAGCCACCCAGCCCGATGAGGCGCTCCAGCAGCCGGTGGCGCAGCGTCAGGCTGAGCACGACGAACCACACGATCACCGTCGGCACGACCATGTAGATGATCGGCGGGTCCGGCGCCGTCAGGCCGAAGTAGCTACGCGTGGTCGGGACGAGCAGCACGACGACGAGGGCCACGAACAGCCCCGCGGCGAGCCACGCCGGGCGGCGGTCCGGGCTGATCGGCGCCCAGGCGGTGAACAGCCGGGCGGGCGGCTCGAGGAACAGGATCAGCACGATCGCCGTGACCGAGACGAACATCGACAGGCCGCTCTGCGCGCCGAGCGTCGCCGAGGCGGTGACGAAGTCGGCGTCGACGCCGTAGCGCAGCCCGGTGTAGCTCTCGAAGAGCGTGTAGACCCGCTCGGAGATGTCCGGCCTGCTCAGCCCGCTGCGCACCATCTCGTAGAGCACCGCGTAGATCGCCGCCCCGAACCCGGCGGTGAGGATCCCGACCGGCAGGACGAACCGGGCCAGCGAGACCAGCAGGTCGTCCGCGGGCGCGGCGGGGCGGGCCCACATCGTCAGGAAGAACGTCGGCAGGCCGACGGTGAACAGCGTCAGCCCGACCTGCGTCGGCGTGTACGGGAAGCCCAGCCCGAGCAGGGTGACGATGAGGATGACGAACATCTGCGTCATCACGCGGGCGAGGAAGAGGTACATCGAGGACCCGACGCCCGCCACGATCCGCCGGCCCTCCGTGCGGGCGGGCGGGAGCGTGGTGAAGGAGTCGTCGAGTAGCACGATGTCGGCGACGTCCCGGGTGACCGAGCTGCCCGAGCGCATCGCCACCCCGACGTGCGCGCGCTTGAGGGCCCGGGCGTCGTTGACCCCGTCGCCGACCATCGCGACGTGGCGGCCGCGTCGGCGCAGCGCGTCGACGATCTGCTCCTTCTGCTCCGGCGCGATCCGCCCGAAGACGGTGAAGGTGTCCACGGCCTCGTCGAAGCGCTCCGGCTCGAGCGACGCCAGCTCCGGACCGGCGATCGCGTCCCCCACCAGTCCCGCCCGGTGGGCGAGCGCGGCGACGGTCACCGGGTCGTCCCCGGAGATCACCTTGGTCGCGACGCCCTCGGCCGCCAGCCCCGCGAGCACCTCCGAGACGCCCTCGCGCAGCTCGTCGCCGAGCACCACGAGCGCTTCGGCGGACACCCGGGGCAGGGCGGGGCGACCGTCGTCGTCGCGCAGGCCAGCGCCGCCGGGGGCCCGCGCGAGCAGCAGCACCCGCAGGCCCTGCTCGGCGTGCGCGCGGGTTTCGCGCAGCAGGCCGTCGACGACGTCGGGCGCGTCGGTCAGGTGGGGCGCGAGCGTGGCCGGGGCGCCGAGCACGACGACCTGCGTGTCCGTTCCCTCCCGGCTGGTCAGGATCCCGCTCCAGCGCAGCGACGAGCGGAACTCCACCTCGTCCCCGACCTCGGCGGATGCCCCCGGCAGCGCGTCCTCGCCCGCGAGCGCGGCGGTGGTGGCGTTCGGGGCGCGCACGGAGCGGGCGAACGTGCCGAGCACAGTGCGCGCGCGGTCGGCGGGCACCCCGTCGACGGGCACGACCCGCACCAGGGAGAGCCGACCGCTCGTCAGCGTGCCGGTCTTGTCGGTGCAGATGACGTCGACGCGGCTGATCGCCTCGACGGCGTTCGTCTGCTGCACGAGCGCGCCGCGGCCGGCGATGCGGGTGGCCCCGACGGCGTACGCGACCGCGATGAGGAAGAAGAGCCCGTAGGGCACGAGGCCGGAGAGCACCGCCGAGGTCTGCACGAAGCGCAGCACCGTGGAGCCGTCGAGCAGGGCCTGGGCGAGGATCGCGCCGCTCATGAGCAGCACGAGCAGGATGACCAACCGCACGACGACGTCGATGCGCCACTGCAGCGGGGTCTGGTCGGTGGTGTCGGCGCGGGCGGCGAGGGTGAGCTGCCCCGCGTGGCTGGCGACCCCGACCGCCTCCGCCCGCTGCCATCCCTCGCCCGAGGCGATCGAGCTCCCGGAGAGCAGCCGGTCGCCGGGCGCCTTCGGCACCGGGTCGGCCTCGCCGGTGAGCAGTGCCTCGTCCGCCTCGAGCACGCTCCGGCTCTCCGAGGCACCCTCGCCGAGGACCGGCCCGTCGACGACGACCTGGTCCCCGCCGCGCACGCGCAGCAAGTCGCCCTCGACGACCTCGGCGGGCGTGATCTGACGTTCGTCGCCGTCGCGGACCACGGTCACCGGTTCGCGCGCGAGCAGCTGGAGTCGGTCGAGCGCGCGACGCGCCCGGAGCTCCTGGAACGCCGAGAGCGCCGCGTTGATGATGCCGAGGCCGACGCTGACCAGCGCGTCCGAGTAGCGCCCGAGCCCCAGCAGCGCGAAGCCGATGACGAACAGGACGTTGTTGTAGAACGAGAAGACCGTGGTGCGCAGGATGCGGGCGGTCGTGCGGCTGGAGCCGCGGACCGGGGCGTTGGCCCGGCCGTCGCGGGCGAGCCGCTCGGCGTCGCGCTCGGAGAGTCCTGGCGGGGCCGTCGCCGTGGTCATGCGGCGTCTCCCGGAGTCGTGGTCGGGGTCCGCCCCGCCCGGCCGGGGAGGCCGGAAGCGTTCCCGGGTCGGCCCGATCATGGCACCGCGCGGGCCTCACCTCCTGGTGGGGGACTCCGTCGTGGTCGTCGTCCCGTCGGCCCAGACGACCAGGCCGGTGCGCCCGACCCGCCGCCCGAGCCACCGCGCGGCCTGCTCACCGAGGGCGTAGGCCGCGGTGGCGTCGACATCGGCCCAGGTCAGTGAGGAGGCGATGACGGTGACCTGCGCGACGGCGACGGGACGCTCGCCGGTGCGCGCGTCGACCAGGTGGGCACCGCGGTGCGCGGTGCCCGAGGTCGCGACGGCGGCGTCCGCGACCGGGACGGCGGCGAGCAGGCGTGCCGGGTCCTGCGGGTCCTCGATCCCCACGCGCCACGGCGGGCCGTGCACGGCGCGACAGACCATGTCCCCGCCGGCGGACAGGCAGAAGTCCGTGTCCGCGAGCGCGACCAGGGCCGCCGCGGCGCGCTCGACGGCCCAGCCCTTCACCACCGCGCTCGGATCGAGGGCCGGGGCGCCGTCGGGGCCGGGGCGCCACACCGAGAAGGCCCCGTCGGTGGCGCGCTCGGCGCGGCGGGCGACGGCGAGGACCTCGTGCACCTCGGCGGGGGCGTCGGTTACGGCGAGCTCGCCGCGCCGGATCGCCGAGACCACCGAGTCGGCCCGGTAGGTGCTGAACATCCGGTCGGCCTCGCGCAGCACGGCGAGCACCGCGGCCCAGGCGGCGTCGGCGGGACCGTCGCGGGTGTGCCTGCCGCGCAGCGCGACGCTGACCGGCATGCCCATCACGTGCTCGACGCGGCGCGCGACCGGCTCGGCCGCGGTCGCGGTGCTCACGCCGTCCCGGTCCGGTCGAGCGCGGCCTGCAGCGACTGCACGTAGCCGGTCGAGGTGAAGGTCGCGCCGCTGACCATGTCGATCCGCGCGCTCTGCGCCCCCAACGTCTCCCGGACGAGCACGGGCACCGCGGCCGCGCTGAGCGCTCGGTCGTGGGCGTTCTCGTCCGGCGCCCGCAGCACGTCGACGGTGACGATCCGCCCCCGCGCGATCGTCGCCCGGACCTGCACCTCGCCCCACTTGATCGGCACGACCGGCCCGGTCACGACCCCGGACCAGGCGCGGACCGTGGACGCCTTCCCGACCGGGCCGGGGGCGGCCACCGGCGCCGCAGCGGCCGGGACGACGGCGGGGCCCGGCTCGTCGGGCCCACCCGCGGCCTCCTCGGGGAGCCCCGGCGAGGTCGAGGTGCGGTAGGAGAACAGCAGCACCACCGCGCTCAGGGTGGTGAGGCCGCAGAGCGCGATCCGGCGGGTGCCGCGGTCGAAGCGCGAGGGAGGCATCGCCGGGCTCACCACCCGAACGTCTCGACGTGGACACGGTCGGCCGGGGTGCCCGCCGCGAGGATGCTCCGGTGGACGAGGTCGGTCCACGGGGTCGGCCCGCAGAGGTAGACGTCGCGCTCGGCGATGTCGGGCACCCGGGACCGCAGGGCCGCGACGTCGTCGGCGGGCCCGACGCCCGTTCCCAGCCAGGAGTCGGGGGCGCGGCGGCGGCCGGGCAGCGGGATGAGGCCGACCCGTCGCCCGCGGGCGAGCGCGCCGAACTCGCGGGCGAACAGCGGCGGACCGCTGAAGCGGTGCAGCACGACGACGTCGACCCCGGCCGGGTCGCCACCCAGCTCCTCGGCGAGGGCCCGCAGCGGAGTGATGCCGACCCCGGCGCCGATCAGGGCGATCCGGTCGCCGGTCCGGGCCCGCGCGGTCAGCCGGCCGTACGGCCCCTCGATGAGCACCCGGGTGCCGGGGCGCAGGCCCGGGAGGGCGGCGGTGCCGTCGCCGAGGTCCTTCACGGTGATCCGCAGGCTGCGCCCGTCCGGCGCCGCGGACAGCGAGAACGGGTGCGCGCGCATCCAGCCGGTGCCCGTCAGGAACCGCCAGGTCAGGAACTGCCCGGCGCGTACGCCCAGCTCGCCGAGGTGCGCCCCGGCCAGGTAGACCGACACGCACCCGTCGCCCTCCGGCACGACCGAGGTGACCACCAGCCGGTGGTGCAGGGTCCGCCACACCGGCACCCCCACCCGCCAGACGAGCACCGACCCGGCGGCCAGGGCCCACAGCGCCCACCAGAACACGGTGCGCGCGGGGGAGGCGAGGAACTCCTGTCCGGTCCAGAGCTGGTGGGGCAGGGCGAGCCCGACGCCGAGGTAGGCGTAGAGGTGCAGCAGGTGCCACGACTCGTAGCGCATGCGCGCGCGGGCCGCGCGCAGGCTGGTGACGGTGACGAGGACCAGGCAGGCGGTGCCCGCGGCGGCGAGCAGCATGCCGGGGTAGGTGACGGTGAGGTCCCACAGCTCGCCCGGGGTCGCGGCCAGGTCCCCGGCCGCGTAGCCCCAGGTGATCAGCCCGATGTGCGCGAGCATCCCGGTGAACGAGGTGAACCCGACGAGGCCGTGCATGACCGCGAGACGGTCCTGCCCGAAGGCCTGCTCCAGCAGCGGCACCCGCGCCATGAGCAGCACCTGGACCAGCATCAGCAGCGAGGCCACCACCCCGGTGAGCCGACCGAGCGACGTCAGCCCGGACGCCCGGTCGCCGAGGTCGGCGAGCCCGCCACCGGTCGCCCAGGACAGCGTGACGAGGATGAGCGCAGCGACCACGAACGTCCGCGCGGCCGTGCGCACGAGGCGGTCCCGCGCGGCGGTCGGGACCGGGGCACGGCCCGGGGCGGCACCGTCGGGGCGGACGGTGCGCTCGGCGAGAGCGGTCACGGATCACCTCTCCGGCGGGGCGGGATCGAGGCGCCGGGCTGGGCGGCCGATCTGCTGCTGCCGGGGATCGTGACACCCGGTCGTGCTCCGTCGTGGCCGTTTCGGGGAACCCGTGGCGGCCGGTCAGGAACAGGGGTGAGGGAGGGTGGCGGCGATCTCGGGGTCGGCCGCGGCGACGATGCGGCGGGCGGCAGCGCCGAGGCCCTCCAGCTGCGCGGGGGTCAGGGCGTCGACGACCAGCCGGCGTGCCTCGCGGACGTGACCCGGCGCGCTCTCCTGGAGCTTCTGCCAACCCTCGTCCGTCAGGTGGGCCTCGGTCCGCCGTCCCGCGCCCCCGCAGGCCTGTCGCCGTACCCATCCCGCGGCCTCCAGGCGCGACACCGCATGCGAGAGCCGCGACAGCGACCCCCGGGTGTGGTTCGCGAGCTCGGTCATCACGCGCATCCGTCCCGGCGCCGCGGCGAGCTCGACCAGCACGTGGTACTCGAAGAGGTTGAGGCCTGCGTCCTTCTTCAACTGGGCGTCCAGGCCCACCGGCAGGGTCATGACCATCGCGATCAGGGCGACCCACTCGTGCAGCTGCTCACGGGAGAGCCACTGCTCGTCCCGGTCCCGCGACGCCTCCGACACGGACTCAGTCTAGCGCCTGGACTTGAACATTCAAATTGCCCGGCGTAGGTTCGAATTTGCACGTTCAAGTTGGGGCGCGTCGGCCCGGTCGACCCGATCGACGTCCGGCGTCCCCCATGGCATCCGCCCAGGAGAACCCTCATGACCCTGCTTCGAGTCGACGCCAGCATCCAGGGGCCCCGCTCGGCCAGCAGCGAGCTCGCCGACCTGGTCCTCGCCGAGTTCACCGCCACTCGCCCCGACGAGCCCGTCCTCACGCGTCATCTCGGCGAGGACCCCGTGCCCGCCGACGTCTGGGCGCGTGCCATCGCGGGCGCCTTCACCCCCGAGGCCGACCGGACCCCCGGGCAGACCGACGCCCTGGGCGTGGCCGCGAGCATCGCCGGGGAACTGCGCGCCGCCGACGCCGCCGTGCTGGCCTTCCCGCTGTACAACTTCGGGGTCTCCCAGCACGTGAAGGCCTGGATGGACGTCGCCATCGCCGGGGCGGAGCCGGGCGCGCGCCTGCTCGAGGGGACGCCCGTCGTGCTGGTGACCACCCGCGGTGGCTCCTACGGCCCGGGCACCCCGCGCGAGGGCTGGGACCACAGCACGGACTATCTGCGCCGGATCCTGGCCGACGTGTGGGGCGCCGAGCTCACCGTCATCGAGCGCGAGTTCACCCTGGTCGGGATCAACCCGGCGCTCGACGAGTTCACCGAGCTCGCCGCGCAGATGCGCAAGGACGCCGAGGAGACGGCGGCCGAGGCCGGCAGGAGCCTCGCCACCCGATGACCGGGCCGACGGGGATCGCAGGCGGGCGGGACGCGGTCGGCGCCGGTCACGTGCCGGGTACCTCGAAGTGGGTGCGCGGCCGCTCCTGGGCGACTCCGTCGAGCCGCAGGTCGACCTTCTCCGTCCACACCGCCGCGAGCCCGGCGACCTTCTGGCTCTCGGGCAGCGGTGCGCGGTAGGTCCAGAACAGGTCGGGGTGCCGGGTGCCGTCGGGCAGCTCGACCGACCAGTAGGTGGCCGTCCCCTTGTAGGGGCAAAGGGTGACGGTGTCCGACGAGCGCAGCAGGTCGAGCCGGACGTCGGGCAGCGGTAGGTAGAAGCGCGGGGGCAGACGGGTCTCGAACAGCACCGTCGGGCGGGTCGAGTCGGCGATCACCACGCCGTCGACGGCGACCTCGACGTGCCGAGAGCTCGCGAGCGCGTCGATGCGCACGTACGGGTCGCGGGCGTGCACCCCGACCGGCTCGTCCTCCTCGAACCACTGGTCCATCGCGTTCCAGTCGACGCGCACCACGTCGACCGGGAAGCCCTCGACGTCGAGGGTGAGCCGGCGGGTGGCGTCGGGCGGGAGCGCGGCGAGGTCGACGTCGGTGACCGGCAGGTGGTAGGTCGGGTAGAACGGCCACTCCCAGACGAGCACCGGGGCGAGGGTGTCGACGACGACCCGTCCGCCCCGGACCGCCCGGACGCGCTTGTGTCCCCGCTCGACAGGTGACTGCGGCATGAGTAGGTAGCCTCCGGCCTCGTGAGCAGAAAGTGCGGGTATCACCACACTTTCAGCTCACCAGCGCGTCAGCGCACCTGCTCCGGCGTGAACGCCACCTGCTGACGCTTGACGCCCCGGATGAAGTTCGTGCCCAGCAGCTCCGGCTCCGCGGTGACGTGGATGTCGGGCACCCGCGTGACGATCTGGCGGAACAGGGCCCGCAGCATCGTCTTCGCCAGCTGGTTGCCCAGGCAGAAGTGGGTGCCGCCGCCCCCGAACCCGACGTGGGGGTTGGGATTGCGCGCCAGGTCGAACGCGCCCGGGTCGTCGAACACGTCGGAGTCCCGGTTGCCCGAGGGGTAGAACATGACGACCTTCTCGCCCTCGCGGATCGTCCGGCCGCCCAGTTCGGTGTCGGCGACGGCGGTGCGCCGGAAGGTCATCACCGGCGTGGCGTAGCGGATGAGCTCCTCGACGGCGGTGCCGAGACGCTCCTCGAGGTCCGCCGCGAGCCAGTCGCGCTGGTCGGGGTTCTCGGTGAAGTGCTTGATCGTCAGCGTCGACGTGTGCTTGGTCGTGTCGTTGCCCGCCACCGAGAGCAGCACGAAGAACGCCCCGATCTCGGCGTCGGTCAGCGACTGGCCGTCGACCTCGGCCTGGATGAGACCGGTGAACAGATCCTCGGTCGGGTTCTCGCGGCGCTCGGCGATGATCTCGGCCGCGATGGCGTGCAGCTTCTGGGCCGCCTCCACCTGGACCTGCGACGGGTCACGCCCCGCGAGGTGCTCGGGGTCGGCCCAGGAGACGATCTCCTGCGCGGCGCTCGCCGTCTCCTCCTGCAGGTGCTCGGGAACGCCGAACATCGCGGAGAACATCCGCAGCGGCAGCCGGCTCGCGCAGCGGTCGACGAACTCGATCTCGCCGGAGGGCTCGCCGGCGAAGGAGTCGACGACCTCACGCGCGGCCTGCTCGACCTGCTCGTCGATGCGCCGGATCTGCTTCGGCGTGAACGCCTTCTGGACGATCTTGCGCAGGTCGTTGTGCCGCGGGTTGTCCATCGCCATGAACGACTGCGTCATCTCCAGGAACTCCGGGGGCAGCGCGTCGAACAGCACCCCCTGCCCGGAGACGAACACGTCGTTGGCGGTGCTCACGGTCGTGATGTCGGCGTGGGTGACGACCGCCCAGTACCCCACGTCGTCCGGGTCGGGAGCCACGGCGTTCTCGACCGGGCGCTGCCAGGAGACCGGATCCTCCCGACGGAGGCGCGCGAAGGTCTCCTCGCGCTCCTCGGCGGTGGTGTCCCAGAACTCCCGGGACGAGATGTCGATGGCGGAGTATTCGCGTCCGGATCCGGAGGTGGTGGTCTCGGTCTGCGCGGACATCGGCGTCTCCTCGCGGTCGGCGGCACCGGCGGATGCTGGGGAATCTGTGCACCGCCCCACCTGACCCACAAACCCCTCCTCTCCCCAAGGGGGCAGCGAAGCACCACCGATGGCGGGCAACCGGGCCCGCGCCCCGGCTAACCTCGCCCACATCGAGACGATCACCGCCGCCGGCCTGCTCGCCCGCGCCCGTGGCGCGCCCCCGCGGGCGGGACCCGTCCGGCTGATCGGCGTCGACGGCTTCTCCGGAGCGGGCAAGACCACCCTCGCGGTGGACCTCCGCCGCGCCGACCCGACGCTGACGGTGCTGTCGGTCGAGACGTTCTACCTCGGGTGGGAGGGCCTGGCGGCCGGCCCGCGGCGTGCCCGTGACCAGGTCGTGCTCCCGCTGTCCCGCGGCGATGTCCCGGTCGTCGAGCCGTGGGACTGGCGCCACGACCGCGTGGCCCCTGCGCGCCCCCGGCCGGTCGGCCCGGTCGTCGTGCTGGAGGGTTGCGGGGCGGGCGCACGGTCGCTGCGTGACGCGCTCTCGCTGCTCGTCTGGGTCGACGCCGATCCCCCCGAGCGGGAGCGCCGCCTGCGCGCCCGCGACGACTGGGCCCTCTACGCCCCGCACCGCGCGAGCTTCGAGCGCCAGGAGCAGGAGCTCGCCGCGGCCGACGGCACCCGGGCCGCCGCGGACGTCGTCGTCACCCGCGCCGCGGACGGGACCTGGTTCGCCGCGGACGCACATCCCGACGGAATGGGTACGGTCCGGGCGTGACGGCGACGACGGACCTGCCCGACACGGCGCCCGTAAGCAGCGCGGACGTCGACCAGTGGCGCGAGGTGGCGGACTGGAAGGAACGCATCACCGACGACGACGGCGGCGGCACGCTCGCCCCGCTGCGCGACACCGTCACCGAGGTGCGGTCGATGATCCAGGGCGGCCTGCGGCGGGTGCCCGGTGTGCAGCAGATCGACGACGGCGTGCACGACGTCCTGCACCAGCTCGCCGCCGCCGGGGCAGGCGCGGGCGCCGCGACCCTGCGCCGCGAGGCGGTGTTCGCCCGCTACCGCGCACGCGGTCACGACGTCGCCGACTTCAAGGACATCCGCCGCCTCGACGTGACCCACGTCCAGGACGCCATGCCCCGCCTCGACCTCGCCTACCCCGTGGTCGGGGCCGTCCAGGGCGGGACGACGAGCCTGCTGCTCACCACGGGCGCCTCGGCGGCCGCAGGCGGCTCGAGCCTGGTGGGTCTCGGGGGTCTGCCGGGGGTCGCCGTCGTCGTCGCCTCGCTGACCGGTGACGCGCTGTTCACCGTCGCCTCCTGCACGCGGGCCGTCGCGCACGTGGGCGCCTACTACGGCTACGACGTCACCAAACGTTCCGAGCAGGTGCTGGCGCTCGCGATCCTCGCCGTCGGGCTCTCGAACGAGGCCGACACCCCGGGGGCCTACGAGGAGGTCGCGTCGCTGATCGCGTCGCGCGAGAAGGACAAGGAGAAGAAGAAGCGCCAGCAGCGCCAGCTCCGCCGCCTCGGCCACGCGGTGCACCAGCGTCTGCTCTCCCAGATCGGGCAGCGGGAGCTCGCCCAGCTCGTCCCGGTGGTCGGCGTCGGGATCGGGGCGGCGCTCTCGGCGCGGCTGCTCGGGCGGGTCGTGGACGCCGCCGAGCACCTCTACCGCGAGCGGTTCCTGCACGACAAGTACGAGATCCCGTTCGGTGAGGAGCCCCCGGAGGAGGTCCTGGCCGAGGAGGCGTGACCGGGTTCCCGACACCGCGATCACGGCGATATCGGCGGTTCATCCGCCGTCCACGTGGCCTCCACGACAGGGCCGCCCGCAGTCCCTAACGTTCGCTCCCATGAGCGCCCCGCTCGCGCCCGACCTGGCCGTCATGACCGCCGGTGACGCCCGCGCGTGGGACGCCGTGCGGCGATGGCGGGCCGCGGACCCGCCCGACACCGGCTGGTGGGGCCGCGTCGGGTCCCTCGCGATGTCCGGCCTGCGCCTCCTCCCCGGCGCGGGGCTGGTCGACGACCTCGTCCTCGGAGCGGTCACCGCCGGGCTGCGCGAGGCGGGGGTGCGCCTGGGCTGGTCGATCGCCGGGCGCCCCGACCACGTCGTCGCGGCACTCGCCGCGATCGGGCACGCGGTGGAGGCCCCCGCGGACCTGCGCCGCCTCGACGTCGACGACCTCCGTGCGGCCCGCGCCTCGCTGGCCCGCCTCCACGTCGGTGCGGCAGGCGTGCGCGGCGGGCTCACCGGGGCCGCGGCGGGCGCCGCGGCCGGGGCCTCCGGCGCCGTGACCGGCGTCGCCGCCGCCCTCGCGGCGGCCGCGCTCGACACCGTCCTCGCCGCCGCGACGTGCACCCGCGCGGTCGCGCGCATCGCGCTGCACTACGGCTACGACCCCGCCGAGCCCGCGGAGCGGGACTTCGCCCTCGCGGTCCTCGCCGCGGGCCTCTCGCCCGACCCCGCCCGCGTGGTCGCCCTCCCGGACGCGGCCGCGAGCCCCGTCTCCTGGCCCGCCCTCACCCACGCGGCCCACTGCGAGATCGCCCGGGGGATGCCCGCACTCGGCACCGGGCTCGGCGTCGTGCTCTCCGCCCGCCAGATCGCCCGGGTCATGGAGACCGCCGAGCACCTCTACACCGAGCGGTTCCTGCGGGAGAAGTACGGCGTCGCGCTCGCCGAGGGACCGGATACCTCCTACGCTGCGTCGTAGACGCGAGGAGGTGGGCGATGGAGTCCCGCGACGGCACCAGCAGCGCCCGGGTGGTCGAGCAGACCCCCGACTCCCTGCGCCTGGAGCACCGCACGTCCCGGGAGACGGCGCTGGCCGGGCCGCACTGGCACCCCGAGGTCACCGAGACCTTCGCGGTCCGCGGCGGGCGCCTGGCGCTCGCCGTCGACGGGACCTGGCACTCGCTCGGTCCGGGCGACATCGTCACGATCCCCGCGGGGGCGGTGCACGAGTCCCGGGTCGAGGAGGCCGAGCTCGTCATGGACCACGAGGTACGCCCGCCCGGCCACCACCGCCAGATGTTCGAGCTGATGTTCGCGCTCGACCGTCTCGGGCGGCTCACCCGCAGCGGAGTCCCGCTCGACCCGCTCGCGCTCGGTCTCCTCTGGCGCTTCCAGGACGGCTATCTGGCCGGGCCGCCTGCGATCCTGCAGCGTGCGCTGCTCGGCGGGCTGGATCGGCTCGCCCGCGCCCTCGGCCACCACCGCAGGCTCGCGCGCGCGGCGGGCCTGCCCGCCGACACCTGGGACGACTGACCCGGGTCCGCCGCTCACGCCGCCACCACGTCGGCCAGGAGCGTCAGGCCGGTCGCAGCACCAGGAGCGCGCGCCCGTCGTCGGGGAAGCCGGGCAGGTCGACGACGTGGTCCGGTCGCTCGCCCCAGGCGGCCGGTGGGTCCTCGCCGTCGCGCAGCGGGCCGACGACCACCAGGTCGACGTCGGCCGCGGCCGCCTGCTCCCGCCCGGCCAGGGCCGCCGTCGTGGTGACCGCGCCGGGGGCGCGGCCCGTCAGCCAGGCCAGCCCGCTGCGGTGGGCCCAGGCCTGCGACCAACGCAGTTCGCGCGGGCGCCAGGTCTCGTCGGAGGTGTCGGCGTCGAGGGCCTCGAGCAGCGCGGGCCGGTCGGTCAGCCGGGCGGCGAGCGTGTCGCTGCGGCGCAGGTCGCGCTGCTCGTCGCGGGCGAGATCGGTGGCCTCGACCGCCCGGGCGTAAGCCACGACGTCGAGGCGGAACAGCGCCGCCAGCGCGGCGCGCAGCTCCGGCGCCTGCTCCGCGGACGGGGCCACGTCGTCCAGGCGGGCGACGACGTCCCCGAGCTCCCGACGGGCGAGGTCGGCACTCCCGCGGGACACGAGCCGCCGCCCGGTGGCGACGACCCGGCCGATCGCGGCGAGCCCGTCCGTCGGCGGCCGCACCGCGGCGGGCAGGCTCGCGAACAGGGTGCGCAGCTGCTCGACCGCGTCCAGGACGGCGCCGGTGCGCAGGCAGAGCTCCCGCAGCGAGAGCAGCCGGTGCACCAGCAGGGCCCGCTGCTCGGCGGGGCGCACGGTCCGCCCCAGCCCGGCGAATGCCGTCGCCACGCCCGCCTCGAACTGTCGCAGTCGCAGGTGGTGCGCGACGGCCGCCGCGCCCTGGGCGCTGGTCGGGTCGACGCGGTTGATCGCGAGCGCGGGCAGCAGCGCCTCGACGGCGCGCTGCTCCTCGGACTTGAACATCCGCCGCAGCGTGCCGCCGGTGTCGAGGAAGGCCGCGTAGCGCTCGAACGCCGCGGCGGCCGCGCCCGGGTCGACGCCGTCGGAGGTGATGCGGACCTGCGCCGGACCGGAGCCGTGGTCGTGCTCGGCGACCCGCTCGACGTCGGGCAGGACGCCCGCGACCCGCGACCACGCCGCGGCGGCGCGACCCTGCAGGACCCCGTCGATGACGTGCCGGGCCCACGCCGCGTCCTCACCGGCGCGCCCGAGCGCCACCACGGCCTCGTCGATCCGGCGCAGCACCGGGTCGAGCCCGCCCGCGGCGTCGGGGGGCAGGCAGGCGAGTGCGGCGACGAGGGGCCGAGCGGTCTCCCGGGCGGGGGAGGTCGCGGGGCCCACGACGTCGAGGAGCTCGTCCGCGAGCTGCTCGACGTGCGGCTCCGGCGGGAGCTCCGCGGGCGGCGGGAGCACCTGATGGCGACGGGCGGGGTCGAGCGTCGGGCGCGGGCCGTGCTCGGCGAGGAGCAGCCGGCGCAGGTCGGTGAGCTCGGCCGCCTCGAGCGGTGGCACGGCGTCGGCCGCCTCGGCGGGTCCGAGGAGGTCGGCGAGCCACCGGTCGGTGTCGGCGGTGGCCGCCAGCCGCTCGGCGATCTCGTCCTCGGTGCCGGTCAGTCCGGGAGCGACGCCGTGGGTGGTCGCGGCGGGCTCACCGAGGTCCCGGCGCCAGATCGCCGCTTCGGCGCCGGTGGTGGCCACCACGAGGACCCGGCGGCCGGCCCGGCGCAGCCCGCGGACGACGACGGCGCGGGCCTCGTCGTCGAGACCGGTGACCACGAGACCGGAGGTGCTGTCATCGAGGCGGGCGAGGACCGTGCGGTGGGGCTGCGCCGGGGCGGGCTCGGTCCGGGTCGCCGCGGCAGGAGCCGCGGGGGCAGGAGCTGCGGAGGCAGGAGCCACGGTGGCCGCGGGGGCACCGTGGGAGTCGTCGGTGGTCACGGGTTCGTGCCCGTCCTCCCCCGTCCGCTCCGCCGTCGCCGTCACGGTGACCCACCTCCTCGCCAGTCTCAACGGACTAGCGCCGCCCGCGATTCGGCCCATGTTGACGCCCGGAATCCGCCCGGAGGGAACCGGTGGGCCCCTCGTCGTCTCCGAGCTGATGACGACCATGATCGGAGGCGCCATGAGCCGGAGACCCGACCCTCCCCCCGAGGACCCGGTCACGCATGCCGCGACGCTGCTGACCGAGCTCGCGGCCGCCTGTCCGGGTGGTCCCGACGGCGTCGGGCGGGTCCGGGCGATGCTGGCCGGCCGGTGGGCGGACGCGGTGCTGGACCCGGCGGCCGAGCGCGCGCTGCTCGACGCGGTGGACCCGCTGTGGTCGCGGGGCTGGACCCCGCGCGACGTCGTCGAGGTCCTGCGCCGCCGGCTGGGGTCGGCGGTGGTGGCGCTCGCCGGGGACGTGCTCGTGGCGGACGGGCGTCGGCGTCCGGCGACCTGGTCGCTGACGGGGGTCGACGGGCAGCTCTGGTGGGACGTCGGGCGCCCGCTCGTCGGTCAGTGGCGCACCGTGCGGGGCCTCACCGGCGCCGAGACGCTCGGGTGGGTGGTGCGCCTGGTCGGGGAGCTACGGCGGTTGCCGCCGCTGCCCGCCGGTGAGCTCCCGGCCGAGCCGGCCGACACGGCGGGCGTGGACCCGCGGGTGCTCGCGCGGGTGCGGGGGCTGCTCGCCAAGGCCGAGTCCACGTCCTTCCCCGAGGAGGCGGAGGCGCTCTCGGCGAAGGCGCAGGAGCTCATGGCCCGCCATGCGCTGGAGCAGGCGGTGGTCGCCGCGACCACGGGCGGGGCCGCCACGAGGGCCGCGGTGCGGCGGATGTGGCTCGACGCGCCGTACACCTCGGCGAAGTCGAGCCTGGTGCACCAGGTCGCAGGCGCCAACCGCTGCCGCGCGGTCAGCCTCGCCGCGTTGGACCTCGTGACGGTCATCGGCTGGCCGACCGACCTGGAGACCGTCGAACTGCTCGTGACGTCCCTGCTCGTGCAGGCGGGCCGGGCGATGGCGGCCGAGGGGTCACGGGCCGTCGGGGACGAGCGGAGCGACGGGGGCTCGGCGCGGGCCGGCCGCTCGCGGACCCGGTCGTTCCGGCACGCGTTCCTGCTCTCCTACGCCACCCGGATCGGGGAACGGCTGCGGGAGGCGGAGACCGCGGCCCGGGACGAGGCGGTGGCCACGGCGGGCGACGCGCTGCTCCCGGTGCTCGCCGCGCGGGGCGAGGTCGTCGAGCGCACGACCGCGGAGCTCTTCCCCCGGATCACCACCAAGCGGTTCACCGTCGGGAACAGCGCGGGCTGGCAGGCCGGGCGCGAGGCCGCGGACGCCGCCAGCCTGCGGGTGGGGCGCGAGGCACTGGACTGAGCCCGACGCGGTGGCCACCGATCGGGCGACGGCTGCGACGATCACGACGTGGGCACCAACCGCGAGCGCCGCGCGGCGAAGCAGCGCCGCCGCGACGAGCGACGTGGGGTCCCCGCCGAGCCGGCTCCGCGATCCGACGTCGGGCGTGGCCTGCCCCCGGAGACGCTGCGGGCGCTGCTGCGGCGGGCCGGGGCCGACCTCGCGGCCGGCCGCGAGGACGCGCTCGGCGAGCTCCGGGGGCTGCTCGCGGAGCACCTGGCGCGCCGGCGCACGGAGATCCTGACGGCGTGCGACGAGGTGGTCGTGGACGTCGAGGCCCCCGTCGAGGAGGCCCCGGCGACGGTGCCGCCCGGGCTGCTCGCCGCGCTCGGCGGGTCCGCGCACCCGGTCTCCACCTGGGCCGACGCGGCCGGGGCGAGCACCGAGGAGGCCGCGCTCGCCACCGTCCGGCTTCTCGCCGCCACCCAGGCCTGACACGCCTGGCCGCATCGACACCTTTGCCGAACACTCTCGGCAGTCGATTCCCGTGACGGATGTCCCCCGGTCAGGTGGCGGCGTCCAGCGACCCGTTCTCCGGGAGCTGATCGGCCGTTGGAAGGGACGTGAGCGCGGGGCGGGCGAGTGCCCCGGCGGCTCACGGGGGGCGACCGTCGGCGACGACGGTGCGCGCGACCGGGCCCCGGGGGGAGCGTCGGGCGCGCGCAGGGGCGGGAGGACCGGACCGGAACCGGGACGGTCCTCCCGGTCCGGCTTGACCTGGACCAACGTGCAGGTCCACGGTCGGTCCATGACTCCGGCCCATGCCGAGCTGACCGTCGGGGACGTCTCGCGACGCAGTGGGGTCGCCGTCTCCGCGCTGCACTTCTACGAGCGCGAGGGCCTGATCCAGAGCCGCCGGACCTCCGGCAACCAGCGGCGCTTCCGGCGTGAGGTCCTGCGCCGCATCGCCTTCATCCGCATCGCCCAGCGCGTCGGGATCCCGCTCGCCCAGGTCCGGGAGACCCTCGACGAGCTCCCCGACTCGCGCACGCCCACCCGTGCCGACTGGGAGAAGCTCTCCCGCGCCTGGCGCGTCGAGCTCGACGACCGGATCCGGCGCCTGCAGCAGCTGCGCGACGACTTCTCCGGCTGCATCGGCTGCGGATGCCTCTCCCTCGACCGCTGCGCCATGGCCAACCCCGGCGACCAGCTGGGTGAGGAAGGACCCGGACCGCGGCGTCTGGCCTGACCCGCGCGGGTCAGGCCACCCGCGCCACCCGTCCCGACGGCGGCTCGGGCACGGCGTCGGGGTGCAGCGCGTGGGCCAGCGCCTCGATCCCGTCGACGAGCCGCGGCGCCGCCCGCACCACGTACGACGCCGAGTCGATCGCGACCACGGGCACCCCCGGCACCCGGGCCGCGACCGGGCCCGCCTGCTCGCGCGCGGCCTCCAGCCCGAAGCCGCAGGGGGTGACGACCACCGCGTCGGGGCGCTCCCCGTCGACGAGGTCCTCCCACGTGACGGCGACGCTGCGCCCGCCGTCGGCACCCGAGATCGGCTCCCCGCCGGCCCGGCGGACGAGCTCGGGCACCCAGTGCCCGGG
>NZ_DASXJS010000025.1:0-76517 GCF_036497245.1 Actinomycetospora sp. | reverse complement strand
TGGCGCCGGGGGCGTTGCCGCGGGCGGCGTTCGCGCTCCACTCGGAGAGCTCGACCCCCCACGCGGGGCCCAGCGCGGAGAGCCTGCGCACCAGGTGGCCGGTGCCGCAGCCGAAGTCGAGGTAGGGCCCGCCGTCGGTGTAGCGCGCGACGAGGCGGGTGTAGAGCCGCAACGCCGGGCGGTCGCCCGCCTGGCCGTTCCCCGCGTAGTAGTCGGCGTCGTAATGATCCCCGGTGCCCTCGTGGCTGCCGGGCGCCCGCTCCGCGCTCACGTCTGTCTCGTCCCCTCCGTGGTCGTTCCCGGCTCGTGCGTCCGGATCAGCAACAGGGTGCTCACCACGGCCCCGAGCGCCGAGCCCGCCCCGAAGGCCACCTCGCCCGCGACCACCACGCCGGGCACCAGCCAGAACGTCAGCGCCGCGACGACGAGGCCCGCGAGCCAGCTCGCCGCCACGTCGACGTGCCTGCCGCGGGCGACGTGGACCTGGGTCACCACGACCAGCCCGACGTGCGCGAGCACCCCCGCCATGATCACCGCGAGCTGGGCGCCCGGGATCGCGTAGTCCTTGCCGAACACCAGCGAGACGATGGGCGGGCCGAGCCACCACGCCAGTGGCACCCCGACGACGGCGAGGCCCACCAGACCCGCCGCGCCCTTGCCGAGCAGGCGCAGCACCTGCCTGCGGCGACCGGCGGCGAGCAGCCGCGTCAGGGTGGGCACCACCGCCGACTGCAGCGGCACGACCATCGACAACGGCGCCTTCGCCAGGGTGAACGCGGCCACGAACACACCGGCCGCGGTCTGCGCGGGCCCGTCGGCGAGCGCCACGACGACGACCGGCAGGCCGTTGAGCAGCAGCTGCGCGCACACCGACCCGACCAGCAGCGGCATCGCGGTCCCGACGAGCGCCCGGGTGCCGTGGCGGGCCGGGTCGGCGGCGGGGGTGGAGGGCTCGCGCTCGGCACGGCGCCACGCGGCCGGGATCAGCGGCAGGTGGGCCAGCGCGATCGCCGCGACGAGGGCCCAGCAGTAGAACGCGGCGTCCGTGCCGCCCGCGACGAGCAGCACGACGGCGAGACCGAGGCGCACCACCGCGTCGAGCACCATCACCGCGCCGTGGCGCACCAGGCGGTCGGTGCCGATGAGCAGCCCGCGCAGCAGGAACTGGCCCGCCGAGACCAGGCAGAGGGCCACGAGCGCCGCGAACGCCCCGGGGTGGGCGTCGAGCGAGCTCCACACCAGCGGGAACGCCGCGGCGAGGACCACCAGGGCGAGACCCGCCAGGATCGCCGCCGTGCCCGCCCCGGCCACGAGCACCTGGCGTCGGGACTCCCGCAGGGACAGCCGCCGCGCCAGCTCCTGCTCGAGCGGGAGGAAGGGCCCGAAGCCCAGCACGAGGGCGAGGGCCCAGAACGCCCCGAAGGTCGCGTACTCGGCGGGAGTGAGGGCTCGGGCGACGACGGCCAGGTAGACGTTGATCAGCAGGCCGGAGATGATGACTCCGACACCTGCCGACCCGACGAGGCGTCGCGCACCGGGGCCGCCGCGGGGCTGGGCCGCCGGTGAGTCCGGGGTTCCATCGGTCGTGGCACTGATGGGACGACGATAACGATCCACCGTTCGCCCCCCAGCGCTCGCCCGCAGACGCGATCGCAGTGCACCATCCCGGTGAAGCCCGCGTCACTCGCTGGTGTGACCTACCCCGCGTAAAGGTACGGTGACCCTGTGTCGGTGCAGAAGGTCGTGGGCGTGCTGGTGGCGGTGCTCGTCATCTTCTGGATCATCGACTCCCCGACCACGGCGGCGGGGACGGTCAACACGATCCTCGGTGACCTCGCGTCGGCGGGCCAGTCCGTCATCACGTTCCTGCGCAATGTCGTCTGACGTTCGCACTGTCGTCTGACCTTCGCGCTGTCGTCCGACCTTCGCGCCGGCCGTCGGGACCGCGGACGGTCCCGACGACGGTGCGGTGCGGTGCGGTGCCTAGAGCGTCGCGGTCGGTGCTCCGGGTGCGGGCGGCGGCGCCGGCTCGTCCTCTCGGCCGGGGAGCAGCACGTCGGTCACGACGATGTTCAGCTCGGTGATCCGCACGCCGGCGATCTGCTCGACGGCCTCCGGCACGTGCCGCCGCAGCGCGCGGGTGAGCTCCCGGGCGCCCACGCCGTACTCGATGGCCACGTCGAGCCCGACCTTGGCGGTGTCACCGTCGAGCTCGACGCGCACGCCGCCGACGTTCTCGGTGCTCCCGGTGAGCGTCTGGCGCACCGCCCCGACCGCGCGGGAACCGGGCGCGCCGAGGCCCACGACGCCGGGGAGCTCCCGGGCCGCGTAGGCGGCGACCTTCTGGACGACGGCGGGCAGGACCTCGGTGGTGCCGGAGACCTCCGGAACGCCCGCTGTCGGCGGTGTCGGCGGGAACGGCTGCTTGGCGCTGGTCATGGGCGCCGGGTACCCGCTCAGGCCTCCCGAGCCCCCTCGCCGTTCGGGTGGGCCGGACGACGGCGCGCGGACAGGCGCAGCACGAGGGTCGCCAGCGCCGCGGCGAGGACCGACGCCGCGACCACCCCGATCTTGACGTGGTCGTCAGCGGCCGTCCCGCCGCCGAAGGCCAGCTCGCCGACGAGCAGCGACACCGTGAACCCGATGCCGCCGAGCAGGGCCAGCCCGAGCACGTCGAGGCGGCCGAGTGACTCGTCGAGCTGGGCCCGGGTGAAGCGCTGGACCAGCCAGGTGGCACCGGTGACGCCGATCGCCTTGCCCGCGACCAGGCCGACGACGACCCCGACGGTGACCGGGTCGGCCAGGGTGCTCGCGAACCCGGCCCCGACGACCGTCACGCCCGCGGCGAAGAAAGCGAACACCGGGACCGCGACACCGGCCGAGATCGGGCGCCAGCGGTGCTCGAAGTGCTCCGCGAGTCCCGGCCCGTCGCCGGGCGAGCGGCGGATCACCGGCACCGTGAACCCGAGGAGCACCCCGGCGACCGTCGCGTGCACCCCCGAGGCGTGGACCAGCGCCCAGGCGAGGAGCGCCAGGGGGAGCAGCAGCCACGGGCTCCGCACCCGCCGCTGCACGAGCGCCCCGAACAGCGCGATGGGGATCAGCGCCAGCAGCAGCGGGCCGACAGCGAGGGTGTCGGTGTAGACGACCGCGATGATCGTGATGGCGATGAGGTCGTCGACGACGGCGAGGGTGAGCAGGAAGGTCCGCAGCGCCACCGGGAGGCCGCGGCCGATCACGGCCAGCACCGCCAGGGCGAACGCGATGTCGGTGGCCACCGGCACCGCCCAGCCGGCGAGCGCCTCCGGGTCGGCGTGGTTGATCACGGCGTAGAGGGCGGCGGGCACGACCATCCCGCCGACCGCCGCCGCCACCGGCAGCAGGGCGCGGGACGGTTCGCGCAGGTCGCCGGCGACGAACTCGCGCTTGAGCTCCAGCCCGGCGACGAAGAAGAAGATCGCGAGCAGCCCGTCGGCCGCCCAGGCGCTCAGCGGGAGGTCCAGGTGCAGGGCCGACGGGCCGACGGTGAGGGCGCCGAGCGCCGTGTAGGACTCCCGCCACGGGGTGTTCGCCCAGACCAGCGCGACCACCGCGGCGCCGATGAGCAGGGCCCCGCCGACGGTCTCGCGACGCAGCAGTTCGGTGAGCCGCGAGGCCTCACCCGGCGACGGTGGGACGAACAGCCGCCCGGTGCGGGTGCGACGCAGACGATCGCGACGCGGGGTGGCGGGCGGGGTGTCCTCGCGGGTCACGGCGGCTCCTGGTCAGGCGTCATCGTCCGCCGACCAGACTTCCCGGCACACCGGTCACGAGCCTACCGGGCCGTGACCGGTCAACAGATCGCGTTCGGCCCCGGCAGGGTGAGATCGGTCAGGTACCGGTTCACCTGGTCGTCCACGCACGCGACGCCCTGGCCGTAGACCGTGTGCCCGTCGCCGCGGTAGGTCAGCAGCGCCGAGCCGCGCAGCCGCGCCGCCAGGTTCACGCTGTTCTGGTACGGCGTGGCGGGGTCGTTGGTGGTGCCGATGACGAGGGACGGGGCGAGGCCCTGACCGGTCGGCGGCGTCAGCGGGTCCTGGGGGACGGGCCAGTCCGCGCAGGTCAGACCGCTCACGAGCACGTTGCCGCTGAAGTGCGGGGCCCGCGCCTCGGCGGCCCGCGCCTGCGCGAAGACGTCCTGCGGGTTGCGCGGCCACGAGTTGTCGAGGCAGCTCACCGCGTTGTAGGTGTCCGAGTTCGATCCCTCGAAGTACTTCGCGGCCAGCCGGCGCATCGGGGCGCCGTCGCCGGAGTCCGCGGCCTTGAGGGCCTTCGCGAGCACCGGCCAGTTGCTCTTGGAGTAGAGCGGCAGCACGACGCCGAGCTCGAGCAGCCCCGGCGAGAGCGGGGTCGTCCCGGCCACCGGCAGCGGGGCCGCCTGGACGCGGGCGCGGACCCGGTCGAGCATCGCGATCGCGTCCGGCCCGGCCTCGCAGTCGGACCGGGACGCGCAGTCCGCGGCGAACTGGCGCAGCGAGTTCTCGAAGCTCTCGGCCTGGCTCGGGTCGAGGCCCGGCAGGGTCACGTCGACGACGCCGTCGAGCACCATCGCCCGGACCCGCTGCGGGAACTGCTCGCCGTAGATCTGGCCGATCGACGTGCCGTAGGAGAACCCGAGGTAGCTGATCTGCTGCTCGCCGAGGGCGTTGCGCAGCGCGTCCATGTCCCGGGCGACGTCACGGGTCCCCAGGTGGGGCAGCAGCTGGTGGTAGGCGTCGCCGCACGACTGGTCGTAGCGCTCGACGGCCTGCTCGGTGGACGCCTCGCCCACGGGGTTGCCGGGGTCCGGGTCGCCGAAGTAGGGGCTGTCGGGCCCGACCGGGCAGTGCAGGGCGCTGCTGCGACCCACCCCGCGCGGGTCGAAGCCGATCACGTCGAACCGGTCCGCGACCGCCGCCGGGACCTGGCCGCCCTCGACGGTCTCGATGCCCGAGCCGCCGGGGCCCCCGGGGTTGACCAGCAGCACCCCGACCTTGCGGGACTGGTCCTTCGCGGGCTGGCGCACGATGCCGATGCCGATCGTCGGGCCGTTCGGCACGGCGTAGTCGACGGGCACGGTGACCGTCGCGCACTCGAACGCCCCGTCGCAGGGCACGAAGGACGCCGGAGCGCCGAGCGGGCTCGGGGGCGGCGCCGGACTCGGGGGCGGCGACGGCGCGGCCGCGCCCGTCTGGAGCGCGGGCAGGCTCGAACCGCCTCCACAGCCGGCGAGCAGCAGCGCCCCGGCCGCGAGCAGCACCCCGGCACGCTGGGCCCGTAGGCGGCCCCAGTTACGCCGTCCGGCCGTCTTCGGATCGCCCATTGCGCCGCCCCGCCGTCATTCGTGCTCTCGGCCCGGCGCGGAGACGCCGGAAGGAGCATCTTGCCGAACGGTGCACCGCACGGGCCTGGCGCCCCTTCTACCGGGACGCCGGTGTGGCTACCGTCGAGAGGATGGACGCGCCCGACCTGGTGCTGGTGCCCGCGCTGGTGGGGCTGCCGGCCGCCCGGGCCCACGAGTTGGCGATCTCCGCCCGCGTCGTGGCGGTCGACCCGGACCCCGACACCCCGCCGACGGTCAGCGGCACCGTCACGGCCCAGCAGCCCCTCGCGGGAGTCCGGGTGCCTGCGGGCGACCCGGTGACGATCTGGGTCGAGCCCGACGACGACGGCGGCGGGAACATGCCGCGGCTGGCCCCGGACCTGCCGCTCGACGGAGCGGGCGCCGGGACGTGAGCGCAGGCCCACCCGGAGACACGTGAGGCCGCCACGGCCGAACGGTCCCCTCCCCCCGGGGGGACCGGTCTGGCCGCGACGGCCACGTGGGCAAACCGGGCGGTCTGCACGTACTGAGTGTGCCGTGGGCCGGGTGCTGTGAGACAGGCGTGAATGGTGGGATCCGCTCGGCGGTCCGCTCCACGCGACGAGCGTCCGGTGGACGGCCGTCGAGGGACGCCGTCCGGGGCCGCCGACGACGCCCGTGACCGGCCGCGTCCCCGCGTTCCCCCAGACGCCGGTCACACCGGCGTGGCCCGTAACGTGACCCCCGATGGGGACGGCGAGCAGCAGGGGGAGGCCCACGCGATGACCGTGGCCTCCCCGCACGCCGATCCGGGCGAGCGCGATGCCGCGGGCCCGGACGGCTCTCCGGCCGGCGAGGCACGCCGCCGCCGGACCTTCGCCGTGATCTCCCACCCGGACGCGGGCAAGTCGACGCTCACCGAGGCCCTCGCGCTGCACGCCGAGGTCATCTCGGCCGCGGGCGCGGTCCACGGCAAGGGCGGGCGCAAGGGCGTCACGTCCGACTGGATGGACATGGAGCGCGAGCGCGGCATCTCGGTGACGTCGGCGGTGCTCCAGTTCGCCTACCGCGACCACGTCATCAACCTGCTCGACACCCCCGGCCACGGCGACTTCTCGGAGGACACCTACCGGGTGCTCGCCGCCGTGGACGCCGCGGTGATGCTGCTCGACGCGGCCCGCGGTCTCGAGCCGCAGACCCTCAAGCTCTTCGACGTGTGCCGTGCCCGCGGCGTGCCGGTCCTGACGTTCGTGAACAAGTGGGACCGCCCCGGCCGGGAGCCGCTGGAGCTGGTCGACGAGGTCGAGCAGCGGATCGGGCTGCGCCCGATGCCGATCACCTGGCCGGTCGGGATCGCCGGCGACTTCCACGGCCTCGTCGAGCGCTCCGACGGCACGATGCGCCGGTTCACCCGCGCGGCCCACGGCGCGTCCCGGGCCGCCGAGGAACGCCTCGACGCCGACCGCGCCGCCGCCGAGGAGGGCGTGGACTGGGAGCGCGCGACCGAGGAGCTCGAGCTGCTCGGCGAAGTGGGAGCGGCCTTCGACACTGCCGAATCGATGGCGGCGTTCCACGACGGCACCGCGACCCCGGTGATGTTCGGGGCGGCGCTCTCGAACATCGGCGTGGCCCGCCTGCTGGACGCCCTGGTGGAGCTGGCGCCGCCACCGTCCCCGCGCCCGTCGGCGACCGGGGACGAGCGCGCCATCGACGCGCCCTTCTCCGGGCTGGTGTTCAAGGTCCAGGCCTCGATGGACAAGTCGCACCGCGACCGTGTCGCCTTCGTGCGCATCTGCTCCGGGCGGTTCGAGCGCGGCATGGTGCTCACCCACGACGCCACCGGCCGCCCGTTCGCGACGAAGTACGCGCAGGCGATGTTCGGGCGGGACCGCTCGACCATCGAGGAGGCGTTCCCCGGCGACATCGTCGGGCTCGTGAACGCCACCGCCCTGCGCCCCGGGGACACCCTCTGGGCGGAGAAGCCGGTCACGTTCCCGACCATCCCGAGCTTCGCGCCCGAACACTTCTCCGTGGCCAGGGTCGCGGACGCGTCGAAGACCAAGCAGTTCCGCAAGGGCATCGAGCAGCTGGACTCCGAGGGCGTCATCCAGGTGCTCTCCTCGGACCTGCGCGGTGACCAGGCGCCGGTGCTCGCCGCCGTCGGGCCGCTGCAGTTCGAGGTGGTCGCCGCCCGGCTGGCCGACGAGTTCTCCGCGCCGATCAAGCTCGAGCGCCTCGACTACACCCTCGCGCGGCGCACCGACGCCGCCGGGGCGGCCGCGTTGCGCAGTGCCATCGGCATCGAGGTGATCACCCGTCGGGCCGACGGCGAGCTGCTCGCGCTGTTCCCGCACAAGTGGCGGCTGCAGGCCGTGACACAGAACCAGCCGAATCTCATGCTCGAACCGCTGATCGCCGAGGGAGCAACCCCGTGAGGACCTCCACCGGAACTCGGATCCACGGGCTGCTCGGGCTGGCCGTCTCGGTCCTGCTGGTGGCAGGCGTGATCGTCGGGTGCTCCGGGTCCCAGGGCACCGGGCCGACCGGCTCCTCGGGCTCCACCTCCGCAGGCGGCGGCGCGCCGCCCCTCACCGGGGCTCCCGACCCCGCGAGCGTGCCGCCCCCGATCTGGCAGGCGAACCTCTCCGGTCCGAACCCGCTGGCGAACTTCCGGAACACGCCCTACAACAACGACGGCGCCCCGGCTCCCGAGATCGAGGACGCGCCCGGGATCACCGGGGCGAAGGCCGTGCGCTACACGGTGCCCGGCGGCGGCAAGCGCACCGAGCTCGAGCCGCAGGTCGCCTCCTACAAGGAGGGCGACGACGCGTACTTCGGTTTCGCGTGGAACCTTCCCGACGACTTCCCGGTGAACGCCGACGGCTGGCAGGTCGTGGCCCAGTGGAAGAACGACGGGGACGGCAGCCCGCCGATCGAGGTCAAGATCGACCACGGCCAGTTCGTGCTCGACGGCGGCGCGGGCGGCGAGGACCCGGGTGACAACTACTTCACGCAGCCGATCGGTCCGGCCGTCGTCGGGCAGCAGACCGACCTCGTCCTGCACGTCCACTTCTCGACCGACCCGAAGAAGGCCCAGGTCGACGTCTGGATGAACGGCCAGAAGCGCGTCGACGCGTACCGGCCGCCGGGCGGCACCCGCTACCAGGACGAGGACTCGTACCTCAAGACCGGCATCTACCGGGACACGGCGATCAACCAGAGCGCGACGCTGTACCTGATCGACGCCCGGGTGGCCCGCAGCTACGACTCGGCCTCGGCCCTCGTGGGACCGAAGGGCTGAGGTGCCGAGGGACTGACGAGCTGGGGGGTGAAACACCCGCTCAGCGGCGGCCGCCCGACGGGAGGCCGCGCGGGGGCAGTGCGGCGTTGATGATCCGGCTGAGCCCCTCGGGGTCGTCGACCTCGACGACCACCCGGTGGAACGGGACGCCGCGCAGGTAGATCGCCAGCAGCGTCGTCGCGGCGTGCACCATCCACAGCTGGCGTCGCTCCCCCACGCCGTACGCCCCGGCTCGCAGCATCCCGGGGACCGAGATGCCGGGCAGGTGGACGCGGGGGCTCGCGGCGACGGCGTCACGCCGCCCGAGGGTCCGCGCGCCGAGCACGCGGTCGATGGGCAGGTAGACCCCGCCGCGGCACGCGTACACGCGGTCGCGGCCGGTGAAGCGCAGCAGGACGCCGTGCTCGGTCACCCTGGTCTGCACGACCATCGCGGCCCCCTCCCCGCTGTGCCCGCCACGGATCCGCTGTCGTTCCCGCCGCCTGTGCGGGACGAGGGCTCACTCCGCGCGATCGGCCCGGGACGAGGACTGCTCGTAAGCCTGCTCGGCCGCTCGTCGCGCGTCGTCGAAGCCCCTCTTGACGGCGTCCTGGCCGTCGTCGTGGGCCTCCGCGACCGCCGCCTCGGCGGCCTTCGCCGCCTCGGCGAGGGCGCGCTCGGCCTCCGCGGCGGTCGCCGCGAGGTCGGCGGCCCCGCCGTCGGACGAGCCGGCCGACGGCCCGGTGCTCCCGACCGCCGGGGACGTGCCCTCTCCGACCGAGGGGCCGGCGCCGTCGACGCGGTGCCGGGCTCCCTCCGCGGACGGCTGGTCCTCGCTCGTCTGCGGCCCCGTCGATGGGGTCGGAGTCGATGAAGTCACTGCGCGTCTCCGTGGCTCGGGGTCCGGGCCCGCTGAGCGCAACCGGTTGCGCTCCGACCGCCCCGGACGGGGGTGCGTCGAGCCAGCATCGCACCTTTCCGGCAATCCGGCGCCAGGGGGCCCGGCGCGAGAACCGCTCGGCGCGGGGACACGGCCGGGTGCCTCGTCCCGTTCGGCCGGTCGTCCACCGAGGATGCCCCTCCCCGGGGTAACCCGGTGCGCCAACAGTCGCAGGTCGTGAGGTGGCCGGTCCTGCACCGCGGGTCGTGGACGGGTCCGGGCGCGGTGACGGCCGGAGGTATCGTGCTCGGACCGCCCTCCGGGTCAGGACAACCCGGACGGGGGCGTCGGGGCGCGAGCGGATGCCGGTCATCCGCGCACGAGGAGCACGTGGTGGAACGTCACAGCACGCGGGCGGGCTGGTCCCGACAGGGCCTGCGGCACGCCACCACGGAACGCCGGGGCACCGACGACCTCCTCGCCCACGCCGCCGCCCTGTTCCCCGAGGGCCGCCGGTGGTGCCCGGCCTGCGAGGCCCCCGTCGGGCGGGACCGTGACGGCCGCCCGGGTCGCCTGCGCGGCACCTGCGCCCACTGTCGCCGCGGGTTCGACCTCGCCCCCGACCTCACTCCCGGCACCGTGCTCGGCGGGCGGTGGGCGGTCACCGGGCTGCTCGCGCGCGGCGGGGACTGGCTCTACACCGCCGAGGACCGCGAGCGTGGCGGGACCGTCGTCGTCGCCCGCCGCCGCGACGGCGACGCGGCGACACCCGCCCTGCTGCGCGGCCGGGGTCACCCCGCGCTCGTGGGGCTGCGCGACGTGGTCGCCACGGCGGGAGCGGTCCACCTCGTGCTCGACCCGGTCGACGGGGAGCAGGCGCGCGGCCCCCTCTCGCCCGGCGACGCGGCCGCGCTCGTGCTCGGCGTGCTCCCGGCGGTCGGCCACCTCCACCGGCTGGGGCTGCTCCACGCCGACCTCAAGCCGAGCAACGTGCTGCGGACCCCGGGCGGACCGGTCCTGGTCGACCTCGGTTCGGTGCGCCGCCTCGACGACCGCGTCGCCCCGGTCTGGGGCACCGAGGGGTTCCTGGCGCCGGAGATCGCGCCGGGTGGGGCCGGCCCCTCGGTGGCCTCGGAGGTCTACGCCCTGGGCCGCACGCTCGCCGTCCTGCTGGGACGCCCGGTGCGCCCGCATCTGGCCCCCCGTGGACCCGGGGAAACCCCGACAGCGTTGGATCCGGTGATCACCCGGGCCACCGCGGCCGAGCCCGGGCTCCGTCACGCCGACGTCGCGGCCCTGGCCACGGACCTCACCGCCGCCCTCGGTATGGGTGGGACGGACACGGACGAGGCCGTGCACCAAGATGATCCCAGCCGCCCCGCCGCGCCCGCCCCTGCGCAAGCCCCACGAGGAGCCTTCCCGACGTGACCGAGTCCTCCGCGCCGCCGTCCGCGACGAACGGCTCCGACGACCCGGGCCCCGACCCCTCGAGCTCCGGGTCGGGGACCGTGCCCGGTACCGGGCCCGGCCGCACCGCGCCCGCACAGGACCCGGACCCCACCGGCGGGGTCCCGGTGCAGTCGGTCGGCCCCGCGGGGAGCGCGGGCGAGCACACCGACCTGCGCGCGGTGCTCGAGGCCACCCGCGCGGAGATCGAGGAGGCCGTCTGCCCGGAGTGCGGCGCGGGCGCCGACCAGGCCGCCGAGGGGGCGTGCGGGAACTGCGGGACCCGGCGTCCCGCGGTGCGCGACCACGTGGAGTTCCGCCTCGGACCGGGCGCCGCGGTCACCGACCGCGGCCTGCGGCGGCGGCGCAACGAGGACGCGTGCGCGCTGGGCCGGATCGCGACCCCGACGGGCGAGGTGCTCGTCGGCTCGGTCTGCGACGGCGTCGCCTCGGCCCGACGCGGCGACGAGGCGTCCCTGGCCGCCGCGGAGGCCGCGGTGGCGGCGGTCCTGACCCGGGTGGTGGCCCACGGCCACGACCATCGCGGCGGGCTCGACAACCTGGCCGCCGCGGGCGCGAGCGCGGCGGCCGAGGCCGCGGCCGACCTCGTGCGGTTCTCCGACCCCAACGACCCGCCCGCCACCACCTACACCTGCGCGGTCACCCGAGGCGGGTCCGCCGTGGTCTCGTGGGTCGGTGACAGTCGGGTCTACTGGCTCGCCACCGACGGCACCTCGCAGCTGCTCTCCACCGACGACTCGTGGGCCGAGGAGATCGCCGCGGCGGGCGTGATGACGCGGGAGCAGGCCCACGCCGACCGCCGCGCCCACGTGCTCACCCGGTGGCTGGGCCACGACTCCCCCGAGGGGCCTGCCCGCGCACGACGCTTCCGGCCCGCCGGGCCCGGATTCCTGCTGCTGTGCAGCGACGGGGTGTGGAACCACCTCCCGGACGCCGACCGGCTCGCCGGGATCCTCAGCGGCGACGACGTCCTCTCCGACGCCCGCGCGGTCGTGGACGCGGCACTCGCGGACGGTGGGCACGACAACGCGACCGTCGCGCTGCTGCCCCTCGACCCCGCCGACGGCGACGGCGAGTGGCGCGCGCGGGCCGACGGCAGCGAGGACACCGGCCCGATCCTCATCCCGCTCGACGGCGACGACGTGGACCCCGCCGGAGGACCGTCCGATCGGACCGCGGACACCCACGACCCGTCCAGCCCCGGTCGATCGTGACGGGCTGGACGGCGCGGGTCTGGGCCGACCGGGACCACTACGAGCTGGTGCGGGCGCGCGCCGAGCCCGGTGAGGGCCGGTTCGAGGTGCCCGGCTTCCCGCCGGAGCCGGTGGAGTTCGAGATCGCGATGCGGGGCGAGGAGATCCGCATCGGTCGCCGCGGGGTCCCGGACGACGACCCGTCGGCCTCCTCCGCCGAGGACCACCGGCCCGGGATCGACCTGACCGGCCCGCCGCGGGACCCGGGCGTCTCCCACCTGCACGCGGTGCTGCTCGCGGTGGGCCCGGACCGCTGGGTCGTGCTCGACGCCGGGTCCACGAACGGGACCTCGGTGAACTACGCGGCCGAGCGGCTCGAACCCGGCACGGCCGTCCCGCTGGGCACGGGCGACAGCATCCACGTCGGCGCGTGGACGACGATCACCGTCGAACGGCGATGAGCTGAAGCGTCGCCGGGTCCTCCTCGAGGACCGCGGCGGCGGCCGGGTCCACCGCCGCGAGCGGCCCGGTGGCGGGTCCGCGTGCCCCGCCCGCAGCAGCCGCGATCGGCCCGGTCGCGGCGATCGGGCCGGTGGCCGTGACGACCGGGATCGGGCCCGTCGCGGTGGTGGCGCGGTGGTGGGCGAGGACGAGCCGCGCGGCCAGGAAGCTCACCGGCACCGCGAGCACCGCGGCCGCGAGCGGCGCGACGCGCTCGTCCACGCCGACCCCGACGAGCGCGACCACCCCGACCGTCGTCGCCGCGACGTTGACCGCCTGCGAGGCGGGGTAGAGCAGCAGCCGTCGCCATGACGGCCGCACGCGGAACGTCACGCGGCAGTTGAGGAAGAACGACACGATCATCGCGGCGCCGAGGCCGATGACGTGCGCGGTGAGGTAGCCGACCTCGCGGAGCACCAGCAGGTAGACCACGTAGTAGGTCGCGGCGTTCACGACACCCACCAGCGCGTATCGCACGAGCGCCCACAGCAGCGGCGCCCGGCGGCTCCACCGGTGCCCGAGCACGCTCACCGTGTCCGTCTCCTCATGTCCGGTGTCCGTGCGGGGGTACCGCTCCGGTTCGGTCGGCGGGGCCGGTGTCAGCGCGCGACGGGGCTGAGCTCGACCGCGAGGAAGACCAGCACCACCCAGGTGACGCCGAGGACCTGCAGCACGCGGTCGTGCAGCACTATCTCCTCGGGCTCGCCGCCGTTGCCCCCGTCGACGTCCACCGCGTAGCGCAGGATGGCCACCACGAACGGCACGACCGAGATGATCGCCCACATGCTCGGCGGGGTCGGGAGACGCCCCGGCACCGACAGCACGCCGATCCCGAACGCCCACAGCCCGTACGCCATGATCACGACGGTGGCCGACAGCGACCACACGAACCGCAGGTAGGACGACGAGTAGCGCTCGAGCGACTTGCGGATCTTCGCGCCGGTCTGCTCCGCGAGCCGCATCTCGGCGTAGCGCTTGCCCGAGGCCATGAACAGCGAGCCGAAGGCCATCGTCAGCAGGAACCACGGCGACAGGTAGAGCGTCGCGGCGGCACCGCCGGCGATCGCGCGCATGAGGAACCCGGACGAGACGATGCAGATGTCGATCACGGGCTCGTGCTTGAGCCACAGGCAGTACGCCAGCTGCACGACGATGTAGACCCCGACGACGACGGCGAGGTTCCGGGTCGCCAGGAAGCTCAGCCCGATCGCGGCCACGAAGAGCAGCACCGCCACCACGTAGGCCACGGGCGCAGGCACGACCCCGGCCGCGATCGGACGGAAGCGCTTCTTCGGGTGCGCGCGGTCGGCCTCGACGTCGCGGGCGTCGTTGACCAGGTAGACCCCGGACGCGGCGAGGGAGAACACCACGAAGGCGACCACGACGTGGGTGAGCACGCCCACCTCGGCGAGCCGGCCCGCGGCGAACGGCGCCGCCAGGACCAGGACGTTCTTCACCCACTGCTTGGGGCGCATCGTCTTGAGCACGCCCAGGGGCATCGCCAGCGGGCCCGTCCGGCGCACCGGCACCGCGGTGTCGTCGGGGGCGTCCTCGGGCTCGCGCTCGGCGAGCGCGTCGGCGGCGACCTCGGCCGCGTCCGCGGAGGCGGCGGAGTCGTCCGGCTCGGTGGCCGTGTCCTCGCCGTCCTGCGCCGATGCTCCGGTTCGCTTCGCGTCCTGCGACATCGTCATGCGGTCCTCCAGCGGCCGACGGATCCGCGCGCGATGAGACGGCGGGCGCCGAGCGCGCACACCGCCCCGAGGGCGGACCCGGCCAGCACGTCGGTCGGGTAGTGAACGCCCAGCACCAGGCGCGAGAGCGCCATCGCGGGCACGGTCGGGAGGGCGACGCCTGGACGCCCGAGCAGGCCGCCGTAGAGCACCGCCGCCGCGGTGGTCGAGGTGGCGTGCGAGGAGGGGAAGCTCAGCCGGCTCGGTGTGCCGACGTGCACCGCGATGCGCGGGTCATGAGGCCGGGGCCTCCGGACGATCCGCTTCACGGCGATGGAGGCACCGTGCGCGCCCGCCACGGCGGCCGTCGCGGTCAGCCACTGCCTGCGGCGGGGCCGGTCGAGCGCGGCGCCCGCGGCACCGAGGGCGAGCCACCCCGCGGCGTGCTCGCCGAAGAGGGACATCGCCCGCGCGCCTCGCACCACCGAGGGGTGGTCGATGCGCCGCTGGACGGCGGTGAGCGCGGCGACCTCGCCGGCCGGGTCGTCGCTCACATCGGGCGCCCGATCGAGCACACGTCCTCCTCCCGGGTCTCCCCCGAGTCAGGTCTGGCCCACCGGACGGGCGGGCGGACAACCGTGGCGATGCTACGCGGGCCTTGACAAGCGCCCGTCAGGGAGGTTCACGTGCGCGTGGCGTCGCCTCGTGCTCGCCCGGCCGTCGTCCGCCCGATGCCCGGCGTCCACCGGGCGGCCCCTAGAACCAGCGCTCCAGCACGAGCGCCACCCCGTCCTCGTCGTGGTGGGCCGTGACCTCGTCGGCGGCGGCGTGCAGTTCGGGGTGGGCGTTGCCCATCGCGACGCCGTGGCCGGCCCAGCGCAGCATCTCGAGGTCGTTGGGCATGTCGCCGAACGCGACGACCTCCTCGGCGTCCACCCCGAGGTGCGCGGCGGCCTGCGCGAGCCCGTGCGCCTTCGTCACCCCGCGCACCGAGCACTCCACGAGCCCGACGGACGCGGAGAAGGTGACGTCCACCAGGTCGCCGAGCCGGTCGCGCACCTCGGCGGCCATCGCGTCGCTGGAGCGCCCCGGGCGACGGGCGAGGACCTTCATCGCGGGCAGCGCCACGAGCTCGGCGGACGGGACCTCGACGTGGTCGGAGTTCGGCCAGGCGTGCTCGAAGGCCGGCTCGGAGCAGAACTCGGCGACCCCGGGCCGCCGGACCCGCTCGACCGCGAGCCCGGCCCCCGGGAGAGCCACGTGGAGCCGGTCGATCACCTCGGCGAGCACGTCGAGCGGGAACTCCGCCGCCTCGAGGACCTCGTCGGCCGCGGCGTCCCAGAGCACGGCCCCGTTCGCGGCGACGCAGAGTCCGCGCATCCCGATCGCGTCGCACACCGGGAGGATCCAGCGCGGCGGGCGCCCGGTGGCGAGCACCAGCGGCACGCCGGCCGAACGCATCCGGTCGAGCACCGCGACGAGGCGCGGCCCGGGGTGCCCGTCGGCGCCGAGCAACGTGCCGTCGACGTCGCTGGCGACCAGCCGGGGGGAACGCATGTCCCGATTCTCCGCGCCCGTGGGCCTGACCCGCTTCCCTGACCGGGTACGCCCCGGACATGAGCGACACCGAGAAGGCCGCGGCACTCCTCGAGGCCGCGGGCGAGACGTTCGCCGACGAGTCCGGGATCCGGCTCGACGACAAGCCCGCCCCGCTGTACCGCCTGCTCGTGCTCGCGGTGCTGCTCTCCAGCCGCGTGCAGGCCTCGCTGGGGACGTCGGCGTGCCGCGAGCTGGTCGAGGCGGGGTTCGGCACCCCCGAGCGCATGCGTGGCGCGGATCGCCGGGAGGTCGTCGACGCCCTGGACCGCGCCCGCTACACGCGCATGGACGAGCAGACCGCCGACGCGCTGCAGGAGGGTGCGGGCCTCGTCGTCGAACGGTGGTCGGGCGACCTGCGCCGGATGCGCGCCGCGGCCGACGGCGACGCCGAGGCGCTCGCCGGGTTCCTGACGGCGATGCCGCGGCTGGGACCGGTCGGCGCCGACGTCTTCACCCGCGAGGTCCAGCGGGTGTGGCCGGAGTTCCGCCCGCACCTGGACGCGAAGGCTCTCGAGGGTGCGGCGGCGGTCGGGCTCCCGGGCGATGCCGCGACCCTCGCCTGCCTCGTCGAGGGAGACGACCTCGCCCGCTTCTCCGCCGCCCTCGTCCGCGCGAACCGGGACGGCGACGTGGTCGCGCAGGTCTCCAGCTAGGTCGACTTCACGCCCGTCTACGCTGCCCGACCAGCGTGTCCTCCGATCGGACAGTGATCCGGGCGAGAGGGACGAACCGGACGGACGTCCACGTGATGACGTCGTCGGAGCTCCCGAGCGTGGGTCGGCTCCGGCGATCGGGGGGAGGGGTGCGTCGTGCTGCTCGACGCCCACGGCGCGGTGCGGAACCGGGTGGAGCTGGACCGCTCGGTGCCCGCCCTGCTGCTCAAGCTCGGGAACTACCCGCTGCATCACGGCGGCGTCGGCGTGGTGCGCAGCCTCGGGCGCTGCGGCGTGGACGTCTACGCGATCACCGAGGGCCGGTACACCCCGGCCGCGCTGTCCCGGCACCTCCGCGGCCGGTTCTCCTGGCCGACGACGGGCAGCGAGGACCCGGCGGAGCTCGCCGAGGGCCTGCACGGGATCGCGAAGGCGATCGGGCGGCCCGCGGTGCTGGTGGCCACGGACGACGAGGCCGCGGCCGTGATCTCCGAACTGGGCGCCGAGCCCGGGCTCGCCGACGACTTCCTCTTCCCACGCTGCGCCGACCCGGGCCTGCCCCGCCGCGTCGCCAGTAAGGAGGGGCTCTTCCGGGTCTGCAGCGAGCACGGGATCCCGACCCCCGGGACGGCGTTCCCCGAGAGCCTCGCCGACGTCGAGGAGTACGCCGCGCACGGCGCGTTCCCCGTCGTCGTCAAGAGCCGCGACCCCTTCGAGCGCCACCGCCATCCGACGGTGCGCTCGTCCACCGTCGTCGAGACCCCCGACCAGCTCCGCGCGATGGCGCTGGAGTGGGACGACGTGCCGTCGCTGATCCTGCAGGAGTACGTGCCGCGCGAGACCGCCGAGGACTGGGTGGTGCACGCCTGGTGGCCCGGGCCGGACGCGCCGGGCGAGGAGGCGCTGTTCACCGGGGTCAAGGTGCGCTCGTGGCCGCCGCACGCCGGGTTCACCACGGCGGGCCGGGCCCGCTGGAACGACGAGCTCGCCGATCTCGCGCGGCGGCTTTTCGACGCCGTCGGCTTCCGCGGCATCGCCGACCTCGACTGGCGCCGCGACCTGCGCGACGGTCAGTACAAGCTCGTCGACTTCAACCCGCGGGTCGGGGCGCAGTTCCGGCTCTTCGAGGACGAGGCGGGGGTCGACGTGGTGCGCGCCCAGCACCTCGCGCTCACCGGGCGCCCCGTGCCCCGTGCGCCGTTCCCCGAGGGGCGGGCGTTCGTGGTGGAGGACTTCGACTACGCCGCCCGCGTGGCCTACCGGGGCGACCGCACCGACGGCCCGGCCCCGGAGGGCCGCCCGCCGTCGGTGGAGCACGGTTGGTTCGCCCTCGACGACCCGCTGCCGGTCCTGCCGATGCTCGTGGGCCGGGCCGCGCCGGTGCTGCGGCGGTTCGCCCGCACCTGGGTGCCGCGGGTCCGCAAGCTGCGCTGACCCCGCCGTCGTCCGGGCCCGGCCCCGCTCCCGGGGCGCCTCCCCGCCCGCTCCCCGCCGGAACGAACGACTCGTTCGTGGCTTCTATGTGCACGAACGAGTCGTTCGTTCCGGAGCGGAGAGCCCGGATCAGGCGATCGCGTGCGACCCCACGGGGTAGGCCACCCGCAGCGTCGGGCCCCGCTTGCCGGCGATGCGGCGTGCGAGCTCCGGCGCGGCGTACCAGGTGCCGGTGACGAAGCGGTTCACCGGACCGAACGAGCGCACCGCGGGCGCCCCCAGGAAGTGCAGCCCGGGCACGGAGGACTCGAAGCCCTTCGCGAGCTTCGGCGACCCGTCGAGCAGCGTCAGCTCGCCGAGCAGTTCCTTGTCGAGCAGGTCGTAGCGGGCGACGTCGATGTCGTACCCGCTGCCGACCATGACGTGGTCGACCCGCAGCGTCGAGGAGTCCTGCAGGGTCACGACGATCTCGCCGTCCTTCGACTCCGCGGACAGGATCTCGCGCCCGAGGTGGAACGGCACGTGCTCCAGCCGCTCGCGCAGGTTGTGCGAGCCCGCGGGGAACAGGCAGCGACGACGCACCTCGAGCTGGAGCCGCTCGGGCAGGCGCCGGTAGGTCTCGGGCGCGGCGGCGAACCACCCCGTGGCGCGCCCGCCCACGTCCGTCGGGGGCACCCGCCACTTCTGGCGGAAGGTCGGCGGCGGCGAGCCCGGCGGCCGGTGCGGCCCGAGCCAGTGCGGCGCCTTCGCCCGGGCGGTGACGGAGACGTCGGCGCCCTCGTCCGCGAGGATCGCCGCGTTCTCCAGCGCGCTCTGCCCGAGGCCCACGACGAGAACGCGCTCGCCGGCGAACCGCGAGAGGTCCGAGTGGTGGGCCACGTGCGAGACGGTGCCCTCGGGGAGGTGCTCCAGCTCGGGGACGAAGCGCTCCATGTTGCGCAGGCCCACGGCCATGACGACGCGCTCGGCGTGCATCCGGTCGCCGTCGTCGAGGTGCACCGAGAAGCCGGAGCCCTCGCGGGCGACCTGCGCGACGCGGCGGTGGTCGAGGTCCGGGACGACGCGCTCGGCGATCCAGTCGCCGTAGTCGAGGAAGTGCTGGAGCGTCGCCGGGTTGTCCAGGGCGACGTCGTGGGCGCGGGCCCACGACGTGATGGTGTGCCCGGGCACCGGATGCGCGATCGAGGAGGCGCGCTCCTTCGAGCGCAGGATCATTCCCCGCGGCATCTGGTGGCGCCAGGACCCCATCACGTCACCGAAGGTGTGCGTGGACGTGCCCTGGTGGCGCAGGAACGCGGTGGCGGCCAGCCCGTACGGGCCGGCGCCGACCACTGCGACGTCGGTGGATTCGGCCATGGTCCCCCTCTCCGATCAGCGCCGCATGGCGACGGCGCGTGAGGCCATCATGGCGAGCGCGGATCCGCGGTTCCCGCCGGGGTGACCCCTGGCGCGGCCTTCCGGCGTCAGGAATCGGACATATCGGGGCGAGCCGGGCTGACGATCAGTCGTCGACGCCCTGGTACTCGACCCCGGCGTAGGACTCGCGGGCGAGCGTGGGCAGCCGCGCGAGCCCGGAGCGGGTGGTCGTGCCGGGCTCGACCGCGTACCCCGCGGTGGGGAGGTCGTGCACGACGACGTCGACCGACCCCCACGGGCGGGTGGCCGGGCCGCCGACGGGCACCGAGGTCGGGAGGCGGACGTAGGTCGACTCCAGCTCCTCCCCGCGCCACACCCCGCCGAGGGTGTCGTCGGTCCACAGGCCGGTGTAGTTCTCGCCGAGGTCCTCCCCCGCCTGCATCCGGTACCGGGTCGACGGGGCGATGCCGTCGGCGACGATCTGCTGGTTCACGCACGGCCACAGCGCGGAGCTCATCTGGTCGGCGCGGACCGGGACCCCCGCGCCGTCCGGGCTGTCGAGCAGTTCGCGCACCGGCCGCGCGCCGCCGATCCAGGGCTGCGCGACGGCGAGGACGCCGGTCGGGGAGTCCGCGACCACGCGCACCGCGGTCGGGCGGTCCGGCCTGCCGAGCAGCGAGATCGGGATCTCCTGCCAGGTGCGGTCGTCGGCGGCGGGCGAGAGCCCCACCTTCTCCCGCGTCACCGAGGTGGGGGCGCCGACCGGACCGGTACCGATCTCGAGCCGCACGCCCGCCTTCGTCGCACCCTCCGCGCTGCGGGACACGACGGGCACGACGACGTCCGTGGCGCCGGGTCGGGCGTCGCCGGAGGGGGCGGGCGTCCCGGCCCCGGGCGGCAGCGGGTACCAGCCCGAGTCGAGTGATCCCTCGCCGGACAGGGCGGGCCCGTCGGTGTGCCAGACGGCGCCCATGCCCGGCACGGCTCTGGGGACGGGGCTCCCGACGGCGGTGAGGAAGTCCCCGGTGAGCACGGCCGGGGTCGGCGCGCCCAGGGGCGTCGGCGCGGGCCGCAGCACCGACACCTCGTTCTCGAGCCCGCAGGCCGTGTGCACCACGTCGTGGACGTTGCCCAGCGCGACCGTCCAGCCCGGGTACTGGCGCAGCGGTGCGAGCACGAACACCCCGGCGAGCCCGACGACCACCGCGAGGCAGGCCGCCACGAGCACCGAGCGCGCGGGCGAGGGGCGCGGTGCGTGCGGCTTCCACCGGGCGCGGGCCCACCAGGCGGCCAGGAGCGCGATCGCGATCCAGATCAGCGGGTTGCGCAGGAAGATCGGCCCGAGGTGCGGCGCGAGCAGGCCCTGCTCGGACCGCGTGAGATCGGGGACGGCGTGCAGGCCGAAGGGCTGGCCGCGGTCGGAGAACGGCCGCCACAGGTTCAGCCCCGCGAAGGTCACCGCGGCGGCGGCGACGAGGACGGCGACGCTCGCCGCGGTCGCGAGGGCCCGCTCCTGGCGCGGGAGGGCGGCACGCAGCAGGGCGACCGCGACGAGCACGGTCCCCGACGCGGCGACGGCCGGGAAGTGCAGCACCCACTTCGTCGGGCTGATCGTGAGCAGGGCGAACGCGATGCCGGTGGTGGCCGCGCTGGCGAGCAGCAGGCGCCGCAGCGGGTCGTGGTCGTCGCGGCGACCGCTGGCGACCGCGGCGACCAGCAGCACGGCGAGCGTGATCAGCACCGGCGCGCGGCGCGCCCACGGGGTGACCCCGGGGTTGAGCAGGGTCTGGAAGTGGACGAGCTCGTCGTACCAGGGGACGGTGGCGTAGTACCAGGAGTGCACGGCCGCCGCCTCGAGGATGTCCCCGACGGACGCGTCGGCGAGCCCGATCGGGACCGCGACGGTGGCCGCCGCGACGACGACGGCGACCGCGGCGAGCGCCGACGACGGCCGCTCCCGCCGGACCTCGCGCAGCCAGGCCCACGCCCGCGGCGCGTCCACCACCAGCGGCGCGGCGGCGACCAGGCCGGTCGGGGAGCACATCAGCGCCACCGACGCCGCGGCGACGGCCACCGCCACGGCGCCGAGAGCACCCTTCGGGCCCCGTCGCCGCGCGAGCCGGCCGCACACCAGCACGACGACGGAGAGCACCACGATCAGCGGCTCCGGGCGCAGGGTGAGCCCGTAGGGCATCCACCAGAGCAGGTGCGCCACGAGCAGGGCCCAGGGGACCTTCGCCTCGCGCACCCCGGAACCGCGCAGCGCGAGCACCGTGTAGACCCGCAGCCCGGCGTACGCGAGCAGGCCCAGCACCGTCGCGAGCAGGCGCATCCAGAGCAGCGACCAGCCGCCGAGCGCCCCCCAGACCCCCACGAGGTACTGCGACGCGACGAACGGGGCCTCGCTCGCGTCGAACATGTAGACGGCGTTCGCCATGGTGCCGGTGCGCTCCGCGGCCCGGGCCATGAGCGGGTACCAGGAGTCGTCGAAGTTGGTCGGGCCGAGCACCGCCCAGGCCCCCGAGACGACCACCGCGACCGCGTCCGCGGGCGAGGCGTGCGCCCGGACCCCGGCGAGGACCGCCCCGGCCCGACGGCGCAGCCGCACCCCGGGCCCCGGCGGCCCGCGTCGGGGTCGGCCGCCCGGCAACCCGCCCCGGGCGAGCACCGCGACCAGGGCGGCGAGCACCACGAGCTGGGCCACCAGCAGCACGGTCTTGAGCGACGAGGGCGAGGAGTCGTAGCGGTCGTCGGGGCGCAGGGTCACGCCCAGCCCGGGGGTGCCCTCCCGGTCGGTGGACAGCCGGGTGACGTGCGGCGGCCCGATGTCGGCGCAGGCCCCGCACGCCAGCGGCACCGGTGCGCCGTCCCGGGTCACCCGAGGGGGCGATCCCGCGGCGACCGCGATCGCGAAGGTGCACGGCCCGGACCCGACCGGCGCGTCGACGAGGAGCGCGCGGTCGAGACCGATCCTGATCCGGCGCGCGGGCCCCTCGCCCGCGGCGGTGACGAGCAGGCCGAGCGATCCGCCCGGGGGCACGGTGCGCAGCGCCTCGACGGTCCCGGTCCCGGACAGCGCCGCGCACGGGACGTCGGCGTCGAAGGACGACGGCCGCGGCGGGGCGAGCGCGAGGGTGGTCGAGGTGGCGGGCGCACCGGCGGCCGGCCACACCACGGTCGGGGTGGACACGACGACGGGCGCGAGCGCGGCACCCACCGCGAGGACGACGGCGAGGGCGCCGAGCGCCACCAGCAGCCGGGGCCGGCGGTCGACCTGGCCCGGATCCGGGGAGGACGCGTCGCCCGACGCCGGGTCGGACACGCTCAGTGACTCGATGGAGGTCCCCGCCGCCATCTGTCCTCCCCCTGGCGGTCCAGCACCGCCCGGACAGCAGGGTAGACAGACACGGGCCGTACCCGAGGACGCGACACCCGGGACGGATCGTCCGGGGTCAGATGATCGCGACCGCCACGACGAGCCCCATGGCCAGGTGCATCCCGGCGATCATGGCCGAGACCGGGGTGAAGTACTCGTCGTGCAGGCAGGCGCCGACGTCCAGCCGCGACACCGCCTCGAGCCCGCGCACCACCAGGACCTGGGCGAGGATCCCGACGAGGCCGTAGACCGCGGTGTTGATCACTCCGGTGAGCAGGCCGCCCCCGGAGATGTAGATCGCGACCACCACGATCAGCGCCATCGAGACGAGCCCGGACGCGGACACCACGACCGCGTTGGGCCTGCCCTCGCGCACCAGCCCGCGCAGGTCACCGGGCGTGGTGAGGTCGATCGCGAAGTAGCCGACGTACATGAGCACCGCACCGAGGACCGCGTAGAGCGCGATCAGGCCGATGTTGCCGAAGAGGACGGGGAAGAAGTCGGGGGTGAGCACGAGGCCTCCGCGCGGGGGGTCCAACCGGACGAAAGGGTCGCAGACTAGCGGGCGAGGATCATCGACGCGGCAGCCCGATCGGGTTGAGCGGCGGGACGACGGTCCGCGCCGCCGCCGCGATCGGCTCGAGCAGCGCGGCGAGGCGGTCGGTGGGCGCGGCGCCCAGGACCTCCCACGGTCGGCCCGCGGCCCGGTCGGTCGCGTCCTCCACGGCCGCGTGCAGTGCCTCGCCGTCGTCGGTGAGCACGGGCTCGCCGTCGGGTCCGGCGCGCACGAGACCCCGGGTGGAGAGCCGATCCACCTCGGCCGTCCAGGCGTCGTCCGGGATCCGTCGGCCCAGGCGCAGGTCCCGGCCCGGCGACTCCCGCGCGGCGACCTTCAGCACGTGCGAGGTCACCGGCCCGATCCCCTGGACCGCCAGCGCGGCGAGGTGCCCGTCGCCGCGGTGCTCGCGCAGGGTCGTCGTCGCCTGCCACAGCGCCAGGTGCGGGGCCGGGGGCCGCGGGAGCGCCCGGTTCGCCGCGCCCAGCACGCGGCCGGCGTCCTCGCACGCCTGCGCGGCGGCCCAGGCCAGGTCGGCGGCCTCGGTCACCACCGCGTCGTCGGGGAGCCCGGGCAGCTCCCGCCACGCCGCGTCGACACCGCGCAGCCGGGTCTCCAGCGCCTCCGTCGGGGTCGTGTCCGGCGCGACCCCGGCCAGCGCGTCGGCGATGCGGTCGGGGGCGAACCCGCCGAACGCGGCGACGACGACCGCGGTCGGCGCCTGCCCCAGCGGTGCGGCGCGCTGGGCGACGTAGCGCGCCCAGAACGAGCCGCCGAGCGGACCGGCGCCCGCCAGCGCGGCCGGGGCGAAGTAGGTCAGGGCGTGGACCGGCTCGTAGAGCGCCCAGAGCCGACGCGCGGCATCGATGGTCCAGCTCCGCTCCGCTTCGTGCCGGGAATCCATCAGTCCGGGATGCGGTGCGGGACGAAGGCGGCACCGTTGTCGGTGACCAGCCCCGTCGTCTCCCGGATGCCGAGCCCGGCGGACTCGTCGCCGATGATCCACGCACCCAGCGCCGGGCGGTACCCGTCGAACTCGGGCAGCGGGTCGAAGAGCTGGTAGACGTACCCCTCCTCGCCGTAGACCCCGCCGGTCTCGACGACGGGCTCGCCCGCGCCGGAGACGATCTGCACGTTCGCGCCCTCGCGCCCGAGCAGCGGCTTGCGGACGTACTCGGTGAGCAGCCCGGGGTCGCCCAGCGACGCGGGCAGCAGGTTCGGGTGGCCCGGGTACATCTCCCAGAGCACCGCGAGGATCGCCTTGTTCGACAGCAGCGATTTCCACAGCGGCTCGACCCAGAGGGTCTCCGGGAGGCTGCGGGTGACGTGCTTGCCGAAGTCGTCGCTGAGGATCCACTCCCAGGGGTAGAGCTTGGCGACACAGCCCATGGGGGACTCTTCGAGGTCGACGAACCGGTCGAGCGCGGAGTCCCAGCCGATCTGCTCGATCGCGAGCCCGACGGTGTCGAGCCCGGCCTCGGCCGCGGTCTCCTGCAGGTAGGCGGTCGTCACGTGGTCCTCGCCGGTGGTCTCGGCCTGGGACCAGCAGAAGTGCACCTCGTTGCGGGGCAGGTCGCCGGCGATCGCCGACCACTGCGCGACGAGCTTCTCGTGCAGCGAGTTCCACTGGTCCTGGTCACCGAAGACGTCCTTGAGCCAGTACCACTGGCAGATGCTCGCCTCGAGCAGCGACGTCGGGGTGTCGGCGTTGTACTCCAGCAGCTTCGCCGGGCCGGACCCGTCGTAGCGCAGGTCGAACCGGCCGTAGAGGTGCGGGTCGTGGCGCTTCCACGACGCGGCCACCTGCTCCCAGCACCACTCCGGCAGCGCGAAGTCGCGGAACCGCTCGGTGGTGACGACGTGGTCCACGGCCTCCAGGCACATCGAGTGCAGCAGCTCGACGTCGGCCTCCAGCGAGAGGACCTCGGCCATGTCGAAGACGTAGTGCACGGACTCGTCCCAGTAGGGCCGCGCGCCGTTCTGCCCGGCGGCCGGGGTGCCGAAGACGAGACCCTGCTCCTCGATCTTCTGACGCCAGTCGGGGCGGGGGGTCGACCTCTCGCGGCGCACGCGCGTCCTCTCCGGTGATGGGTGAGCCCCTCGGGACCCGGCGATCAGCTGCCCGACGACGAGCCGGACCCCGACGACGAGCCCGAGCCCGATGAGCTCCCCGAGGAGCTGCCGGACACACCGAGCCCGCCACGGCTGACGGTGCCGCTGGACGACGTGGAGCCCAGGCTGCTGCCCGACGTGCCGCTGCGGATGCTCGTCCCGCTCGGCGGCGCGGTGGTGGATCCGCCGCGGGCGACCGTGCCGACGGGCGAGCTGGAGCCGTAGTTGTAGTGGTACTGGTTGCCGAAGCCGCCGAGGAAGATCGGGACGAAGCCGCCGTGGTACGACCCGTTGGTGGAGTTGCCGCCGCAGTTGCTGTCGTCGACGACGACGCCGTTCTGGTCGGTGCACTGGGCGGCGACCTCGTCGTCGCTCCCGGAGGACGCGTAGGCGATCGCGACGATCGCGGCGACCCCAACGGCGACCCCGCCCCCGATGAGCACCCGCTTGCGGATCTTCGACTTGCGCTGCTCGGCGGCGGCCGCGGCCTCCTCCTGCGCCTTGCGGCGGCGCTCGGCCTCCCGGCGGGCCCGCTGCTCGGCGACGGTGGGTTCCCGGGGCGTGCTGGTCTCGGGGTCCTGGTAGCGGACCCGGCCGCGCCGGGGTTCGTCGTCAGGAGAGGCGCCCACGGCGGTCCCGTCCGCGGCGTCGTCGCCGGGCACGGCGTGCCGGCCGGTCGACTCCCCGGTCTCGCCGTCCTGCCCCGCGTTCCACCAGGGCTGGTCGGTGCGCTCGGTCGGCGCCCCGGACGAGGCGGCCCCGCCCACGGCCGGGGACCCCGACGGCGGCGTCGCCGCGTCGTCGGCGGATCCCCCGCTCGGAGGCTCGGGGTGGCGGCGGGGCGTGCCGCCGGGGTCCTCGCTCATGTCCTCACTCCTCCGCCACACGACCGGCCCGTCAGGGTCCCCCCGCGAGGAAGACAAGTCCGGCACGCGGCATGATGTCAGCACCATGGTCCTACGGGAACGTCCGTCCTCCGGGCGAGGGCGAAGCGACGACAGCCACGACCGGGTGGCCGACGACACGGACGGTCACGCCGCGCGGCGGCTCGCCGCGCGCCGTGGAGTGATCGGCGTCCTCGCCGGAGCCCTCATCATGCTCCTCGCCGCCAGCGCGTTCGCGGCGACCGGCAACGGCCTGGGCTTCCTCGGGCTCGCCGGCAACGAGTCCGGCTCCTCCTCCGGGGTCCTCGGCGGGTCGAGCAGCGGACCGGAGACCGACAAGCCGGAACTCGCGACCGCGCCTGCCAGCTGCCTGACCTGGCAGCGCACCGACGGGGCCGACGTCCGCCAGGTCGACTGCAAGGCGTCGCACCTGTTCGAGACGGCGGGCCCGGTGAAGGCGGCCCTCCCCGACGGCGCACCGTTCCCGGCCGACGCCGCGTGGCAGAAGCTCGTCGCGGACCAGTGCGGCCCCCTGGTCCAGCGCTACATCGGCAAGCCGCTCGACCCGACCGGGCGCTACAAGGTCGGCGCGCTCAAGCCCACCGCCGCGGCCTGGGGCGACGGCGACCGGACCGTGCGCTGCGGCCTGCAGGCGCCCGGGCGCAGCGGGGCGTTGTTCTCGTCGACCGGCAAGGTCGCCGACGCCGACCAGGCCGTGGTCTTCTCGCCCGGCACCTGCCTCGGGCTCTCCGGCAAGGAGGTCTCCGACCCGGTGTCCTCGTGCGCGAAGACCCACGCCGCCGAGGTCGCGGGCACCGTGGACCTCGGTTCGAAGTTCCCCGGCGCCCTGCCCTCGGTCGACGACCAGGACAACTTCCTGCAGCCCGAGTGCACCAAGGTCGCGCAGAACGCGGCAGGCGCGCAGAAGCTCACCGACTCGAAGCTCACCGTGTACTGGACCAACGTCAACCAGGCCTCCTGGGACGCGGGCACCCGCCGCGTGAGCTGCGACATGGGCTCGCTGCTCGGCGACAACTCCGGTTTCGCCCCCCTCACCGGCGCGGTGAAGGACGGCGTGAAGATCGGCGGCGAGGCCCCGGCGTCGCCCGACCCGCTGCCCCCGGCAGGCGCGCCCGCCGTCGAGCCTGCCGATCCCGCGGCGACGACGTCGGCGGCCGCCCCCACCCAGGCGCCCGCGAACCAGGCGCCCGCCAAGCCGGGCCTCCCGAGCGTGCTGCCCTCGCTCCCGCCGCTCCTGCCCGGCGGCGGGACCGGGAACTAGACCCCTCGGTGGACCCGGAGCGGTTCGCCGACCTCGTCGGGGAGGCCCTCGACGAGCTCCCGGCCGAGCTGCTGCGCGCGATGGACAACGTCGTCGTGCTCGTCGAGCCCCGCCACCCCGAGGACCCGGAGCTGCTGGGGCTCTACGAGGGCATCGCGCTCACCGAGCGGACCAGCGACTACGGCGGCGTCCTCCCCGACCGGATCACGCTGTACCGCGACGCCCTCGTCGACGCCTGCGCGGACGACGACGAGCTGCGCGATGAGGTCGCGATCACCGTGGTGCACGAGATCGCCCACCACTTCGGGATCGACGAGGCGACCCTGCACCGGCTCGGATGGGGCTAGGCGCCCGCGGGCCCGGGCCTCAGCCCCCGGTCGCGTCCCGGGACGACGCCAGCCCGCCCGGGGCCTCGCGGCGCCACGCCTCGAGCACCCACCCGCCGTCGGGCGCCGAGCGCAGCACCACCCGCCCGCAGTTGTCGACGTGGTCGTCGGGTCCGAGGTCGTCGAGCTCGCCCACGAGCGCGTGGGCCACCACCCGCAGCACCGCCCCGTGGCTGACGAGCACGATCGCGCCCCCGTCCGTGCCGTGCTCGTCCCGCAGGCCGGCCACCGCGGGCAGGTAGCGGTCCAGGACGTCCTGCCCGGACTCGCCGCCGGGCATCCGCGCGGTGAGGTCCCCGCCGCGCCAGGCCTCGTAGGTGGCGCGGAAGACCTCGATCGAGCGCTCGTCGTTGCGGCCCTCGAGATCGCCGACCTGCACCTCGAAGGTGCCCTCGACGACCGCGGGCGTCAGCCCGAGCGACGGCGCGACGAGCCCCGCGGTCTCCTGCGCACGCCGCGCGGCGGAGCTGGCGAGGACGGTGACGGGACCCACGGGGTCGGCGGCGAGCTCCTTGCCGAGCGCCTCGGCCTGCAGGCGGCCCAGGTCGGTCAACCCGGGCCCCGGGAGCACCGTGTCGAGCGTCTTCGCGACATTCGCCGGGGTCTGGCCGTGACGGGCGAGCACGAGGCGCAGCACGCCTCCCATCACTACCATGCGCGCTCAGACACCGAGCGCGTCGTCCGGGACCTCACGCAGTGCGTTCAGCCACCCCGCCGCCGCGTCGTAGTCGGCGGTGCCCTGTCCCGCGACCGGGGGCGCGACGGGCGGGGACGGCGCCGTCGAGCCCGGCGGCACCGTCGCGCGCGGGTACGAGCCGAGGAACCGCAGCTCGGTGCAGCGGCGGTGCAGCGCGGCGAGCGCCTCCCCCATCGCCTGCTCGGCGACGTGGCCCGCCCCGTCGAGGAAGAACCAGTAGGTCCCGAGCCGCTCCTTCGAGGGACGGGATTCGATGCGGGTCAGGTCGACCCCGCGGATCGCGAACTCGGTGAGGATCGCGAGCAGCGCGCCGGGCTCGTTGACCGTGGTCGCGGCGATCGAGGTGCGGTCGGTGCCGGTCGGGGCGGGAAGCCGGGCGCCCGCCGGGGCCGCGACGACGAAGCGGGTCACCGCGTCGCCGCTGTCGTGCACCCCGTCGGCGAGGATCTCCAGGCCGTAGTGCCCGGCGGCCACCGGCGCGCACACCGCGGCGTCGACCTGCCCGTCGGCGACGGCGGCCGCGGCGGCCGCCGTGGAGGGGGTCATGCGGATCTCGGCGTCGGGCAGGTGCGCCGCGAGCCAGCGGCGGGTCTGGGCCTCGCCGTGGGGGTGCGAGGCCACGGTCCGTACGTCGGCGTGCGTGGTCCCGGGGCGCACCAGCACCGCGAAGCGCACCGGCAGGAGGATCTCCCGGACGACCACCACGGACGGCGCCTCCACGAGACCGTCCATGGTCGCGGGGACGGCGCCCTCGACCGAGCTCTCGATCGGCACGCACGCCAGCCCGACCTCGCCCGCGCGCAGCAGGTCGAGCGCGGCGGTGGTGCTCGCGGCCGGCCGCAGCCGGGAAGCGGCGAGCGCCGAGCCCGGTGCCTCGACGAGCGAGCGCAGGGCCTGTTCGCAGAAGGTGCCGTGCGGCCCGAGGAACGCGATGTCCGGCGCGGTCACGTCAGACCAGGCCCAGGCGGGCCATCTCGGCGCCCTGGTCGGCGGGCGCGGTCGAGCCGAACGACGACAGGTGCGCCCGCACCCGCGTCGCGGTCGGCTCGTCGACCCCGGAGACCTCCGCGGCCAGGGCGTCCGCGTCGGTGGCGTCCAGGGCGTCGCGGACGGCCTCCACGAGCTCGGGGGACGGGTCGACGACCGCGATCCCGGGCGTTCCGCCCTCGTCGTCGCCGGTCGTTGCCCCGCCGTCGTGGGGACCTCCGGCGGTGGCCTCCGGGACGGAACCCAGGGCCCGGCTGACCGCGACCATCAGGTTGAGCCAGCCGTGGTGGTCGAACCCGGTGTCCGGGTCGACGTGGCGGGCCGCGCCCTGCAGCCCGATGCTCGCCGTGAACGAGCGCCCCGAGGCGGCGACCAGCGCGAGGAACCGCGACACGTCGGTGACCCCGGGGAAGACCCCCGCGCGGTCGCCGCCGCAGCGCAGCTTCGGCCGGCACCCGTGCCCGACGACCCGCCGGACGCCGGCGATCCAGTCGTCGGAGCCGTCGGCGTCGGGACGGCGGGGCTCCACGACGGCGACGACGTCGTCGGGGACGAACTCGGTGACGCGCTCGAGCCAGACCGAGTCGACGTCGTGCGGGGCGGGCATCTCGACGACGGCGGTGGTGAGCAGCGCCGCCCGCGAGGTGGTCAGCGACAGCGCCTTCGGGACCCCGCCCAGACCGGTGTCGACCGAGAGCGTGATCGGCACCGGGACCGCGGGCCGCCGCTTCACCAGCTCGGCGACGAACTCCTGCAGGCGCGAGACCGGCACCACCAGAGAGCCGAGCAGGCCTCCGCGGTCGCCGTCGCGGGCGTCGAGGTGGGCCTCGAGCACGTCGGACATCTCCGGCCGCGGGCCGGGCGAGACGAGTGCGGCGTCGTCGAGGATGCGCGCGAGGAGCGGGGGCACACCGTCGACCGGTGCCCCACCGGCCTGGGGGACGGTGGACACGAGGGGAACGGTAGCGGTCGCGTCGTTCCCGGTTCTGCACCGGGGCGAGCGGAGCGACGGGGGACGTGACCGGGGCGAGCGGAGCGACGGGGGACGTGACCGGGGCGAGCGGAGCGACGGGGGAGTTGACGGGGTGCATGTGCCACGAGATCAGGTCTTGCTCTCTCCCGGACGAGTTCGGTTAGGCTCACCTAACCAACCGGATCCCGGAGGAGCCCGATGGCCAGGAGCTGCCCGCACCAGCCGCCCGTCCCCAGCCCGGCCGAGCGCGCCCGGGCCACCGCGGTCCGCGCGAGCGGCGCGTCGCTCATCGCCGGGCCCCTCGAGGGGTGCGATCCCGAGGAGGGCGGCCGGGTCACACCGGTCCTGCACCACGTGCCCGCCTCCGGCGCGGCGACGCTCCAGCTTGCCGCGGACCACCCGCTCGTGACCCTCACCAGGACCCGGGAGTACCTGCCGGTGATGCTCGAGCTCACCGACACGGCGCCGCTGCCGGTGCGTCAGCCGGTCCGCGGCCTGGTGTGGGTGGCCGGGCGGGTCCGGGTGCTCCCGACCCGCGTGGCCCGGCGGGCGGCGCTGCGGATCGCGGCCGACTCCGCCGACGAGCGACTGCTCGACGTCGGGCACTCGGACGTGCTGCTGCGCATGGACCCGGGGTCGGTGGTGCTCTCCGACGCCGAGGGCACGGGGACGTTCACCCCCGCCGAGGTCGCCGCGGCGGCGCCCGACCCCTTCGTGAGCTGCGGGGACTCGTGGCTCTCCCATCTCGCCCTCGCCCACGGCTCGCTGCTCACCGGGCTCGCCCGGCACCTGCCGCCCGCGCTGCGCCGTCCCGAGCACACCCTGGTGCCGCTCGGGGTCGACCGGCTCGGGCTGCGGCTCCGGGTGGAGACCGACCGCGGCGACCACGACGTCCGGATCGGGTTCTCGACCCCGGTGGTCTGCTCGCGGATGCTCGGGGCGGAGGTGCGCCGCCTCGCCGAGCTCAGCCCTGCGGCTCCTGCCCACCATCCCGCAGCGGAGCGGTGACCTTCCGCTCGGCGACGAACGAGACGAACGGGATGGTGCCGGCCAGGGCGACCAGGAGCAGGCGCCCCACCGGCCAGCGGCTCTTGACCCCGAGATCGGCGGTCAGCGCCAGGTAGCCCATGTACAGGAACCCGTGGATGGGGCCGACGATCGCGACGAGCATCGGGTCCCCGGCGAAGTACTTGAGCGGCATCGCGATCAGGACGAGCACGAGCAGCCCGACCCCGACCACCCAGGCCATCACCCGGTAGCGCTTCATCGCGGCGACGATCTTCGGGGTTAGCGCCGTCGTCGGGGTCGGTGCACTCACGCAGGAATCCTCGGGGGTCAGGGGGACTCGTCGGCAGCGTTCACGTCGGAGCGCGCGAGCGCGGCGAGCATGGCGTTGTAGTCGGTGCGGGCGCGCCCCCGGGCGGGGGTGCCCGCCCCGTCGCCGGGCCGCACCCCGGCGGGCCGGGGAGTGAACGGTCCGGCCCCGGGGGGGACGTCGACGACGGCGGCCGGGCTCGGCCCGGCGTCGCCGGACTCCGTGACGTGAAGGGCCGCGTCGGGGTCCTCGATCTCGCCGCGGATCACGGCCAGCTGCCGGGACTCGGTGTGGAGCATGCGCCACCACAGGGCCGCGAAGAACACGCCGAACAGCGGCCACTGCAGGGCGTAGCCGGCGTTGAGCAGCGAGCCGGTGGGCGACTCCGCCCGGATGAGCTGCCAGTAGGCCATCCCCCCGCAGACGATCACCGCGGCGATCGCGAGCAGCGTCCAGCCGACCCACCGGGGGGTGGCGAGCACTCGGAGGACACGTCCCACACCGGCGAGGTTACCGACGGGCGCGTGAATGCACGCGAAGCGTCGTCCCCCGGGCCCCTAGGCTGACCGCCCGATGACCGCCACCCCGCCCCTGGGCCGCGTGCGGGCGTGGCTCGCGCCGCCGCGCCCCGCCGACGTGGAGGTGGTCGACGGGCGCGAGCGCCGCTTGCTGGTGACCGAGATCCTCGTCGTCGCCACCGTGACCCTGGGCCTGTCCGGCCTGCGCTCGCTCGTCTCCCTGCTCGACTCGCTCGCGGCCCCTGTGCCGCTGGCCTCCCGGCAGGTCTCGATCGACAAGCCGCTCGCCACCGACGCCTGGGTGGACCTCGCGGCCCAGTTGGCGTCGTCGCTGCAGCTGGTCGCGTGGGGCGGGCTGGGGCTCTACCTGCTGCTGCGCGCCGGGTCCGGTCCACGCGCGGTTGGGCTCGACGGGAGCCGACCGGGACGCGACATCGGGTCGGCCCTGGGGCTCGCCGCGCTGATCGGGATCCCGGGGCTGGGGTTCTACCTGGTGACCCGCGCGCTCGGGATCAACCTCACCGTGGTGCCCTCGCTGCTCGACGACCACTGGTGGCGGCTGCCGGTCCTCGTGCTGTCGGCGCTGGCGAACTCGTGGGCCGAGGAGGTCCTCGTCGTCGGGTGGCTGCTGACGGTGCTGCGGCGGCTGGGGCTCTCGGAGAACCGGGCGCTGGCCGTCTCGGCCCTGCTGCGCGGCTCGTACCACCTCTACCAGGGCTTCGGCGGCGGACTGGGCAACGTGATCATGGGGTTGGTGTTCGGGCGGTACTGGCAGCGCACCGGACGGCTGTGGCCGCTCGTGGGGGCGCACGCGCTGATCGACGTCGTGGCGTTCGTCGGATCGGCGCTCCTGGCGGGGAAGGTGTCGTTCCTGCCGGGGTCGTGACGAGCGAACACACCCACGTTCGTCGCAGCCAGACGTGCATCCGGCCACAGAGCGCGCCCGTAGACCTGCGGCGTCCCCCGCCCGGGCCCTAGCGTCGGGGACCGTGCTGGACAAGCGCCCCGCCCGTCGTCCCGTGAACCCGCTGCGCCGCCTGTCGGGCGAGCGGTGGGAAGCGATGGAACCGACCTGGCGCGACGCGAGGCCCGGCGTCATCCACGCGGCGCTCGAGCGGGCGAAGGCCCGGCCGTCGGGGAACTGGTTCGTCGTCGGGGCCTCGCGCGACGTCCGCCCCGGCACCCCGTTGGGCAGGACGGTGGCCGGCGTGGAACTGGTGCTGTGGCGCACCCCCGGCGGAGACCTGCACGCGGGGCCCGGCGCCTGCCCGCACCTGGGCGCGGCCCTGTCGACCGCCACGCAGTCGGGGTGCGAGCTCATCTGCCGCTGGCACGGGCTGGCGCTCGGGCCGTCCGGGCGGGCGGGCTGGCGGACCCTGCCCGCGCACGACGACGGGGTGCTGGCCTGGGTCCGGCTCGACGCGGTGGGCGGGGAGGAACCCACGGGCGCCCCGGTCGTGCCGGTGCGTCCGCGGCACACCGAGAGCCTGGTCGCGGTCGCCACGATGGTCGGGACCTGCGAGCCCGACGACGTCGTCGCGAACCGCCTCGACCCCTGGCACGGTGCCTGGTTCCACCCGCACTCGTTCGCCGACCTGCGCGTCGACTCGGCCCCGGGCCGGACCGCGGGCGAGGACGAGGACCACTTCGACCTGCACGTCGCGTTCCGGCTGACCCGCCGCTACGGCGTTCCCGTGCAGGCCCGGTTCACCTGCCCGGACCCGCGCACCGTCGTCATGCACATCACCCGCGGCGAGGGGGCGGGCAGCGTCGTCGAGACCCACGCGACGCCGCTGGCCCCGCACCCGGACGGCCGGGCGCGCACCCAGGTGACCGAAGCCGTCGTCGCGCACTCCGAGCGGTCGGGGTTCGCCCACGCCCGTCGCGCCCAGCCGCTGGCCCGCCCGCTCATGGCGTGGGCGGCGAAGCGCCTGTGGGTCGACGACATCTCCTACGCCGAACGGCTCTACGAGGTGCGCCGCCGGCGGTGACCCACGATGGTGTGCACGATGCCGCGCTGCCAGCCGTCCATCGGTTCGACGTGCACGTGCTCGAGCCCGGCGCGGGTCATCCGCCCGGTGAGCCGGGTCAGCCCGTCGAACGCGAGCACGCTGCGCCAGAGGTAGCGGTACAGCGACGCGTCCCCGGTCACCCGCCGGCCGAGCGGGATGACGATCGCCCAGCACACCGCGGTCCACACCGCCTTCGCGTAGGTCGAGTCCGCCACCGAGTACTCGTGCACGGCCAGCGGCGCGCCCGGCGCCAGCAGCCCGCGCAGCCCGGCCACCCCCGCCGTGACGTCGGGGAGGTTGCGCAACAGGTACGCGGCCAGGATGCCGTCGAACGGCCCGTCCACGCCCGCCGCGGCCAGGTCCTCGGCCCGCGAGTGCACGAAGCACACGGTCGAGGGCCACGCCTTCGCCCGCGCCTGCGCGAGCATCTCCACCGAGGCGTCCGCCGCGACGATCTCCGCCTCCGGGTAGGTCTCCAGCAGCGCCTGCGTCGAGAGGCCCGTGCCACAACCGACGTCGAGCAGCCGCAGGCCCGCGCCGCGACCCGGCAGACCGAGGCGCGCCGCCGAGCGGCGCAGGTGGTCGAAGTACCCGGGGTTCGCGCCGACGAGCCGGTCGTAGGACGACGCGTCCTGGTCGAACGCCGCGGGCACCTCGGCGGTCTCGCGCGCCCGGTCGAAGATCACGGGCGCCATCCTGCCGGGTGGCCGGTTCGGCGGGCCCGGCGGCCCGGGCTGGGTGCACGTGTCACCGAAGCTGAGAGCCCGATCCCGCACAAGGATCATCACCGCGTCCGATCGGAGCATCACGGTGGCCCGTCGTCGCCCGGCAGCGGGCTCTCGGCGCGATCGACGGGTGGGAGTTCTCAGACTCGCCGATCACGAACAGGTCACGGCCCTAGCGTCCCGATCGTGCGCAGACGGATGACGACGACGGCGTGGGCGGGGGCCCTGGTCCTGATGGCCGTGGTGCCCTTCGCGATGTCGGCCTGGCGGGGGAACTCCACCCGGATCGGCTCGATGCTCTCGGTGGGCCTCGGGGTGCTGGGGCTCGGGGCGCTGGTCGTGGTCGTGCTCGTCCCGTCCCGGATCCGCACGCTGACCCGTGCCTTCGGTGTCGACCGGGTCATGGGCCTGCACCGCTGGCTCGGCACCCTCGCCCTCGTCGCGGTCGTCATGCACGCCGCCGTCGCCCTGTGGAACCACCAGGAACTGCTCAACCCGTTCACCGCACGGGCCACCGCGCAGGTCGGCTGGGGCGCGCTGGTGTCCCTGCTGCTCGTGGGCGGGGTCGCCGCCGGGGGACGCAGGCCGGGGGCCCGCTACGAGATCTGGGCGCGCCTGCACGTGGGGCTCGCCGCCGCCGGGCTCCTGCTCGCGGGCCTGCACGTGCTCTGGCTGAACCACCTCGTCGCCGACCCGGTCATGCGGGTGTGCCTGGTCGTGCTGTCCGGGGTGCTGCTCGCCGTGCTCTCCCACCGCTGGGTCTGGCGCCCGCTGTTCTCCCGGCAGGGCGCCTACGTCGTGTACGGCGTGCGCCGGGAGGGGCCGAGCGTGTCCACCCTCGTGCTGGCGCCGGTGCACCTGCGCCGCGGCGGCATGCGGTTCGACCCGGGCCAGTTCGTGTGGCTGCGTCTCCGGCGGGCCGTCGTCGGCACCGAGGAGCACCCGTTCACGATCGCCTCGAGCGCGAACGTCACCGGCCGCCTGGAGCTCACCGTCCGCGACCAGGGCGACTTCTCGCACCGGGTCGCCGCCCTGGGCCAGGGCCAGAAGGTGTGGCTCGACGGCCCGCACGGCTCGTTCACCGCCGAGCAGGACCGCGGCTGCGCCGGCCTGGTTCTGGTCGCGGGCGGGGTCGGGATCACGCCCATGATGAGCATGCTGCGCACGCTCGCCGAGCGCGGCGACACCCGCGGTCACCGGCTCGTCCTCGCCGAGCGCGGCTCCGAGCCGCTGTTCGCCGACGAGCTCGACGTGCTGAGCCGCCGGCTCGACCTCGAGATCATCCGGACCGCCGGGCGGCGCGTGGATCTCTCGATGCTCACCGAGGTGCTCCCCGGGCGCCCCTGGCGCGACGAGCTGGACTACTTCGTGTGCGGACCGCCCTCGCTCCTGGCCGGGACGCTCGCCGCGCTCGAGCAGCTCGCGGTCCCGGTGGGACGGGTGCACACCGAGCAGTTCGGCTGGTCCGGGCCGATGCCCGTGACCGCGCCCGCCGGCTCCGGGCCGGCGCCGGGAACCCCTCGCACGGCGGGCCACCGTGTGACTTCCCGGCCGGCGGCGGACGCGAGGGCGCGCGAACCCTACACTCGGTGACTATGAACGACCCCTCGTCGACGTTCCACGAACTCCTGCGGGAGCAGATCCGGCACGAGTTCACGGCGTCCCAGCAGTACACCGCCGTCGCCGTGTACTGCGACGACGAGGACCTGCCGCAGCTCGCGGCGCACTTCTACGCACAGGCGCTCGAGGAGCGCAACCACGCGATGGGCATGGTCCAGTACCTGCTCGACAACGACGTGGTGGTCCGCATCCCGGGGATCGACGAGGTCCGCAACGACTTCAAGTCGGTCGAGGACGTGGTCGGGCTGGTCCTCGAGCAGGAGAGGCGGGTGACCGACCAGATCACCCTGCTCGCCCGCTCGGCCCGCGACCAGGGCGACTACCTGGGCGAGCAGTTCATGCAGTGGTACCTCAAGGAGCAGGTCGAGGAGGTCGCCTCGATGACGACGCTGCTGCGTATCGTGCGCCGCGCGGGCGACAACCTGTTCCACGTCGAGGACTTCGTCGCCCGCGAGATGCCCGGTGGCGCAGGCTCCGACCCGACCGCACCGCCCTCGGCCGGCGGGGTCGCCACGCTGGGCGGCTGACCCCCGCCCGACCCGGCCCCTCAGGCCGCCGCCGGGCGGACCACCCAGGTGCGCCCGGTCGGGCGCAGCTCGGGGGCGAGCAGCTCCGTGAGGTGCGCGACGACGCGGACGGTCGCCCAGGCGGTCACGACGGCGGCGACGTCGACGAACGCGTGCAGCACCACGCCGTTCGCCAGGGCCTGGGTGCTCGTCCAGAACCCGTGCACCACGGTGAGGACCCCGAGCACCACGCCGACCGCCCAGGTCGCCCACCACGTGAGCACCGGACGGGACGGCACGGGCCGCGCCGCCGGGTCCCGCCCCGCGGCGGCGTGCTCGATCTCGGTGAGGGTCGCGCCGGGCACGGTGAGCGTGAACGGCGGCAGGACGCAGCCCAGCAGCAGCACCCGGGTGGAGCGCCACGGGCGGGTCCCGGAGATCCCGGCGGCGAGGCCCCGCCCGGCGACCAGCCAGCGCAGGAACATCACCCCGGTCGCGAGCGCGGCCACCGGGGTGAGCAGGCCGAACAGCGTCACGACCACATCCGAGAGGCCCAGGGCCACCCCGGAGAGCGCCCGGTCACGGGACAGCAGCAGCAGGACGTAGCGGAAGACCTCGCCCGCGAAGGCGATCCCGGCGAGCAGGCCGGTGGTGATCGCGAGCCGGCGCAGCAGCGCGGCGTCGATCCGCAGCCCGTCCAGCGGGTCGGGGGCGGGACGGGGCGGCAGGGGCCCGTCCGGGCTCCCCGGCTCCGGGCGCGCGGCCCACGGCCAGAGGCTCCACCGGGGGATCTGGCGATAGCGCGGCGGTCCGGCGTACCGGAGCCTCGCCGCGACGGGCTCGCGGGGACGCAGCGCGTCGGGAGTGCTCGCCACCCACCGCACGCCGCTCAGCACGCGGCCGCAGTGCACGCAGAACCGGCCGGACTCGCCGGGCGGCTGTTCCCGGCCGCAGCGCGGGCAGGTCACCGGATCACACCACCTGCGCGGGTCCCGGACCCTCGGTCACGACGGGGCGGCCTGCGGACTCCCAGGCGAGCATCCCGCCGGTGATGTTCACCGCCTCGCGGCCCTGACCGACCAGGTACGCCGTCACCTGCGCCGACCGGCCACCGACGCGGCAGACCACCGCGAGCGGCCCGTCCGGGACGTCGTCGAGCCGGGACAGGAACTGCGACATCGGCACGTGGACCGCGTCCGGCGCGTGGCCCGCGCCCCACTCGTCGTCCTCGCGGACGTCGAGCAGTGTCGCGCCCTCGGGCACCTCGGTCACTGCCACGGCGGGCACCTCCGACGTCACGGGCGCCCCCACATCTCACGCATCCACCCATCAGACCACATGTCGTGCTGCGCCCTCGTGAGCACCGAGGTGCGCTCGGTGCTCACGAGGCGAAGCCACCTAGTGCGTGACGGCCGTGGCCGACGCGCCCGCCCCGGTCATGGAGCGGACCTCCATCTCGGCAGCCTTGCGGTCGAACTCGACCTGCTCCTCCGGGGAGATGCGGTTGCGGCCGATGTAGGTCCCGACGATCCCGAGGATGAACGACAGCGGGATCGACACGATCCCGGGGTTGTCCAGCGGGAACCAGTGGAAGTCCACGCCCAGGGGGAGCATGGAGCCGCTCTTCCCGTCGGTGACCTTCCCGGACACCGCGGGCGAGAAGATGATCAGGATGATGCTGATCCCCAGCCCGCCGTACATGCTGAACAACGCCCCGGTGGTGTTGAACTTCTTCCAGAACAGCGAGTAGAGCAGCGTCGGCAGGTTCGCCGAGGCGGCCACCGCGAACGCCAGCGCCACCAGGAAGGCCACGTTCTGGCCGTTGGCGAGAATGCCACCGAGCACGGCGACGATCCCGACGACGAGCGCCGTCCGGCGCGCGACCCGCACCTCCGAGCCGGGCTCGGGCTTCCCGTCCTTGATCACCGAGGCGTACACGTCGTGCGCGAACGAGGCCGCCGAGGTGATGGTCAGGCCGGCGACCACGGCGAGGATCGTCGCGAAGGCGACGGCCGAGATGATGCCGAGCAGTACCGTGCCGCCGAGCTGGAAGGCGAGCAGCGGGGCGGCGTCGTTGACGTTCGCCGCCGAGAGCTGCCCCTTCGGCACCAGCGCGGCGGCGCCGTACCCGATCACCAGGGTGAACAGGTAGAAGATGCCGATGATCCAGATCGCCCAGTTCACCGAGCGGCGCGCCTCCTGGGCGGTCGGCACGGTGTAGAAGCGCATCAGGACGTGGGGCAGGCCCGCGGTGCCGAGGACCAGTGCCACCGCGAGCGAGAGGAAGTCGATCCGGCTCGTGGGGGTCTTGCCGTACTGGTTGCCGGCGTCGAGCAGGTTCTTCGCCGAGTTGAAGTCCGCGGCACCGAGCACCGAGGACAGGTTGAAGCCGTAGAGCCCCAGCACCCACACCGTCATGACGGCAGCACCGATCACGAGCAGCGTGGCCTTGATGATCTGCACCCAGGTGGTGCCGCGCATACCGCCGTAGAGCACGTACACGATCATCACGACGCCGACCAGGAAGATGACGAGCGCCTGGCCGTCGAAGATCCCCGGGCTGTTCGGGATCCCCAGCAGCAGTGAGATGAGGCCACCGGCGCCCGCCATCTGTGCGAGCAGGTAGAAGAACGACACGACGAGCGTGGAGATCGCGGCGGCCGCGCGGACCGGCCGCTGGCGCATCCGGAAGCTCAGGACGTCGCCCATCGTGAAGCGCCCGACGTTGCGCAGCAGCTCGGCGACGAGCAGCAGCGCCGTCAGCCAGGCGACGAGGAAGCCGATCGAGTAGAGGAACCCGTCGTAGCCGTTGACGGCGATCGCGCCGGCGATCCCGAGGAACGACGCGGCCGAGAGGTAGTCCCCGGAGATCGCGATGCCGTTCTGCGGCCCGGTGAACGAGGCGCCCGCGGCGTAGTAGTCCGACGCCGTGGTCGAGGACCGGCTGACCCGGTAGACGATGAAGAGGGTGATGACGACGAACACCAGGAAGATCCCGATGTTGAGCGCCGGGCTGCCGAGCTCCTTCGGGGACGCGGCCTGCGTCGGGAGGGCGGCAAGGGCCGGGATGGTCACAGCTTCTCCTCCACGCGGGCCCGGAGCTCCGCGGCGGTCGGGTCGAGGTTCTTCTCGGCATAGCGCGCGTAGGCCACCGCGATGGCGAACGTCGAGGCGAACTGCAGCAGGCCGAGCACGAGGCCCACGGTCAGGTTCGTCTCACCCAGCCTCGTGTTGACCACGCCGGGCGCGAAGTCGGCCAGGAGCACGTACACCAGGAACCAGGCCAGGAACAGGGCGCTCATCATGAAGATGTAGCGGCGCCAGCGGTTGCGGAGCGCCTTGAACTCCGGACTGCGCTGCATCTCCTCGTACGGGGTCGGCACGCCCTCGGGCGGGGCCGAACCGCGTGGACTCTCCTCGGTCGCACTCATGCGCTCTCACCCTTCGCAGGTCGGGGTTTCGCCGGGTGCCGGGTCTTCAACGTCGGAACCCTAGTTGTCGTCACTCCGTGCGAGGTGCTCTTTTCGAGTGGCTCGTTACGTGACGCACCGTATGTCTGGCGTGAGACGGTTCGGGCGGAAGGCGGAGATTCGCCTCACCCGCGACCCACACGCATCTCGCCGAGCCCGAGCCGCTCCGGAGCGTGCAGTCGCAGCAGCGTACGGCCCACGCCCGCGGGGATTCGCGAGGCGGTCGCCCGGCTCACCAGGACCATCGTCAGGACGGCCAGCGGCACCGACACCGCGGCCGGCTGGGAGAGCAGGGTGCCGGGGATCCCCGGCAGGGTCGCTCCGAAGAGGGTCGCGAGCGCGGCCCCGAGCGACAGGACACCGCCCACCGCGATCCCGGCCAGGGCGCCCCGGTCGGTCAGGCCGCGCCACCAGATCCCGAGCAGCAGCAGCGGCGCGAAGGTCGACGCCGCGACGCCGAGGGCCAGCGCGATGGTGTGCGCGAAGTCGAGGCGCGTCATCACCAGGGCGAGCACGATCGGGACGGCCCCCGCGACGTGGGCGGCGATCCGGAAGTCCCCGAGGCGCCCGGGCAGGACGTCGCTGGAGAGCACCCCGGCCACCGAGAGCAGCAGCCCGGCCGAGACCGCGAGCAGGGTCGTCGCGATCCCGGCGGCGACCAGCCCGCCGAGGACCACACCCGGCCAGCCCCCCAGGGCGACCGAGGGCAGCGTCAGCACCGCCGCGTCGCCCTCGCCGCCGACGAGCAGTTGCGGCGCGGACAGGCGGGACAGGGCCCCGAGCACGATCGGCACGATGCTGAACCCGCCGAGCAGCGCGAGGACCAGCACCGTCGTGCGGCGGGCGGCCCGGCCATCGGGGTTCGTGTAGTAGCGCACGAGCACGTGGGGCAGGCCCGCGACGCCGAGGCAGGTCGCGAGCAGCAGCGAGTAGACCCACAGCGGGTCGCGCTCCCCGCTGCCGAACGGCCGGTCCCAGGCCCCCTGGTCGGCGACCGCTCCGTCCACCACCGGGACCCGGGCCCCCGCCGGGAACGCCAGCGTGCTCCCGGCCGCGACCGGGCGCGGGCCGGGCTGCCAGGTGACCGTGCGGGTGGGGCCGTCGCCGCTGACCCGGACCGTCACCGGGTCGGCGACCTGGAGGGTCACCGGGTCGTGGACGGCCACGCTCGTCGGCCGGTCGAAGGTCGCCGGGGCGGCGGGGGCCGCGGGGTCCGCGGCGAGGCCGGTCCCGAGGAACCAGGCGACGAGGACGACGGCCGGGACGGCCAGCGCGACCGCCTTGACCCAGAACCCGAAGGCCTGCACGAAGGTCATCGAGCGCATGCCGCCGAAGGTCACCGCGGCGGTGACGACGACGCCCACCACCAGCACACCCACCCAGCCGGGGGTGCCGGTGAGCACCATGAGCACGAGCCCGGAGGCCTGCAGCTGGGGCACGAGGTAGAGCCAGCCGATGACGCAGACCACCACCGTGGTCATCGTGCGCAGCGCCGCGGAGTCGAGCCGGGTCTCGGCGAAGTCGGGGACGGTGTAGGCACCCGAGCGCCGCAGCGGGGCCGCGACGAAGAGCAGGAGCACGAGGAACCCGGCGACGAAGCCGACCGGGTACCAGAGCCCGTCGACCCCCTGGCTCAGAACGATCCCGGCGATGCCCAGGAACGACGCCACCGACAGCGACTGGCCGGCGATGGCCGCGGCGTTCGCCCGGCTGCGCACGGTCCGCGAGGCGGCGAGGAAGTCGTCGGTGGAGCGGGTGACCCGGACCCCGAGGGAGCCGATGACGATGACCGCGACGGCGGCGAGGCCGGCCAGGACGAGCGCGACCACGGCGTCGACGGTGGACACGCCTCAGTCCTCGACGTCGTCGGCGAAGTCGAGCTCGTTGCGTTCGGCGTGACGGGTGTACAGCCAGCCCAGGACCAGCAGGAACGGGAACGAGAGCAGCCCGAGCACCAGCCAGGGGAGCCCGATGCCGAGGACGGGGGCGGCGCCGGAGACCGTGGGCATCGTCAGGAAGACGACGGGCAGCACGCCCAGGACGAGCACCGCCACCGCGGCGAGCCGCAGCGCGAGCGTGAGCTGGGAGCGCATGAGGTTGGACAGCAGCAGCTCACCGGTCGCGGTCTGCGCCTCGATCTCGGCGACGGTGCCGACCGCCCGCGTCGGGGAGCGCCGCTCCGAGAGCACGATGCGCACGCGCTCCAGGGGCTCCCCGTCGGCGTCGGCGTCGTCCTCGTCGCCCCGGGACCAGCCGAAGATCGGCTTCTTCCCCTCGGGCATCGGCACCGCCTCGGACGCCGTGACCCCCGAGGCCGGGAAGGTGGAGGCGAGCGGGAGGCCGCGGATCGGCGTGGGGTCGATCGCGCCCGGGTCCGGTGCCGCGGGCGTCGGCGGGCCGGGGGCCGGACGGCCCGGCGCGGGGGACGCCGCGATCTGCTCGGTCTCGGCGTCCGGCGCGGCGTGGCGCGGCCGGTACCCGGGCGGCGGGGTGTGCCCGGTGCCCACGGACTCGTCGTCGCGGGCGTGTCGTCCGGCCGGCCCGGTCGCGCCGCCGGGTGCGGGCGTGGGTCGCTCCCGGCGCGCGCGCACCCGAGCCACGGCGGGGCCGCCGTCGGGCTCGGGATCGCGGGCCGCCGGGGCGCCGGGGAGACCGGCAGGCGGGTCGCCCGCGCCGTCGTTGCCCGACGGGTCGGACGGGCCGGGGGATCCTCCCCCGGCCCGGGTCCGGCCGTCGGTCGTGGTCACCGCCGGCCCCAGGCCTGTTTCGTCGACCGGACCAGACGGTCCTTCAGCTCACGCGTGTGCCGACGGCTGACCGGCAGCTCCGCGACCTCACTCGAGCCGCCGCCGTTGCCCAGCCGGACGACGTAGCCCGACCCGGCCAGGCGCAGCTCGGTGATGAGCGGCAGCGCGACGAGGTACGAGCGGTGGATCCGGACGAAGCCTGCGTCCGACCACCGCTCCTCGAGCACCGAGAGCGGGATGCGCACGAGGTGGCTGCCCTCGGTGGTGTGCAGGCGCGCGTAGTCGCCCTGCGCCTCCACCCAGCGCACCGTGGACCGCTGCACGAGCTTCGTCGTCCCGGCGAGCTCGACGGGGATCACCTCGTCGTCGCCCTCCTCCTCGACCGCGGGCTCGACCGGGACCGTGGTGCCGCGCGAGGCGAGGATGCGCGTCAGCGAGGCGTAGAGACGCTCCGGGCGCAGCGGCTTGAGCAGGTAGTCCACCGCCCCGACGTCGAAGGCCTCGACCGCGCGGTCGTCGTGGGCGGTCACGAAGACCACCGACGGCGGGATCACGTAGCGCGAGAGCACCTGCGCGAGCTCCAGGCCGTCGAGCCCCGGCATGCGGATGTCCAGGAACAGGACGTCCACGTCGGACTGCTTCGCGGGCGCGGAGATGCCCGACGGCGGAGTGCCGAAGCCGCCGATGTTGACCTGGTCGCCTCCGGTGAGGATGCGCAGCGCGGAAATGGAGTCGTTCGCCTTCAGCACCGTGGAGACGCGCTGATCCTGCTCGAGGAGATAGGCCAGCTCCATGAGCGCGGGTTCCTCGTCGTCGACCGCGAGGACGACCAGGCCGTCGTTGTCGTTGGTAGTCACTGCTTCGCCATCCTGCCCAAGGGTCGGTCCCGCGTCCACGATAGGGACCCAGCCGGTCGGACGATCCCTCCGGTGCCGGGCGTGGCGCGCCGCCTCACCGGACCTGACGTACATCGCCACCTGATCGATGGACGTTTCACGGGGCGTCGGTGCCGGGACCGAGCGAGTCGGAGATCGAACGCTCCGTCGACTCCCAGGCCGCCGTGCCCTCGACGACGGCGCGGCGGACCGCGTCCAGCTGACGGGACAGGTCGTCCGCGGCGGGCACCGTGTCGGTCACCAGCAGCTCGCGGTACCAGGCGGCCATCTCCGCGTTGTCCTGTCCGGTCCCGGTGGCCAGCGGGTCCTCCGCGAGCCGGCGCAGCGCCTCGCGCGCCTCGGCCACCGTGCGCTCGAGATCGTCCACCCGCCCCGCGAAGCGCCGGGCGTCCGCCGGGTGCAGCGCCGCGGACCCGTCCTCGCCGGAGGGCGTACCGGGCCCGGGCCCCGAGGGACCCAGTCCGCTCATGCGGTGCTCCTTCCGGGCGTCGGGCGGTCCAGTGGGCCGAGCGCGGCCTCGAGCTCGGCGCGGACCGCGGGCGTGGTCGCGTCCTCGCCGACGAGCCGTGCCCGCCCGAGGCCCGCGCGCCCGGAGAACGCGTCGTGCGTCTGTCCGGGATCGTGCCGCAGTCGGTACCGCCCGCGGGGCCCGTCCAGCCATTTGATCGTGGCATCTGCACGTTCCACCTGCGAAGTTAGCCCGTTCGGAGCAGGAACGGCTCCGACCTGTGTCCAGGCCTCGGCGGCGGAGAGGACGTCCTGGACGGCGCGGCGCTCCCGGTCGCCGCGCACGGTGCCCGGCCCGACCGGGCCGCCCGGGGTCGCCGTGACCTCCAACGCGGGCCCGGCCGCGGCGGCCAGCGGCGGCACGAGCGCGAGCAGCCCGGCGACGAGGCCGTCGGGATCGAGCGGGCGCACCGCCACATCGGCGCCCGCATGGTCGGCGGACCAGAGCAGGGCGGCGTCCGAGGCGCCGCCGAGGGCCACGGCCGCACACGGCGTCGAGGCGCTGCGCCGCACCAGGTCGACCTGGCGGCACCGGTCGCGGACGGCGGCCCCGACCGCGAGCAGCACCGCGGCCGGACCCGGTTCGAGCAGGCCGCGGGCGCGCAGGCCGTCCTCGACGCGGGCCCGGGCGAGCACGGTCTCGTCCTCGCTGTCCGCGGGCCAGACGGCCGCCGCGAGCGGGTAGGGCCAGTCCGGCGCGCCGCATTGCTCGAGCACCCACGCGAGCTCGAGTCGCCGCAGCGCGAGGGCGGGGAACGGCGCGCTCACTGCTCGGCCCCGTCGTCGTCCTCGCCGAGCACGGGTGGGGCAACGCGGCGGCCGGCGTCGGCGCCCCAGCCCGCCGGATCGGGGTCGACGAGGTACTCGGTCCGCCGCGGCGGCAGCCGGTGCTCGCCCGCTCCGCCGGTGGCGGGCGCGAACCCCAGGGGTGCGGCGTCGAGGGGGCCGACCCCGGGGTGGCCGGCGGCGTCGGCGCGGCCGGAGTGGCCGCCGGGAGCCCCGGGGGCGGTCTCGGAACCCGTCGGCGCGGCGTCGGAGCCCGCGGGGACGGTGCCCGAACCCGCCGGGGCGGTGCCCGGACCCGCCCCGTGGCCCGAGGAGGCCGCGGGTCGCTCGTCACGGCGCCGCTGGGCCGGCCGTCCCTGGGCGCCCGCGGCGGGGAGCGGGACCGGACGCACCGCGCCACCGTCCGTGGGGCCCGCGGCGGCCGGTGCGACCGGGGCCCGACCGGGGTCGGCGGGGCCCACGGTGGCCGCCGCGCCGCCCGGGGTGGGCGGGGCCGCGGGCGCCGCCGGGGTGCCCGGCGTCGCCGGGGTCGCCGGCGAGGCGGCGGTGGGGGCCGTGGGGCCGCGGTCGAGGACCGGCCCGGCACCGCGGGCGGCCGCGGCGACCCCGGGGACGGGATCCGCCCCGACCGCCCGCGGGCCGACCGGCAGGTCGCCGGGCGGCGGCGGACCCGGCGTGGCCGCGGCGGCACGCTGGAGCACCCCGGTCGGGGCGCCCCGGGCACCCGCGGCGGGCGCGGTGCCGCGGGGTGCGACCGCGTCGGCGCCGGACCCCCCGGACGTCGACGGCGTCGGGGCGGGCCCCGCCCCGGCGGGCGCGACCGGGCGGGCCGCGGTGCTCGGCGGGAGACCGGCGCCGGGGGCGGTCGTCGCCGGGGCCGCCGCGGTGGGCGGCGGCGGACCGGCGCCCGCCGTCGCGACCCCACGGGCGGCGGCCGCGGTCTCGGTCAGGTAGGTCCGGTAGGCCTCGCGCGCCGCGGCCTGTTCCGCGGTCGCGGCGTGGAACCCGCCGAAGCCGTCCGCCGGGGCGCCGGTCAGCAGGGCGCGCAGCTCGCCGAGCAGCGGAGGCGCTCCGAGCGAGGGCAGCGCGGGCGGCCGGGGCGGGCCGACGGCGGCCTGCACGCGCGACAGCGCCGCCCGCATCCCGTCCACCCCGCGGGCCTGGCCCGACACCGTCTCCGCGAGCTGCTCCATCCGCGAGGCGAGCGCCCCGGTGCGCTGTCCGGCCGCGTCGGCGTCGCGCCCGATCCAGCCCTCGGCGACACCGGCCTGCGCGTTCCGGAGGCGGTCGGCGGCGGTGCGCAGCTCGTCGGCGCGGGCGAGGTGGCGGTCCCGCGCGGCGGCGAGGGCCTCGGGGCTCGCGCCGTCACGGGTCCACCGGTGGATCTGCTCGTGGCTGAGCCCGGACACGTCGCGTCCGTCCCACCCGACCGGTGCCACCCCCACGCCCCCTCTCCGCGAACCGCCGAGGGTAGGTGGCCGAGGCGCCGTGAGCACTCCTGCGCGTCAGGGGGCGGCTCGGTGCTCCACGGGCGCGGCGCGCGCCTAGAGGCCGAATCGGCTCCAGTGGGCCCGCTGCTCCAGCCACTCGAGGGCGCCGACGACGGCGGCCGCCGGGTCCACCGACGGCGCCGCGAGACCGGGCACGCCGCCCAGGACGCCGACGCCCAGCCGGGCGAGGAGCGGCTTGCGGGGCTCGACGCCGACCGGCTCGGCGTCGGGGTAGCGCTGCGCGAGGATCTCGTGGGGGCTCCCGATCCCGTCGATCAGCCCGAGCTCCAGGGCGCGCCGACCGGTCCAGACCTCGCCGGTGAAGAGGTCGGCGGACTCGTCGAGCCCCTCACGGCGCGAGCGCACCCACTCGATGAACAGCTCGTGCAGCTCGCCCTGCATGCCGAGCAGCCACTCGACGTCCTCGGGCTTCTCGGGCTGGAAGGGGTCGAGCCGGGCCTTGTTGGTCCCCGCGGTGTGCAGGCGACGCTCGATGCCGAACCGTTCGATGAGCCCGGTCAGGCCGAACCCGCCGGACACGACGCCGATCGAGCCGACCAGCGACGTCGGGCACGCGAAGATCTCGTCCGCCGCGCAGGCGAGCCAGTAGCCGCCCGAGGCGGCGACGTCCTCGCAGAAGGCCAGCACGGGCAGCTCGTGCTCCGCGGCGAGGCCGCGGATGCGGTCGGCGACCAGCTGCGACTGCGTCGGCGACCCCCCGGGCGAGTTGATCACCAGGGCCACCGCGACCGCGTTCTCCGCCTCGAAGGCCCGCACCAGCGCCGACTCGACGGCCTGCAGGTTGATCACGGCGCGGGGCACCGGACCGGAGGCAGCCGCGATGATGCCGTTGAGGCGCACCACGCTCACGGTGCCGCCGCCGACCTTGGACGCGAGGACGCCGGGCAGCACCGCCGAGACGGCAGGCGGGAGCTTGAGGGCCGAGGGCAGCTTCAGGTCCACGCACCGAGGCTATCCGCTCCCGGCGACGGGCCGGGTACCGGACTGAGACACCCGCGTGTCAGACCCGGACCCCCGCCCGGAACTTCGGCACCCGCAGGCTGATCTTCGTGCCCGCGCCGCGCTCGGTCTCGACGACGAGCCCGTAGTCCGGCCCGAACGCCGAACGCATGCGGTCGTCGACGTTGCCGAGCCCGACGTGCGCCCCGGAGAGGTGGGCGTCGCGGTTGTCCTCGCGCAGCGCCTGGGGGTCCATGCCGACGCCGTTGTCCTCGACCGTGATGAGGCACTCCGACGCGGAGTCCTCGGCGGTCAGGGTCACGGTGCCGCCCTCGACCTTGCCCGCCAGCCCGTGGCGGACCGCGTTCTCCACGAGCGGCTGCAGCGCGAGGAAGGGCAGCACCACCGAGAGCACCTCGGGCGCGACCTGCACCTTCACCGAGAGCCGGTTGCCGAAGCGCGCCCGCTCGAGCATCAGGTAGCGGTCGATGTTCTTGAGCTCCTCGGCGAGCGTCGTGTACTCGCCTGCCTGCCGGAAGGAGTAGCGGGTGAAGTCCGCGAACTCCATGAGCAGCTCGCGGGCGCGCTCGGGGTCGGTGCGGATGAACGAGGCCACCGTGTTGAGGGCGTTGTAGATGAAGTGCGGCGAGATCTGGGCGCGCAGCGCGCGGACCTCCGCCCGGTTGAGCCGGTCGCGGGAGTCGTCGAGGTCGGCGAGCTCGAGCTGGCTCGAGACGTAGCGCGCGACCTCGGCGGAGGCCCGCAGCAGGACCGGCCCCGGCGTCTCGGCACTGACCGCCGCGAGGGTCCCGACGACGTTGCCGTCGACCTCGAGGGGGACGACGACGATGCCCTTGACCGGGCAGCGGTCCGATCCGCACTCGATGTCCTTGCGGCTCGCCATCTGCTGGCGGCCGGTCTTCATGACCTTCTCGGCGTAGAAGCGCACGTCGAGGTTGTGGTGCTCGGCGTCGCCGTCCCAGGCCAGCGGCACGCAGTCGGCCGCCGTCATGGACAGCGCCTCGGTGTCGAGCAGTGTGCGCAGGTAGGGCACCGCGAACTGCGCCGACGACTCCGAGAGGCCCTCCCGCAGCGCGGGCGCGGCCAACGAGACGGTGTGCAGCGTCGAGAACGTGGCCCGCTCGAGCGGCGAGGCGAACGCGTGCCTGCGCCGTAGCCGCCGGTAGATCAGCAGGCCCGCGGCGACGAGGACGACGACCGCGACGAGTCCGACGTAGAGCGTCGGGTCGGTCATCCAGCCGGGCACGAGGTCATCGTCCGACAGCGAACCCCGTCAGAGCAACGCGGCACACGAGCAGGGACCGACGTGATCCCCCGTTCGGCGGTGTGCCGAGGGGATCGGTCACTTCACCAGCCGCGACAACCGGCGGTCGGCGAGCGGCTTACCTCCTGTTTGGCAGGTGGCGCAGTACTGGAAGGACCGTTCGGCGTAGGAGACCTCCCGCACCACATCGCCGCAGACCGGGCACGGCAGGCCGGTCCGGGCGTGCACCCGCATCCCGGAGCGCTTCTCCCCCTTGAGCCGGGCGGCGTCCTGCCCGACGACGCGGTCGACCGCGTCGGTGAGGACCGAGATCATCGCGGCGTGCAGCCGGTCGACGGCCTCGTCGTCGAGCTTGCCCGAGAGGGCGAACGGCGAGAGCCGGGCGACGTGGAGGATCTCGTCGGAGTAGGCGTTGCCGATGCCCGCGAGCACCCGCTGGTCGGTGAGCAGCGTCTTCAGCCGCGCGGACGCGCCCCGCAACAGTCCCGCGAGCTGGTCGCGGGAGAGCGTGAGGGCGTCCGGCCCGAGCGAGGCGATGCCCGGCACGGTCGCCGGGTCCTCCACCACGTACACCGCGAGCCGTTTCTGCGTGCCCGCCTCGGTGAGGTCGAACCCCGGGCCGCCGACCGCGTCCAGGTGCACCCGGAGCTCCAGCGGACCCTTGCCCGGCTTCGGCGGGGTCGCCGAGGCCTGCTCGTGCCAGCGCAACCAGCCCGCGCGGGACAGGTGCACGACGAGGTGGAGCGGCCCCGATGGTCCAGCTCCCCTATCGGCGTGCTCCCTTGAACGCTTCGTGTCCTCGAGCTGTACGTCGAGGAACTTCCCGAACCGGCCCGCCCCGGTGACGAGCCGCCCGGTCAGCGCCTGCAGCGGCGGGTCGAAGGTCTTGAGCGCGGTCATGCTCGCCAGGTCGACCCGCGCCACCGGACGGGCGAGCGCGTGCGTGCGCAGGTGATCGGCGAGCGCCTCCACCTCGGGCAGCTCGGGCACGGCTCCTCCTGACTATCCTGGGGCGAGCGCAGCGACGGGGGAAGTCACTGCGGTTGCAGCGGGCTGTTCGCGCGCGCCGGCGTGCCCCGCTTCTGCAGCGTGCGGACGGCCTGCTTGAACTCGGCCTTCGCGTCGGCGCGCCCGCGGATGTAGCCGCTCCAGGCCTCACCGAAGCCCTGGTCGTCGTCGGGCCAGCGCCCGCCCTCGACCATCAGCCGCCGGGGACGGCGCAGCGCCCAGCGGACCGGGAAGAACCCCGCCACGGCGAGCAGGATCGCCACGACCCACCACGGCACGCTCACCGCCGCGACCTGGAACTTCCAGGCGATGAGGGCGAACCAGAGCAGGCCCAGCACCACGATGATGCCGATGACGGCCCGCCGACCGCCCTCCTTCTCGTGCTCGAAGCCCTCCGAGCGGTCGCTCCACATGATCTTCATACTCACCAGCCACTCGCGTCCGTCCACGCCGGTGACCGTCTTCGCACTCACGACGACCCACTCTAGGGCGCGTGCGGCGGAATCGGGCCCAGGAAGTCGTCGACGACCCGCCCGAGCGCGTCGGGACGGGTCAGCAGCCCGAGGTGCCCGCCGTCGTGGAGGTGCACGGTGGCGTGCGGCAGCAACGACGCCATGAGGTGGGCGTTCACCACCGGGATGACCGGGTCGCGGCGTCCGGCGAGGATCAGCGTCGGTGCCGTGATCAGGGGCAGCACCGGCAGGCTCGTCCACGTCGTGAGCGCGAACAGCTGGTGCAGGTAGGCCGAGGCACGCACCGGCATCACCCGGGCGAACAGCGCGTCGACGGCGTCCGCGTCCTCACCGACGTAGATCTCGCGCCCGGCACGCCGCCGGTAGGTCGGGTCGTTGTAGCGCCGGGGGGTCAGCATCCGGGCCAGCACCCCGATGCGGGCCGGCACCATCATCACGCCCGTCCCGGTGCTCGCGAGCACCAGCCGCCCGGTGCGGTGCGGGTACTGCAGCGCGAACTGCTGCGCGACGCCCCCGCCCCACGACAGGCCGAGGAGGTCGACGACGCGGTGCGACACCCCGGTGAGCTGGTCGAGCTGGTCGAGCAGGTCGGCCACGAGGGTGGACAGCGCCGCCATCGGCAGCGGCACCGTCGAGCCCTGGGAGCCCCCGATCCCGGGGACGTCGAAGCGCACGATCTCGCGGCGCGGGTCCAGGGTCCCGGCGAGCGGCTCGAGCAGCTCGAGGCTCGCCCCGATCCCGTTGACCAGCACCAGCGGCCGCACCGCCTTGTCGGTTTCCCCCGTCGCTCCGCTCGCCCCGGTATCCGATTCCCCCGTCGCTCCGCTCGCCCCCATACCTGGACGGACCGCCACCCGGATCCGCCGTCCCGCGACGGAGAGCGTGCGCTCCAGTCCCTCCGGGGAGTCGGTCGTCGGACGGGGGGCCGTCGCGGTCATCGGCGGGTCCCGGGATCCGGGGCCGGCGAGGGGGACGCGGATTCCACGTAGCTCCGGTACACGGCGATCAGGGCCTCCTTCTGCGCGTGGGAGAGCCGGCGGTCGGCCCGCACGGCACGTTCCACCGCGCGGTCGTCGTCGGTGCCCCGGCGCGATCCCGGCCCGGGTCTCGGGCCGACATGCTCCCGGACGAGGCCCGCCTGCTCGAGAAGGGTCTCGGCCGAGAGGTCGAGCGCGTCGGCGATCGCCTGCAGCACGCGCACCGAGGGCACGTGCAGCCCGCGCTCGACCTGGCTGAGGTACGGGTTGGAGATGTGCGACAGCGCGGAGAGCTGTCGCAGCGAGAGCCGGGCCAGGCGTCGCTGGTCACGGATGAGCGACCCGAGAGCACGGCGCTGGGCATCCCACACACCGTTCACGACCCCGGTGGGCGCCGCGTCCTCCGCGTCCCGGGCGCCGGGACCGGCGTGCTCGCTCAGCGCAGCCGCAGCGCGTCGAGCACCTGGTGGGCGACCGAGCGCTGCATCTCGAGGACCGCGATGCCGGTGTCCACCGCCCGGTCGACCAGCTCGCCCGCCGACGGGGGGACCGGGCCGGACCCGGGGGTGCGGCGCCCGGCGTCGTCGGCGCCCTTGAGCGCGGCGCCCCACATCTGGGCCATGCCGGTGGTGGCGTCGGTCATGGCCTTCTGCCCCCGGGACATCACGTCCATCACCTGATCGGTGACGGCGTTCTGGTGGCCGTTCGAGGCTGACGTCATCGGCTCCTCCTGGGGCGCCCTGGGCCGTGGGCCCGGGGCGCGGTCGGGTCGGCCGGCGTGCTCGACCGGCCGATCGCCCGCTCAGGATACCGAGCAGACGCCGTGGCGCCCACCCGCTGTGACGTCAGGGACGTGGCAGCGACGCGACGATCTCCGCGACGGTCCGGCCGACCTGCGCCGTGCACTCGTCGCACCCGCACCGCGCCTGACGACCCGCGAGCAGCAGGTCGAGGCGCAGGAAGGGCGCGTCGTAGACCGTCCCGACGGCGTCGTCCACGAACCCTCGCAGGGCCGTGGACGCGGAACGCACGGGGCGGGCGGGAAGGGGTTCCATGAGGGTCACCGATCGCGAGACGGTGGGCAGCGGAGACCGCGACAGTGGTGGACTGCGTTGCTGCGTTGCCCTGAACGCAACCGCGACGCGCTCTGCGCAACACCGTGCGCGCCGGGACCAGGGTCCGTCAAGGCGTGTCACACCCCGGCAGCCCGAACGTCACGGCGGCGACACCGGGGCGAACCCCGCCGGGCCCTCAGGCCGTTCCGCGGACGTAGTCGCCGGGGGCGTCGCCGAGCACCGGGTACTCGTCGTTGCCCGTCGCCGGCGGCGTGCGCATGCCGCCGCCGCGCTCGGAGATCCATTCGGACCAGGTCTCCCACCACGAGCCCTTCACCTCGGTCGAGCGTGCGCGCCACGCGTCCGGGCCGGGGGCGTCCGGCCCGGACGCTCCGACGGTGCCCACCCAGTGCTTGGCCTTCGGGCTCGGCGGGTTGACCACCCCGGCGATGTGACCCGCCGTCGAGAGCACGAACGTCACGTCTCCGCCCAGCAGCTCGGTGGAGGTGAAGGAGGTGCGCCACGGGGCGATGTGGTCGTTCTCGGCGGCGACGATGAAGGTGTCGGCCTCGGCGGACTTGAGCGAGAGCAGGTCGCCGTCGAGCTCCAGCACGCCGCGGGAGAGCTCGTTGTCCAGGTAGAAGTGCCGCAGGTAGGCCGCGTGCATCGCCGCGGGCATGCGCGTCGAGTCCGAGTTCCAGGCGAGGATGTCGAACGCGGGCGGCGCCTTGCCCTCCAGCCAGTTCGGACCGATGTAGTTGAAGATCAGGTCGTTGGCCCGCAGCAGGTCGAACGTCGTGGCCATCGACTCCGCGGGCAGGTAGCCCGTCTGCTTCATGGACCGCTCGAGCCGCTCGACGATCTCCGGGCTGACGAACGACGACACCGGCCCGACCTCGGAGTAGTCGAGCATGGTGTTGAGCATGGTCAGGCTGTTCACCCGGTCGTCCCCGCGGACCGCGCACCGCGTGGTCAGCAGGGCCGCCATCAGCCCGCCGAGGCAGAGCCCCATGAGGTTGACCTTGTCGGACCCGGTGATGCCGGTGACGACGTCGAGGGCCGCGGCGGGGCCGAGCTCGAGGTAGTCCTCGAAGGTCGTCGACGCCATCGACGAGTCCGGGTCGCGGTAGCTGATCATGAACACGGTGTGGCCGTGCTGGACCGCCCACTCGACGAGGCTGCGCTCCGGCGAGAGGTCCATGACGTAGTACTTGTTGATCCACGGCGGGCTGCACAGCAGCGGGATCTCGTGCACCTCGTCGGTCTGCGCGTCGAACTGCACCAGCTCCATGAGCCGGTTGCGGTAGACGACCCTGCCCGGGGTGGCGGCGAGCTCCTCACCCACCCGGAGGTTGCTCGCGTCGACCTGGCGGGGCTTGCCGTTGTTGGTGGCGACGTCGTCGAGCAGGTTGCGCAGGCCCGCGACGACGCTCGAGCCGCCGGTCTCGAAGGCGCGCTTGAGGGCCGCGGGATTGCCGGGCAGCACGTTGGTGGGCGACACGATGCTGCCCACGAGGCTCATCAGCAGCCGGGCGCGCTCGTCGGCGTCCACGTCGAGGCCCGCGGCACCGACCATGTCCTCGAGGAAGGAGACCAGCGCCAGGTACTCCTGGCGCAACGCCCAGTAGCCCGGGTTCTCCGCCCACGTCGTGTCCTTGAACCGGCCGTCCTTCGCGACGGGCATCGGGGCGGAGTCGTCCCCACCGGCCGCGTCGCCCCCGGCCAGCCCCCGGAGCGCCCGACCCGTCGCCGCCGCACCGATCCGCGCGGAGACGGCGGCGAGCGACGACGCCGCCCGGCTCACCTCGCCCGGGTGGGTGACCCAGCCCTGGGCGAGCTGCAGGGCGGTCCGGCCGAAGAGCGCCGGATCGGTGCGGGCGAGCAGCGCGTCGGGCACGAGCGTCTCCACGGCGCGGGCCATGTCCGGGGTCCGCCGGGCGGGGAGCCCCGACCCGTTGCGGTTCTCGTGATCGGTGCTGGCGGCCATGCGAGTGCTCCTGTCATCTCCCAGGTCCCGCGCCCCGGGCCGGGGAGTGCCTCCGGGACCCGTCGTCCGGTCCAGTGTGTGCCCGGTCACCCGGGCGGGGAAACGGCCGGACGGACGAGAGCCGGGCGAGCGCCCGGAGCCGGCGGGATCAGGTGAGCGGACCGCGCTTGCGGGCGACGATCCCCTCGTAGACGAGCGGGCTCGCGTCGGTGGCGAGGCGGTGACGGAAGCGCTCCCGCCGGACGACCTCGAGAGCCCCGGACGCCATGCCGTCGGCGATCATCCGGGCGAAGCCCGAGGTGTCGTCCGCGGCGAGGAAGGCGTCCTTGATCGTCAGCACCACCCAGCCGCCGTCGGCGACGTGGTCGTACGCGGCCCGGAACGCCTCCGGCGGGATGTCGCCGAAGCCGAGCGCGGCCACGACGGTGAGCGCGTTGAGCTCGTGCCCCGCGAGGCGCCGCGAACTCTCGGTGTCGAGGGTCGTGAGGTCGGTGACGAGGTAGTCGACGTAGAGCCCCGGGCGGTCACGCTCCGCGGACGTCTGCGCCTCCGGGAGGATGTCGACCCCGACGTTGTGCGCCACGCCGACCGCGGCGAGCTCCTCGGCCATGATGCCGTTGCCGGCGCCGAGGTCCAGGACGCGCACGTCGGCCGCCTCCGTCCGGGCATCGGCCAGCGCGTCGGCGAACAGCCCGACCATGAAGCGCGGCGTGTCGCAGCCGAGGACGTCGTAGAAGATCTTCTCGTAGAGCCCGGGGACGTCGAAGATACGGTCGTAGTCGTGGAAGCGGAACTCCCGCCACGAGCCGTCGGGCTGCTGGACGACGCACCACTCGTCGTCCTGGCTGAACTTGCTGCTCGGCTCCGGCAGCGCCACCCGGAGGGCGCGGCGGGCGTCGGCGAGGGCACGGGGGCCCCGGTAGACCCCGCCGCCGAGCCGGCCGTCACCGACCGGCGAGCCCGATCCGGCCGTCGTGAGCGCGGTTCCGTTTCCGTTGACCGTCTGCGTCATGGCGACCACCCTTCGGACGCACCCTACGGCGCGACCCTTACGCGGACAGGCGTCATCGCCCCGGTCCGCAGGATCAGGACGATTGATCGTCGCCAGGGCGGTCCTCATCGGTCAAGCAACCGGGGCGCGACAGCGAAAAGCATCACGATCCCTTGAAACGACGCCATGAGGCCGTGTGGTGATCACATGCTGTGATCACGGCGTCCGGCGATTCACCGCCACTGGTCGCGCTGACCTCGGGGATCGTAACGCTGCGTGCGCTGATCGCCGTACTGACCGTAGGCGTTGTTCTGCGGCGGGTACGGCTGCTGCGGCTCGTGCGCGCCGTAGCCGGCGTCGTAGCGCCCGTCGTACTCCCGGCCGCCCCAGCCCCCGTGCGATGCGGGGCGCACCGACGTCGCCGACACCCCGGAGAGCATCGACACGATCGCGACACCGATCGCGGCGTACAGGATGCCGGTCGCGATGTGCGCCGAGACGGACCCGTCCGCCAGGAAGACCTGGAGGATCAGTACCACGATGACCAGCACCGCGATCGCCGAGAAGAACGACGCGGGCCGCGGTGTGGTCATCAGCAGCAGGTGGAGCAGCGCGGTGCTCGCCAGGGCCGCGATGCCTGCGGCGATCGGGATGACCGTCGACGCGTTGTCGACCAGGGCGCCGCTGCGGCCCGCCGTCTGGATCCCGACCTCGAAGATGCTGTTGATGATCAGCACCCCGACGAAGGCGAGGCCCGCCGCGACGAGCGCGGTGGCCACACCGCCGGCCCAGAGCCGTTTCGCGACGACCTCGACATCGCCGTCGTCCCAAGAACGCTGCGGGTAGCTCACGACCGATCCCCTCGCCGGATACGTGGTTGTTCTACCAGCACGGGGTCACTCCACGGTCGATCGACTCCGTTATCGCGTCCGAACGACCGGGCAGGCGCCTCAGGCCGCGGCGCGCTCCCCGGCCGGACGACGCCGCAGCGACGCCTGCTCGATGGCCGGCGGAGCGTAGGAGACGTCGCCCGGGTCCACGTCGGTGCCCGGCGGGACGATCTCGTCGATCCGGTCGAGGATCTCGTCGTCGAGGGTGGTCTCCGCGCCCGCGATCAGGTCGTCGAGGTGCGCGGAGGTGCGCGGCCCGACGATCGCGCTCGTGACCCCCGGGTGGGCCGTCGCGAACGCCATCGCCATGTGCGTCAGCGAGATCCCCGCCTTCTCGGCCAGCGGGAGGAGCTCCTCGACGACGTCGAGCTTGCGCTCGTGGGTCAGGCGACCGGGCGCGAACTTCATCCGTGCGCTGTCGGTCTCCTGCCCCTTGCGGTAGCGCCCGGTGAGCAGCCCCATCGCGAGCGGGCTCCACACGAGCGTGCCCATCCCGTACCGCTCACAGGTGGGCAGCACCTCGCGCTCGATGCCCCGGTTGACGATCGAGTACGGCGGCTGCTCGGTGCGGAACCGCTCGTACCCGCGGCGCTCGGCCACCCACTGCGCCTCGACGATGTCCGACGCCGGGAAGGTCGACGACCCGACAGCGCGCACCTTGCCGCTGCGGATGAGGTCGGTGAGCGCGGAGAGCGTCTCCTCCACGTCGACCGACGAATCGGGGCGGTGGATCTGGTAGAGGTCGAGATGGTCGGTCTGCAGGCGGCGCAGCGAGTTCTCGACCTCGGTGACGATCCAGCGCCGCGAGTTCCCGGCACGGTTCGGGTCGTCGCCCATGCCGCCGTGGACCTTCGTGGCGAGCACGACGTCGTCGCGTCGGGTGGGCGGGAGCTGGCGCAGCGCCTTCCCGACGATCTCCTCGGACTCGCCCTGGGCGTAGACGTCGGCGGTGTCGACGAAGTTGATCCCGGCGTCGAGCGCCTTGTGGATGATCCGGATCGAGTCGTCGTGATCGGTGTTGCCCCAGGCGCCGAACATCATGGCGCCCAGGCAGTAGGGGCTGACCTTGATGCCGGTCCGGCCCAGCGTCCGCATCTTCATCGTCCGATGGTCCCCCGGTCGCGCCCGCGGCGCTCGAGGGCCGTGAGCGCCGCCGCCACCACGCCCGCGACCACGAACGAGAGCAGCGACGCCGAGAGCCAGGACGGCGGGACGAACCCGATCGCCTCGCGCAGGGCCGTCCACGCGTCCGACCAGCCGGGCGCGCCCCCCGGGTTGACCACCTGGTACGCGACGAGACCCACCACCCAGGCCCCGACCATCAGCGGGCGGGACGGTGCCCAGCGCGACAGGTCGCCGTGGGCGGGGATCGGGTGGGACCGGTAGCGCTGCACCAGCGCGTCGCCGACGCCGACCCCGAGCAGCGGCACGAACACCGAGCCGATGACGGTGAGGAAGCTCGAGTAGTCGTCGATCGTGACGCCGAGCGCGAGCACGGTGATCAGCGCGCCGATGACGAGGCACAGCACGCGACGGTCGGCGCGGGGCACGAGGTTCTGCGCGGAGACCGCGGTGGAGTAGACGTTCGCGAACGACTGGTCGGTCTCACGCAGCGTCAGGACCAGCAGCGCGACCAGGCCGAACGGCGCGGCGAGCATCGGCGTGAACACGGCGTCGCCGTTCCCGCCGACCAGCGAGAGCGCCGCGAGCCCGACGACGAAGCAGAGGATCTGGGTGATGCCGTATCCGACGGTGGCCGCCGTGAAGGCGGTCCCCACCCGGCGGGAGTGCCGCGAGTAGTCCGAGGCGACCGGGATCCAGGAGACGGCCACCGCGATCGCGGCGTCGGTGCCCGCCCAGAACCCGGACCAGGATCCGCTCTGCCCGAGGTCCACCGCCGCGGGCCGGGTGAACAGCCACCAGGCCAGGTACGCGACCGAGATCGCGACCAGGATCGTCACCACCCGGCGCAGCAGCCGCAGCATCCCCAGCGGGCGCAGCGTCAGCACCGTGGTGACCACCCCGGCGCCGAGCACCCACGCCCAGGTCGGCCCGCCGACGGCCACGACCCCGGCCTGCGCGATGACGACGAGCTCGAACGTGCCCCAGCCGATGAGCTGGACGACGTTGAGCACCGAGGGGATCCAGGAGAGCACCCCGCCGAAGAGGCCGCGGAGCACGACCATGGCGGGCGCACCGGTGCGCGCGCCGGGGATCGCGGAGAGCCCGATCATCGCGCTGCCGATCAGGGTGCCGACGACGGTCGCGAGGACCGCGGCGCCGATCGTCAGCGGCGGCGCGCCCGCCGGCTCCAGGACGGCGAGGACCCCGGCGAAGCCGAGCAGGCTGACCCCGAGGTTGGCCCAGAAGGCGCCCTGGTCGAGCAGTCCGAGCGAGCGGGGCACCGGCCCGTCGAGGGTGGGAGCGACCTCGTCGGCGCCCCGCCGCTCCCCGGTCGTGGTCCCGGGCGGCGTCGGGGTGGTGGACACCGGCATGACTGCGCCTCCGTTTCCCTGCGCCGGCATGACCCGGATCAGGTTCGAACGGTCGGGACCGACGCCGCGGCCTGCGGCCAGGTCCCCTCTCAGCCCGTCTCCCGGGCTCCCGATGTAGGCGCAGTACGCACTCGCGCCCCGCCACCGACGGTAGGACGTCGGGCGGCGGGGCGCGAGGGGGTGTGACGCGGCTCCGGGTCAGCCGCTCACGGGGTCAGCACGCTCCGGCGAGCTGACTGAAGTACACCGCTACGGCCACGAACGCCGTGAGCGCGATGCTCAGCGCGAGCAGACCGGAGATCGGAAGGTCGACGCCGCTCTCCCGCACCGGTGACGGAGCATCGGACGGACGACGGGAGCTGTAGTCCTCGACCCTGACGTCCATGAGGTCTGTCGTCATCTCACACCTCCTCTCGACTCGCGACTAGCCGGCCACGTTGGTGCAGGTCTGCTTCTTGTTGATGCAGTTCGCCGTGGCATCGGCCTGGGTCGTCGACGAGACGTTCTCGAAGTCACCGTGATCCGTGGTGGGATCGTGCTGGTTGTCCGGGAACGAGTCGATGGAGAAGGCCTTCCCCGCCGGCTGGTTGTAGGTCAGCGTCATACGCAGCGCGGGGATCGGCTCGAAGCCGTCCTGGCAGTTCCCCTTCGAGTCCGGGAACTCCATGTGCGACCGCCCGTCCTTCGACTGCAGGTTCTGCCCGTCCCAGCAGCTGGGGAAGTCGAGCATGCGCTGCAGGTGCGAGCCCGTCGGGCAGATCGGGTACTTGTCGGTGACCCGGTCGGTGAACCCGGTGCAGGTGTACTTGGCGTTGGCGTTGTCGCCGTCCTGCACCTTCGCCTTCGCGTTGCCCGTGATGATCCGCAGGTCCGTGGGCATGGCCTGGACGTCCTGGTCGCCGTGCCCGTGGTAGGCCAGGCTCACCGAGGTCGGCTTGAGGATGCTGCCGACGTTGCCGTCCTTGCTGCCGCCGTCCTGGCCGACGTCGTCACCCGTGCCGTTCAGGTCACGCAGCACCGGCCAGTAGAAGGTGCTCTTGTCACCGTTGGCGCAGGAGGTGTCGGCGGCGTTCAGCGAGCCGTCGCTGGAGTTCGCGTTGGTCGACGTGTTGCCCACGTAGTCGTGGACGTGCTGGGCGCCGTTCTTCTTGCCCGGTGCGGCGATGAAGTTGTCCGAGTTGTTGTGATCACTCACCCCGCAGGCCACCGAGGACGTGCCGCCGGCGAACTCGCCGCCCTCGCCACGGTTGCCGTTGGGCGTGACGTTGCTGATGTCGACGAAGTCGTCACCGCTCGCGGCCTGGATCTTGTCGCGGCCCGGGAACGGGTCGTCCTTCTTGTCCTCCTGGTCCTTCTTCTTCTGGTCGTCGGTCTTCTTGGCCTCGTCCGGCGTGTTGTCGCCGTCCTTGCCCTCCTTGACCTTCTTCCCGTCGGACCCGTCGGACCCGTCCTTCGAGTCGGAGCCGTCCTTCGAGTCGGACCCGTCCGAGCCGTCCTTCGAATCGGACGATCCGGAGTCCTTGCCGTCGGACGAGTCCTTCGAGCCGGAGGACCCGGAATCCTTGCTGTCGCCGCTCTCGTCGTCACCGCTGCTCTTGTCGTCCGAGGAGCCACTGTCCGACGACGAGTCGTCGGACGAGTCACTGTCGGACTTGGAGCTGCCGGTGAGCGACGAGATGATGTTCCCGCCGTCCGATCCCTTCGCGAGCGCCGTGCCGCCCAGGACGACGGCGGTGCCGCCGACGAGCAGGGCTGCGACGGCTGCGAGGAGCCGGAATGGGAGCCGCGTGCGATGTCGTCCACGTCGGGGCATGGGCGAACGACCTCCTGACCTTCTCTTCGGTCCCGGACCGTGGGGAGCGCGGTCCGGGGCGCGACGACATCGGCCGGCGGGGCGGGCTCGGATGCCCGTCCAGGGGGAGCGCGGACGACGACGCCTGGGGAGTGCGAGGCGGAACGCTAGGAGCGGGACCGTTCACCGGACCGTGATCTGAGAGCAGCCTGATCGCGATGCCGCTGACCGTGCGCTGAGACGCGACGAAGGGCGGGACTTCTAGTCCAACCGGCCCAGAGGATGCGACGGACGCCGGTACCCGCTCTCAGCGAACCGCCCGTCGAACACGCCACGCCACCGTTCGGCGCCGGACCGTTGAACTCCGGCCGGGCGCACGGCAGCCTGGTCCGCGATGCAACCCAATCGTTATGCGGACGCGGAGCGGGGCCGCGTGCTGTGTGTGGCCCCTCCTCACCGCACAACGAGCGTGCTCGTCGGTGCGTTGCGGTCGAACGGCTTCGAACCTCAGCTCCTCCGGGAGAGCTGGAGCGTCGGCGCCGCGGCCCGGGCGGGCGGCGCTCGCGCCGTCGTCCTCGACGTCGAGATGAGCGGCCTGCGACCGGTGGAGGTCCTCGCGGATCTGCACCGCGAGAGCCCGCGGACACCGATCATCGCGCTGACCTCGGCGGAGGCCCGTGACCGCACGGTCTCCACGCTGCGGGCGACCCACGACGACTACCTCGTCACGCCGTTCCCGATGGAGGAGCTGCTCGCCCGCCTGCGGCTCCGCCTGGGCGACGACCGGCCGACCGCCCAGCTCTACCTGCGCCGCGGCGAGGTCATGGTCGACACCGCCCTCGAGCAGGTGTTCGTCGAGAACAAGCCGGTCAGCCTCTCGCGCACCGAGTACGCCGTCGTCGACGCACTGATCCGCCACCCACGCGGACAGGCCATGTCGCAGGACGAGCTGGTGACGCGCGTCTGGGGTGGCCCGCCGACCTCGAACATCGTCGAGGTCTACATCGGCTACCTGCGCCGCAAGCTCGGGGCGGAGCGCATCCGGACCATCCGCGGCCGCGGCTACGTGCTCGAGGGCTGAGACCCGGTCGGCGGCTGCCCCCTACTCGACGGGCAGCGAGGCCAGGGCGACCTGGCGGGCCCGGCGCTGGGCGTGCGCGACCTGGACGGCGTGCGCCTGGGCCGCGGCGGCCTCGACCCGCGCCTCGCGGCGGGCACGCCATCCCCGGGGCTGGGGGACCGACGTCCGGGGCACGGAGGGCTGGGACACCGAGAGGTGCGGGCTCCGCGCCCGCTGATGTCCGGGATATCGCCGGGGACACGGGGATGTTTCACGCGGGGTCCGCCATCACTCGGGCGGGTGAACTAGAGCGAACGCAGGAATCCGATCTGGCGCTCGAGCGAGGTCGCGAACTCCTCGCCGAGGTAGATGTCGAAGTGCCCGCAGTCGAGCTCGAGGGTCTCGACGCGCCCGCCCGCCGTCGCGGCCACCTTCCGGACCGCGGCGGGCGGCGCGATCGAGTCGTCGGCCGCGACCACCAGCAGCATCGGGCAGCGCACGCGGGGCGCGGCCGTGACCGGGCGGTTCAGCGGGATCGTCAGGATCCCCCGCGCCGGCATGTCGTTGACGAACGACGGCCCGATGATCCTGCCGTAGCCGGGGGCGGCGTCCGGCGAGGTGATCGCGGCGGTGGCCCCGGGCGGCCCGAAGATGCCCACCCGGTGCTCGCGACGCCCGAGCAGGGCCCCGACGGCGTCGACGATCGCGTGACCCGAGAGGCGCAGCAGCTGCCACGGCCCGGCGTAGCGGAGGATCTCCATGACCGCGCCGAGCCCGTCCATGGCGGCCCCCTGCGAGATGACCCCGGCGATCCGGGGGTCCTCGGCGGCCACCGCCACGACGTGACCGCCGGAGTACGACGAGCCCCAGAGCACGATGCGCGCGGGATCGACGCCCTCGACCAGGCGCGCCCGGGCCACCGCGGCGTGGTAGTCGCGGCGGTGGGCCCGGTGGTCGATGTTCTGGCGCAGGTCCCCGTCCGAGTCGGCGAAGCCGCGGTAGTCCACGAGCAGCACGTCGGCGCCCGCGGCCGTGAACCCCTCGGCGAACGGCAACAGGCCGGAGTCCCGCGTGGCGCCGAACCCGTGCGCCATGACCACGCACGGCCGGCCCGCGCCCGTGGTGAGCGACTCGTCCTCGGCACGCAGGTACCAGGCGCCGAGCCGCCTGCCCTCCGACTCGACCGCGATCTCCTGCACCGCCACCGGCACACCTCCGACTGGTTCCGCTGGGACGGAGCAGGAGTGTGCCAGGTCACGGTCCTCAGCCGTCGGCGGCGACCCCGAGACCGGTCGGGCAGGACACGCCGGTGCCCGCGAGGCTGCAGTACCCGTTCGGGACGCGCTCGAGGTACTGCTGGTGGTAGTCCTCGGCGTAGTAGAACTCCCCGAGCGGGGCGATCTCGGTGGTGATCGTGCCGCGCCGGGCGGCGTCCAACGCCTTCTGGTACCCGTCGCGGGACGCCTCGGCGACCTTGCGCTGGGCGTCGTCGGCGTAGTAGATCGCGGAGCGGTAGGTCGTGCCGACGTCGTTGCCCTGACGCATCTCCTGGGTGGGGTCGTGCTCCTCCTAGAAGATCTTCAGCAGCTGCTCGTAGGTGATCACCGTCGGGTCGAAGACCACGAGGACCACCTCGGCGTGCCCGGTGAGGTTGGTGCAGGTCTCCTCGTAGGTGGGGTTCGGCGTGTACCCGCCGCTGTAGCCCACCGCGGTGGAGTAGACGCCCGGCGTCCGCCAGAACACCCGCTCGGCACCCCAGAAGCAGCCCATCCCGAGGACGGCGGTCTGCATGCCCTCGGGGAACGGGGGCTTGATCGGGTGCCCGGTGACGAGGTGGCGCTCCGGCGTCGCGAGGGGCGTCGAGCGGCCGGGCAGGGCGTCCGCCCGGTCGACCATCGTGCGCTTGCCGCGACCGGACAGGCTCATGAGGCCGACGGTACGCGGCCCTCCGGGTGGGACCGCTCGTCCGCGAACAGCCCCGTCTCGAACGGTCCGCCCACCGGCGCGCCGGCCCGCTGGAACCACTCGGTGCCGAACGCCGACCCGAAGGCCTCGTCGGGCAGGGTCAGGAAGAACGAGTCCTCGGCGATCTGGCTGGAGTGCGCGCGCATCGCCGCACGCTTCGCGGCGAGCCACGGCGTCACGTCGACCCGGGTCGTGAGCTGCGACTCCGGGGTGCCCATCGACTCGACGTCGGACTCGTCGGGACCGTCCCCGTCGCCCATGAGCCCCGCCTCTACCGCGCCCGCGATCATCGTGCGCATCTCGTCGCGGTTCATCGTCGACTCGTAGACGCGCGGCGTGCCGGCGATCTCCGCCGCGCGCTTCCCGACGTGGTGCACCTTGACGTGGTCGGGGTGGCCATAGCCGCCGTGGTCGTCGTAGTAGGTCACCACGTCGGCCGCCTCCTCGCGCAGGATCGCGGCGAGCCTCCCGGCGGCTTCCTCCACGTCGGCGGCGGCGAACGCGCCGGGCGCGGTGTTCGTCTCGGTGCCGACCATCCCGGAGTCGACGTAGCCGAGGAACTCGGTCCGGGCCACCCCGAGGATGCGGGCGGACTCCAGCGTCTCCTCGTGCCGCCGCTGCGCGAGGGTCTGCCCCGGCGCCAGGACGTCGGCGACGATCTCACCGTGCTCCCCGCCGGTCGCGACGACGAGGACCACGCGGTGCCCGGCGTCGGCGGCGGACCGCATGACACCGCCGCATCCGATGCACTCGTCGTCGGGGTGGGCGTGGAACGTCACCAGAGTGGCCACGACGCCGCAGCCTAGTCGGCCGCCCGGGACTCAGCCGAGCGTGAACGACAGCACGAGCACCAGGATCACCACGGCGATGACCGCCGCCGTGCCGATCACCGAGGCCAGTTCCCGCCGCCTGCCGAGGAACACCTCGGAGCCCTGCATCCCCGACGGGGACCGATCCACCCGATCCGGTGCGCGGTCCACCCACGGTGGGGTGGTGTGGGCGGCGGGCACCGGCGCGGACGGACGCCGCCCGGCGATCCCGCCGGGCACCACCTGGGTGCGCTCGGGCGGTGGCGCGAACGACGGCGGGCGGAAGCCGGCCGGGTCGGCGGGCGGCGGGCCCGTGGGAGTCGGTCCCCCCGCGGGGCGGAAGCCGCCGGACGACGGACCGGGAACCACCTGGGTGCTCTCGGCGTCCCGCTCGACGACCTGGGTCACCTCCGGCGCCGGGTCCGATGGCGCCTGCGTGTCGCCCCAGCGGAACGGCGGGGGGAACGGGTCGGGGCCCCGGGGCTCGTGCGGCGCTCCGGGCGGGGGTCCCGGAGCCGTCCCAGGGGTCACGACCGGGATCGACTCGGTGTCGGGCCCGGAGTCCGGCGGTTCGGTCCGCGACTCCGTCGACGACGGGAGCACCGGGTCCGGGGTGGCCGGGTGGGCACCGCTCGGGGTGGCGGCGCTCGGGGTGGCCGGGCTCGGGTGGGCGGGGACGGAGGTGCGCGACGGCGCGACCGAACCGTCGGAACCGGGTCCCGAGGAGGCGGGCTCCCCGGCCGTGGCGGGCGCCGATGGTCCGGTCCCGGCCGACCCGGGTGCGGGATCGACGGCACCCGTCGTCGGGGCCTCCACGGCGCCGACGGCGGACGGGCCCGTCGCGCGGGCCGCCGCCTCCTCCTCGCGGCGACGGACGATCAGCTCGTCGCGGCGCCGCCGGTACGAGGTCGCGTCGACGCGACCGGCCGCGAGGTCGTCGTCCAGGCGCTGCAGCTCGTCGCTGGCGTCCACCTCAGGCATCCTCCCCGGCGGACCGGACCCACACCGGCCGCGTGACGGTCGGTGTCCGTGCTCGACGCGCACGGTAACGGACCATCGGGGCTCCGCACCCGTTCCGAACCGACGTGGTCACAATCTCGTCGTCCGAGATCGAACGCTCCGTGCTCGGGCCGCGAAGGTGATGCCGACGGAACGTCGTCGCAACGAAACGATCGTCCATGCGTCGAGAGGACCTGCTGTGTCGACCTCACCCCTGTCCGACGACCTGTCCCTCCGCCGGCCCGTACCTCGGCCGGCCGAGGGCGTCTGGCCGGGCCTGAAGGACCCGGGGGAGAACCGGCTGCGGATGAGCGTGGCGCGCGGGCTGATGCGTGCGGCGGTACGGCGCATGCCGATGCGCCTGATCTGGCCCGACGGCACCGTCGAGGGCGGCGGTGGTCCCACCTCCCCCGCGATCCGCCTGATCCGGCCCGAGGCCTGCTTCACCCGCCTCGGGCGGTCGGGGCTGATCGGGTTCGGCGAGGGCTGGATGGTGGGCGACTGGCACTCGGACGACCTCGTCGGGGTCCTGCAGTGCTTCAGCGAGAACATCGAGGAGCTCGTGCCGCGCCCACTGCGCAAGATGCGCGGGTTCTACGACCGCGGGCAGCCGCGCGAGGAGGACGCGGGCGACGCCTCGGCCTCGCAGGAGAACGTCCACCGACACTACGACCTGTCGAACGACCTGTTCCAGCTCTTCCTCGACGAGTCGATGATGTACTCCGCGGCCTGGTTCTCCGGGCCGATCGGCGAGGACGGACAGCACACCGAGTCCCTCACCGCGGCCCAGCACCGCAAGGTCGACGGCGTCCTGGACCTGGCGGGCGTGCGGGACTGCTCACGCGTCCTCGAGATCGGCACCGGCTGGGGCGAGGCGGCCATCCGCGCGGCGAAGCGGGGCGCGCGGGTCACGACGCTGACGCTCTCGGTCGAGCAGGCCGAGCTCGCCCGCAGCCGTGCGGAGGCCGCGGGCGTGTCCGACCGGATCACGATCGACGTGCGCGACTACCGCGACGCGGTCGGGGAGTACGACTCCGTCATCTCCCTCGAGATGATCGAGGCCGTCGGCGCGGCCTACTGGCCGGAGTACTTCCGCACCGTCGACCGGCTCCTCGCGCCCGGCGGGCGCTTCGGCCTGCAGTCGATCACCATGCCGCATCACCGGCTCCGGGCGACGAAGTCCTCGTACACCTGGATCCACAAGTACATCTTCCCCGGCGGGATCATCCCGAGCGTCGAGGCGATCGAGGCGACCCTCGCCCGCCACACCACGATGCACATCGACGACCGCCGCTCCATCGGCCCCGACTACGCCGAGACCCTGCACCGCTGGCGGGACACCTTCCTGGCCCGCGAGGGGGAGGTCCGGGACCTCGGGTTCGACGAGATCTTCGTCCGGATGTGGGACTTCTACCTCGCCTACTCCGAGGCGGGCTTCGCGACGCGCTACCTCGACGACTGGCAGTTCGGGATGACGCGCGCCTGAGCTCCCCGCGCGCCCGGGTCCACCTCGGCGGACCCGGGCTGCACCCACCATCGGTGTGACTCTCGACAGAACGGTCAGCCCTGACTGTCACCGCCGCGCGGCCCGGGATAGCCTCCGCGCCGAGGGCTGCGGTGATCGTCCCAACGCGCGCCGCGCCCGCCACGCCGGCGCGAGCACGCGGGCCGGCCCGAGCACGAGGAGCGCACCGCGCATGGACACGACCGACGTCGCCGCGATCGTCACGGGAGGCGCGTCCGGGCTCGGCGGGGCCACGGTCCGCCGGCTCGCCGCCGACGGCGCACACGTCGTGGCGATCGACCTGCCGAAGGCGATCGACACGGCCGAGAAGCTCGAGCGGGTCGACTACATCGGCGCGGACGTCACCGACGGCGACCAGGTCCAGGCCGCGGTCGAGGCCGCGGTCGGCATCGGACTCCCGCTGCGCGTGGTCGTCAACTGCGCGGGCATCGGGACCGCGGGCCGCGTCCTCTCGAAGAAGGGCCCGATGGACCTGGGGGCGTTCTCCCAGGTCATCAACATCAACCTCGTGGGCACCTTCAACGTGATGCGGCTGGCGTCCGCGGCCATGGCGCAGACGGAGCCGCTCGCGGACGGGGCGCGCGGCGTCATCGTCAACACCGCCTCGGTGGCGGCCTTCGAGGGCCAGATCGGCCAGATCGCCTACGCCGCGTCGAAGGGCGGCGTGGTCGGCATGACCGTGCCCGCCGCACGCGACCTCGCCCAGTACGGCATCCGGGTCATGACGATCGCCCCCGGCATCATCGACACCCCGATGCTGGCCGGTGTCGAGGAGTCCTTCCGCAACGAGCTCGCCAAGGGCATCCCGTTCCCCCAGCGTCTCGGCCGGCCCGACGAGTACGCCCAGCTCGTCGCGATGATCGCCGAGCACGACTACCTCAACGGCGAGGTCATCCGGTTCGACGGGGCGCTGCGCATGCAGCCTCGCTGACCACCTCGGACGGGGCGGCCTGCCCGGCGTCGGGCACGGCCGCCTCGGCCCGCAGGTCGTCGAGGTGCGGCACGGCGAGCACCGCGTCCGAGGTCATCCAGGTCCGCAGGGCGCGGGTGGCCAGTACGTCGTCCTCGTTGTAGACGAGTAGTCGGTCGCGCATCGCGGGTTCGGGGGCCTCGCCGTCGAGCCCGACGGCGCGGCGGTACCAACGCATGGAGTTCTCCCCGCCCGCCTCCGGATCACGCCACCCGAAGCCCGCCGAGGGCGCGACGCGCTTGAGGCCCTTGCCGTGCGGGCACAGGAACGACTCGCTGACGGCCGGGAACAGGTCGACCCAGGCGTCCGAGGCGATGAACGCCTCCACCTCCTGGCCGGCCGGGATCCCCGGCTCGCCGGTGAAGCGCTCCACCGACCCGCGGAGCCAGCGGTTCTCGGCCTGCTCGTTGTAGCAGTACGCCCGGAAGGACAGACCGCGCTCCTCGGCGCGGCGGCGGACATCGGTCAGCCAGGCCCAGAACGCCGCGAACGAGCGGGCCTCGTCGCGGGTCGGGACCGGGTCCCAGGTGGCGAATCCGCGGTAGCCGTGGGCGAGCCCCACGTCGGCGCCGGAGAGCAGCACGCCCCACAGATAGGCGCCGTCCTCGCCGAGGCTCTCCATGTCCACGTCGACCTCGACCGCGCCGCGCGGCACGTCGGGCCGGTGCACCCGCCGGACCAGGGGGACGTCGAAGCGCCAGGCCCGGGCCAGCGCGACGGCCTCACGCAGGTCGGTGGACAGGCCGACGTCGTCGGGCACGCCGTCGACCGGCTCGGGCAGACCGCGCCGAGGGTCGAGCGCGGCGAGCGCCCGCACCGTGGTGACCCCGCGACCGCGCAGCCGCAGGGCGTCCTCGCCGCGCACGACGAGGCTCACGTCGTCCGCGCGGCGCAGGTCGGCCTCGCAGACCGGCCACCAGGGGCAGCGGCGGCACTCGGTGATGCGGGAGGGCTCGGCGAGCGCGGGAGCCCCGGCCCGCGCCGCCCCGGCGACGGCGAGCCGGTCGGCGAAGCGGCGGTCGTAGGTGTCGAGCGGGCTGCGTCCGGCCTCGTTCCCGGGTCCCGCGGCCAGGTCGGTCCACACCACGCAGTCGGCGTCGAGCCCGACCACGCCACCCCAGGCGGGCCCGGAGAGGACGCCGAGGCCCGCGGAGGCGAGCATCCGGTGCAGGTGCGCGAGCCGGAGCACGTCCCGTGCGACCGCGCGCACCTTGCGCTCGGGATCCGGGGCCGCCGACGACGGGTGCGGCCGGCCCAGCGGCGTGGTCAGGGCGCCGGTCCCGGGGTCGCTGACGCGGTGGCGCACAACGATCACGGGGTACCAGCCCCCGTCGGCGTGCTCCGCGGAGTCGGCGGTGCCCCCGGCGCGCACCAGCAGCTCGGCGTGCCCGCGCCTGCCGTCGGCCGGTGGCAGCTCGGCGGCGCCGATCGCGGAGACGGTGTCGTCCGCGGCGAGCGCGAGCGTCGCCGACACCCGCTCGCCCCGCGGACCGTCGGGCACCCGGCGGTAGGACTCCCCGAGCAGCTCGGTGAACCGGGCGGCGAGCGCGGCACGGTGCTCCGCGGCGTCGGCCACCCGCATCTCCACGCCCGGGTCCGGTTCCGGGAGCACCACCGCACCTGCACCGTCGACAGGGGTCGCCCCCCGCGCGCGCCCGGTGGACGGATCGTGCTCGAGATGGACCCGGCGCCGGCAGCGGGTGGTGACGGCGGCGTCGAGCAGCACGGGAGGGCCGCCGGGGCCGGGGACGGCCGGGGTGGGCCCGCCCGGGTCCGCGCTGCTCATGACCAGGAGCCTGCCACGGAGCCCCGACAGCCTGATCGGCCACGGGCACGGCCCCGCTCCCGGGGCGGTGCGCCGTCGTGGCGCCGCCCACGGACGGGGAGACCCCGTTAGGGTCCGGGCCCGACGGGGAACCGGGCCCGCGAGAGATCGACATCGGGTCGGGACGGCCGGCCCCGGGGAACGACCGGGCGGGGGTACCCGCCCGGGGCGCCCGGCGAGGGCCGGCCGCCGGGACAGCGGGAGGACCCATGGCACGGCGGAGCAGCGGCACGAAGCACTCGGTGGAGATCGGCGGCGAGGAGGGCGAGGGCGTGGTCGTCCTCAGCCGCCGGGCCGCCAAGCAGGCCGCGAAGGCCGAGAAGCAGACGGCGAAGGCCGCGAAGGCCGATCGCAGGGCGACCGAGAAAGCCGAGAAGGTCGCGGACGCCGAGATCGCGGACAAGAACGGCAAGGACGACCCGCTGACCGGCGCCACCGTGAAGCGGTGGATCGGGATCGCCAGGATCGTGGTCCCCGTCGCGGCCCCGATCGTCTACCAGGCCGTGGGCGAGGCGCGCTCCCGCGTCGACGACTACCGCGCCCGGCGGCTCGGCGTCGCGCCGGACGAGCTCTCGACCTTCTCGGGTCGCGGGACGGCGCTCTACGCGCGCTGCCACAACCTCGCCAACTCGGTCCGCGAGCTCGGCAACCGCCGACCCGACGACGCCGAGGTGCACACCTTCACCGCGGACGCGCGCACCCGTCTCTCCGACCTCGAGGCCGCGGTGCGGTCCGCCGAGCAGATGCCGAGCGCGCGCCGTCGTCGGGCCCACCTCGCCGTCGCCGCGGAGCTGGACCGGCTGGAGTCGCGCCTGCTGGGGCTCTGGGGCCTCGACGCACCGGGGGGACGGAACCCGGGCGTGACGGCGGGCCGCTGACCCGGTCACCGGTACGCGGCGTTCCTGCAACCCCTCGGCCCGGTTTTCGGCCACCGGAGCGCTCTCAGCGGCTCACTCAGCGAGATGACGCAAAGTTACGACTTCGCGTCGCCCTGTTCACCCGTGCGAGACCATTCGGACATCCGCGATCTAGATCCCCTGCTCCACGGCCTGGTTGAGACACTCCGTCACCGAACGACCGGTCGACGCTGCATGACGACTTGACCCGAAAGTCCCAACTTCCGGGTGACAAGCGCATGGCGAGCCCCTTAATCTCTCGCTGACCGTTGCCTGATCGGCAACGGCGGTTGTCCCTCACGCTCCCCGCGTCAGGGAGTGGAGAGGGGGGTCATGAGTCCACGTGCCTCGCGCGGCGCAGCGCAGGAGGACGGCTCGACCACCCCCACGCGCAGCGCGGCCCCCGCCGCCGGTGACGCCTCGGGCGGTGGTCAGGTCCACCGCGCGCTCGCGATCCTCGAGCTGCTGGGCGACCCCGAGTCGGTCGGCCTCGGCGGCCCGGCGGGCACCGTCGAGGCGCCCACGGCGTTCGGCGTCGTCGAGATCGCCCGCACGCTCGGCCGCGACAAGTCGCAGGTGTCCCGCCTGCTGCGGCTGCTCGCCGACGCCGGCTTCGTCGAGCGCGAGGCCGGGACGTTGCGCTACCGCATCGGCACCCGGCTGTTCTCGCTCGGCGTCCGCGCCGTGAGCCGCCGCCTGCGCGACGAGGCCGACGCCCTCGTCGAGCGCGAGGCCGCCCTGCTGGGCGAGCGCGTCGAGGTCTGCGTGCGCAGCGGCGGGAGCGCCATGACGGTGAGCACCGCCGCCCCGGACAGCGAGCTCCGGGCCATCGGCTGGGTCGGGCGGACGGTGCCCCTGTCCTGCACCGCGGGCGGGCGCGCGATGCTCTTCGACCTCGACACCGCCGCGGTCGCCCGGCTGATCGTCCCCGAGGGGCTGGGGCAGGCAGGCCCGGCCGCACCTCGTTCGCTGGACGAGCTGGTGGTCCGCATCGCCGAGGACCGTGCCCGCGGCCACTCGATCGCCCGTCACGAGATGGACCGGGGCCTGCTCGCGGTCGGCGCGCCGGTGCGCGACGCCGCGGGCGCGGTGGTCGCGGCAGTGACCGTCGGAGGCCCCGACTCCCGGATCGACCCCGTGCTGGCCGAGGTCAGCGCGGGCGTGCTCCGTGCCGCGGCCGATCTCTCGGCCGCCCTCGGAGCTCCGGGCACCCCGGTCGCCCCGTCCGGGGCGGGTCCGCCGTCCCGGACCCCGCGACAGCGCCGCCCTCCGACCCCTCCGCCCGTCCCTCCGACCAGAAAGGAAGGAGTGTCGTGAACGTCTTCCAGTACTTCGCCGCGAACAGCGCCCAGATCCTGGCCCTCACCCAGCAGCACTTCCTGTTCGTGCTCATCTGCGTGGGCGTCGGCTCCGCGATCAGCATCGCCCTGGGCCTGATCGTCTCCACCGGGGAGCCCAGCCCGACCCGCTTCAGTTTCGACTGGTGGGCCTCCGGCATCCGCGAGGGCTCGCTCCTCATCACCGCGGCTGTCCTCACGGTGCCCTCGCTCGCACTCTTCGTGCTGTTCCTGCCCATCACCGGGCTGGGGGTCACGACCGCGATCATCGTGCTGACGATCTACACGCTCTACACCGTGCTGCGGAACACCGTCGCCGGTCTGACCTCGGTCGACCGGGCGATCCTTGAGTCCGCCCGCGGTCTGGGCTACGGCCGCGTCCGCCGGCTGCTGACGATCCAGCTGCCGCTGGCCTGGCCGGTCATCCTCAACGGCATCCGGGTGACCACGCTGATCTCGATCTCGATCGCCGTGGTCGCGTCCATCGTGCAGGGGCCGGGCCTCGGCAAGCTGCTGCTCACCGGCATCACCCGCATCGGTGCGGCGAACGCCTTCCCACAGGTCCTCATCGGCACCTTCATGTGCCTGGTGGTGGCCGCCGTGTTCGAGATCTTCTTCGCCATCGTGCAGCGCCTGACCATCCCGAGGGGGATCCGTGTCTGAGACCGAGAACATGATCGTCCTGGAAGCCGTCGAGAAGGTGTATCCCGGCTCGGCCGCCCCGGCGGTCGAGAGCCTCGACATGGCTGTCCCCAAGGGCGAGATCGTCATGCTGATCGGCCCCTCGGGCTGCGGCAAGACGACCACCCTGAAGATGATGAACCGCCTCATCGAGCCGACCGGTGGCCGCATTCTGCTCGACGGCGAGGACGTCACCAACGTCAACGGCGACCAGCTGCGCCGCAAGATCGGCTACGTGATCCAGCAGGGCGGGCTGTTCCCGCACTTCTCGATCGCCGACAACATCGGCGTCGTGCCGAAGATGCTCGGCTGGGACAAGAACAAGATCCGGGAACGGGCCGACGAGCTGCTCCACCTCGTGGGCCTCGAGCCCTCGACCTACCGGGACCGCTACCCGCGCCAGCTCTCCGGTGGCCAGCAGCAGCGCATCGGCGTGGCCCGCGCGCTCGCCGCGGACCCGCCGGTCATGCTCATGGACGAGCCCTTCGGCGCGATCGACCCGATCACCCGCGACCGTCTCCAGGACGAGTTCCTCGAGATCCAGCGGTCCGTGGGCAAGACGATCTGCTTCGTCACCCACGACCTGCAGGAGGCCGTGAAGCTCGGCGATCGCATCGCGGTGTTCGGCAGCGGCGGCAAGCTGCACCAGTACGACAACCCCGAAAGGGTGCTCACCCACCCGGCCGACGACTTCGTCTCCGACTTCGTCGGCGGCGGTGCGGCCGTGCGGCGCCTCTCGCTGCTCGAGCTCTCGCGCCTCGAGCTGCACCCGATCGAGACCGACTCGAACGCCGTCGGGAACCGCAACGGCACGCCGGTCGCCGAGGTCGACGCGGCCGGTCGCCCCGTCTCGTGGCGGCACCTGGCCGACCGCGACGCCGCCGGGACCGCGCTCGTGACGGTGCCGCTGTCCGGCACCGTCTACGACGCGGTCGACGTCATGCTCGACGGCTCCGCCTCGCTGGTCGCGGTCGTCGACGACGAGGGCCTGGCCCAGGGCGTCCTGCACTGGAACGACCTCGTCGCCGGTCTCAAGACCAGGGAGCGTGAGCGGTGACCGCGGTCGACCTCCAGCCGGGCCTCCCGACCCAGAAGAAGTCCGAGGCGAGCACGGGCGGCTTCCTGGGCACGATCCGGGCCAATTACGACCTGCTCGTCGCTCCGATCATCGTGGTCGTCGGTCTGCTGCTGACCTACTTCTACGTCAGCACCCGGACCCTCGACACGATCGAGGCTCGCGCACTCGAGCCCGAGAACGTGCTCAGTCAGCTCGGGCAGCACCTGCTGCTCGTCCTGTACTCGACGGTGCTCGTGCTCCTCATCGCCGTGCCCATCGGCATCGGTCTGAGCCGGAAGAGCGCCAGGAGGCTCCAGGGCCCGGTGCTCGCCCTCGGCGGCTTCGGCCAGGCCCTGCCGCCGTTCGGTGTGCTGCTGCTGCTGGGCTTCTGGGAGTTCGGGGTGCGGAGCGCGGTCATCGGCCTCGTGCTGGCCGCCCTGCTCCCGGTCCTGCGCAACACCGTGGTCGGCCTCCAGCAGGTCGACCAGTCCCTGATCGAGGCCGCCCGCGGCATGGGCATGTCGTCGCGGCAAACCCTCTTCAGGGTCGAGATCCCGCTCGCGGTACCGGTCATCGTGGCCGGCCTGCGCGTGGCGCTCGTCCTCAACGTCGGCACGGCCACCCTGGCCACCTACATCGGGGCGGGCGGGCTCGGCGAGCTCGTCCAGCAGGCGCTGCGGCTCAACCGCATCAACCTGCTGTTCGTCAGCGGCGCGATCATCGCCGCGCTCGCGCTGCTCGTGGACTGGCTGGCCGGCGTCGCCGAGCGGGCCATCGTCGCCCGCTCGGGCTGACCGACGGGCGCACGCTCCGGGCAGATCGAGGGAGTCCGCCCGGGTCGTGGCAGTGATTCCGCAAGTCCAGGCACGACCCAGGCCGAGGCCGGAGCAACAGACCTCGCACGACGAAGGAGAGACGACCAGTGCAGTGGAAGACTCCGGGCGGCCAGCAACGGCTGGGCCGCCTGCGCGGGTGGAGGGCCGGAGCGGTCACGCTCGCGGCCACCGCGCTGCTCGCGGCGGGCTGCGGGGGCCTGTCAGGCAGCGGTCAGCCGCAGGCGACCGGCGGCAGCCTCGCGGCGAGCGGCATCAACCTCCAGGGCCAGACGTTCACCGTCGGCGGCAAGGACTTCGACGAGCAGCTCTTCCTGTGCAAGGCGCAGGTCCAGGCGCTGCAGTCGGTCGGCGCCACCGTCAACGACCGCTGCGGCATCCAGGGCTCGGCCGCGGCGCGTGCCGCCCTGACCAGCGGCCAGGTCGACATGTACTGGTCGTACACGGGCACCGGCTGGATCACCGACCTCAAGCAGACCCAGGTGATCAAGGACCCGCAGCAGCAGTACATCGCGACGCGGGACCTGGACAAGAAGCAGAACAACATCGTCTGGACCAACCCGACGCCGTTCAACAACACCTACGCCATCGGCACCACCGAGGCATTCGCCCAGCAGAACAACATCAAGAACACGACGGACTGGGCCAACTTCATCAACTCCGGCAACCCGAACGCCACGCTCTGCGTGGAGCCCGAGTTCGCCGGCCGTGACGACGGCCTGCCCAACCTGCTGCGCACCTACGGCGTCACCAAGCCGTACACCTCGCCACCGGCCGTCACCACGCTCGACACCGGCGTCGTCTACCAGGCGACCGCCAACGGCAACCCCTGCAAGTTCGGCGAGGTGTTCACCACCGACGGCCGCATCCCGGGTCTCCACCTCGTGGCGCTGCCCGACGACAAGAACTTCTTCCCGATCTACAACGCCTCGAACACCATCCGTGGTGACGTGGTGGCGCGGGCGCCGGGTGTCGTCCAGGTCTCGAACGAGATCGCGAAGCGCCTGGACTACAACACGATGCTGGGCCTCAACGGCCAGATCTCCTCGCAGGGCCAGGACCCGGCCCAGGTCGCGAAGAACTGGCTCCAGCAGCAGGGCCTGATCGGCCAGTCCTGATCCGGCCCGGCGTCACCGGTCGGTCCAGCGCCGAGCGGTGACACGGTGACACCGCGAACGGCGGGGAGGTCCTCCGGGGCCTCCCCGCCGTCGTCTACCGCGCCGGCCCTCGCGCGAGGAGGGTCCGGCCCGTTCCCCGCTGCTCCGCGATCCTTCCGGGAGAACGGCATGCGCCGTGTCCGTCGGCTCCGCCTCGTCGCGGTCGTGGTCGTCGTCCTCTGCACGGCCGCCCTGGCCGCAGGCTGTTCGGGCGAAGCGCCGAAGCGGCTGACCGCGCCTGGCAGCTTCGCCCGCGACGTCGACCTGACCGGCCAGACCTACGTGGTGGGGT
>NZ_DASXJS010000024.1:0-13869 GCF_036497245.1 Actinomycetospora sp. | reverse complement strand
CCGATGGTCTCCGACTTCAGCGCCACGCCGGGCCCCGACGTCGAGGTGACCCCGAGCGCCCCGCCGAACGCCGCACCGAGCGCGGCGCCGATGCCGGCGATCTCGTCCTCGGCCTGGAACGTGGTCACGCCCATGCCCTTGTGCTTCGAGAGCTCGTGGAGCACGTCGGAGGCCGGGGTGATCGGGTACGTCCCGAGGAACACCGGCAGCTTCGACAGCTGACCCGCGGCGACGACGCCGTAGGCCAGCGCGAGGTTGCCGGTGATCTGGCGGTAGGTGCCGGTGGGCAGCGCTGCGGGGGCGACCTCGTAGGTCACCGCGAACGACTCGGTGGTCTCGCCGTAGTTCCAGCCGGTCCGGAACGCCAGGACGTTCGCCTCGGCCAGTTCCGGCTTCTTGGCGAACTTCTCGCGCAGGAACTGCTCGGTGGACTCGGTACCGCGGTGGTACATCCACGACAGCAGCCCGAGCGCGAACATGTTCTTCGCACGCTCGGCGTCCTTCTTCGACATGCCGGTCGGCTCGAGCGCCGTTCGGGTCAGCGTGGCCATCGCCACCTCGTGCACCTGATAGGGCGCCAGCGAGTCGTCCTCGAGCGGGTTCGACGCGTAGCCGACCTTCGTCAGGCTCCGCTTGGTGAACTCGTCGGTGTTCACGATCAGGACCCCGCCGTGGCGCAGGTCCTCGAGGTTCGACTTCAGTGCGGCCGGGTTCATCGCCACCAGCACGTCCGGGCGGTCCCCGGGGGTGAGGATGTCGTAGTCCGCGAAGTGCAGCTGGAAGCTCGACACCCCGGGCAGGGTCCCGGCAGGAGCCCGGATCTCGGCCGGGAAGTTCGGCAGCGTCGCCAGGTCGTTGCCGAACGCCGCCGCCTCCGAGGTGAACCGGTCCCCGGTGAGCTGCATCCCGTCGCCGGAGTCACCCGCGAACCGGATCACCACCCGGTGGGTCTGCTTGACCTCGGTCTTCCGGATCTCGCCGTGTGCCACCAGGTGATCCGGGAGCCCTGCCCCGACCTCGGTGTCAGTGCTCATCGAGCGATCCCAATCCTTCCGCGGAGTCCGGGCGCCTCCTGCTCGGAGCCCGTGCTCCGGGCCGCTGCGCACGACCCGGAATCACCCGGACGCCGGAAGGCACCACCTGTGTCCCACGTTAACCGTGTGCCGATCGGCGCAGCGCGTCACCCGCCGCGGGTCACAGCACACTTGACCGAACAAGCCCCGTCGGAGAGGTCAGGCGCGCCGCCGGACCCGCTCGAGACCCGCCCGGAAGGCGGGCGAGTGCAGCGACTCCAGCTGGGGTCCGACCTCGACGTCGACGGCCGCGCTCTGCTCCGCGAGCCCCGCCGTCGCCCGCACGCTGGCCTTGGTCGCGACGACGAGGTCACGCGGGGCCCGCGCGGAGTGCGCCGCCATCCGGAGCGCCTCGACGACGACCGGGGAGCGCACCGCGGCACCGTCGTCGCCGACCGGCGCCGCGGGCATCTCGCCGCCCACCCGGCGCAGGGCCAGCCCGCTCCGCTCGGCCGCGGCGGCGTCCAGGCCCTCACCGGTGAGCAGCATCGCGAGGGTGGCCTGTTGCCCGACCAGCCGCTGGGTCATCCACGTCATCCCGCCCCCGGGATGCAGGCCCAGGCGCAGGAAGCCCGGCTCGAAGCGCGCGGTGTCCCCGGCGAGCCGGATGTCGGCCGCGAGCGCGACGTTGATGCCCGCCCCGACGGCGGGCCCGTCGACGGCGGCGATCGTCGGCAGCGGGCACGCCGCCAGGGCGAGGAAGCCCGCGTAGACCGCCTTGATGGCCGGCTCGCCCTCGTCACCCGCCATCTCGCCGATCGCGGCCAGTTCGTCGAGGTCACCACCGGCGCAGAACGCCGGTCCACGATCGGCCGCCCCGGTGACGACGACCGCGTGCACCCGGTCGTCGGCGATGACCGCCTCGAGGGCCTCGACCAGGCGATCGGAGAGCGCACGGGACATCGCGTTGCGCCGACGCGGGTCCCGCAGCGTCAGCAGCGCGGTGACCCCGCCTTCCTCCGAGGCGCTGTCCGGGGCGATGTGCTCGACGACGACGGCGGGACCTTCAGTGCTCTCTGCCACGCCGGACATCCTGCCCAAGACGGTTAGCGTGCGCTCATGACCCAGGCGTCCGCCCGCTCCCTCGACGTCCCCGCCGACGCGACCCTCCCTTCCCGCGACCCGCAGGCGCCGGGCGTCGGGGAGCGCATCCCCGCGCACAACCCGGCCTGCCGGGGCTGCGCGGACGTCCCGGGCGGGATCGGGGTCGAGTCGTGGGTCGACGACGAGCGCGGGGAGGGCGGACACGCGGGTCTCGGCGTGGCGGTACGCAGCCGGATGCTCGTCACCGACGACATGCAGGGCGGACCGGGACTGATCCACGGCGGCTTCCTCATGGCCGCCTTCGACGAGTGCCTGGGGTCGGTGGCACCGCTGGTCGGCGGGGTCTGCGTGACCGCGCGGCTGGGGACCGACTTCCGGGCGCCGGTCCCGGTCGGGACCACGCTGTGGCTGCGGGCGCGTCTCGACGGCGTCCTGCGCCGCAAGTACTTCGTGAGCGGCGAGGCCCGGCTCGACACCGAGGACGGAACGCTGGCGGGCACCGCCCGTGCCCTGTTCGTGCACGTCGACATCGAGCACTTCACGCGGCACGCCCGCCCCGAGGACCTCGAGGCGATCGGGGCGTTGTCGGATCGGGTCCGCACCCGGGGCTGAACCGGGGCCCGGAACTCCGGCGCCCGTCCCGCACGTTGAGTCGGGCGGGCGAGCCGGGAGAGCCCTCCCAGGCCACGACGAAAGGGATCCACGGTGCGCAACGGGCTGAAGACCGCCCTGCTCCTCGGGGCGCTGAGTGCGTTCATCCTGGTCATCGGCTCGCTGTTCGGGCGCGCGGGCCTGCTGATCGCCCTGCTCATCGCGCTCGGCGTCAACGGCTACTCCTACTTCTTCTCCGAGAAGATCGCCCTGCGGGCCATGCACGCCGTGCCGGTCACCGAGGCCGAGCAGCCCGGCATGTACCGGATCGTGCGGGAGCTGGCCTCCGCCGCCCACCAGCCGATGCCGCGGCTCTACGTGAGCCCCACGGACGCGCCCAACGCCTTCGCCACCGGGCGCAGCCCGCGCCACGCTGCCGTGTGCGCGACCACCGGCATCCTGCGGCTGCTCGACGAGCGCGAGCTGCGCGGGGTCCTCGGGCACGAGCTCTCGCACGTCTACAACCGCGACATCCTCATCTCCTCGGTCGCGGGTGCGCTGTCGAGCGTCGTCACCTACCTGGTGATCGGGGCGCAGCTCTTCGGCGGCAACCGGAACTTCCTCGCGACGATCCTGCTGGCCCTCCTCGGACCGCTGGCGGCCGGGATCGTGCAGATGGCCGTGAGCCGCACCCGCGAGTACCAGGCCGACGCGAGCGGCGCGACGCTGACGCACGACCCGCTCGCGCTCGCCTCCGCGCTCCACAAGCTGCAGTACGGCACGCAGGCCACCCCGCTGCCGCCCGAGCCCGCGCTCGTCTCGCAGTCCCATCTGATGATCGCCAACCCGTTCCGGGCGGGCGAGGGGATGTCGAAGCTCTTCTCCACCCACCCGCCCCTGTCGGATCGGATCGCCCGCCTGCAGGAGATGGCGCGTCACGGCTGATCCCGCGCGGGCCCGACGAGGTCCGCGACGTGGAGGAAGACGTCCGGGTCGACGTCGTCGGGCGCCGGGATGCGGCGCAGCGGCTCCGGCCGGGGAGGTCGCGGCAAGCGGGCGCGGTAGCGACGCACCGCGGCGAGGCGGTACCGACCGCGCATCGGGATCGGGAGGCGCTCGTCGGCCTCGACCAGGTCGACGTCGAGGTAGAACGACCCCTCGACCCACACCCGGCGCCCGGGCTCGAGGTGATCGACCCCCTCGAGCCCGGCGCTGTTGACGACGACCTCGCGGTCCCCCACTTCGAGGATCTCGACGCCGACGGGTCCGTCCTCCTCCTCCCCGAAGACCCGGGGGTCGCCGATGACGCCGCAGGCGCCCACGATCCCGAAGGGACCGGCCTCCCAGGCGAGGGACGGCCGGCACCCCACGTCCTCGATCTCCGCCAGGTAGAGGACCGGCGCGACCTCGAGCACCTCCCCGATCGCGACCGCGGGCAGACGACCGGACCGCAGGTGCTGCGGCTGGAGCTGCACCGTCGTCACCTCCCGGACGCGGGCCTGCGCCCGGGTCGTCCAGCTGCCGTGGGTGCACGCGTCCGCGCTCACGACGCATTCCCCGTCACGGCGTGCTCGTCGGGTTCGGGCAGGAGGTCGGCGACGTACACCGCGTCGTGCGAGGTCTCGGCGGGGGCCGGGACCCGGCCCAGGGGCACCGGTCCGAGCGGACGGTCGGCCGTGCGCCGGTAGCGCCGGAGCGCGGCGACCCGGAACCGGCGGCGGCAGAGCGCGACGGCCTCGCCGTGCTCCGAGCCGGCATCGAGCATCGGGTCGAGGTACAGCGAGCCCTCGACGTGCAGCGGGCCGTCGCCCTCGGGTGGCTCGGTGCCCGCCCAGTTCACCGGGGCGAGCCACCCGGAGGCGTCCAGGACGTCGATCCGGCACGTGCACCCGGCCGCCGGGTCGATCGGGACGGCCGTAACGGTGCCCCGCGCGTCGAGACATCCGAACTCGTCGACCCACCAGTGGTTCGGCGCGGGCGAGCCGTGGAACGGCCCGGCGTCGTGCAGGACACCGGCGTAGACCGCCGGGACCACCTCCAGCACCTCGGTGACGCGGGCTCGGGGCAGCAGCCCTTCGGCGAGCAACTGGGGGAGCAGCTGCACCGTCAGGGTCCCCGGTGCGCGCATCGGTGTGTGCCGGCCCGACGCGGGCGCCTTGCGCTTCCGCCGTGCGCTCCTGGTCTTCGTCATCGCTCCTCCGTGGTGGCCCTCGTACCGCTGTGCTGGGTCGTGGGCTTGGAGGTCCGCGGTGGCCGATCGGTTCCGTCTTTTTCGGGAAGTCAGGGATATGACCGTCGACTACGGCCCCCACGGCTCGAGCCTGCGCGACCTGCCGCGTCTGCGGCGCACCCGTCGTCGTCGGGAATCGTCGTGGGACCGCAGCGGCGGGAACGACGACCGCGCGCACGTCGCGCCCGGTGGGTCGGTGACCCTGCTCGACGTGGCCGGGGCCGGCGTCGTCACCCACCTCTGGATGACGGTCGCGACGCCCGGACGGCGCCGGGACGACCTGTTGCGGTGGCTCGTCCTCCGGATGTGGTGGGACGGCGAGGAGCACCCGAGCGTGGACGTGCCGCTCGGGGACTTCTTCGGTGTGGGGCACGGCCGGACCACGAACTTCGTCTCGCTGCCGCTCCAGATGAGCCCGGAGGACGGCAAGGCGCTGAACTGCTGGTTCGCGATGCCGTTCGGGACCGGCGCGCGGATCGAGCTCGTCAACGAGGCGCCCGAACACCTCTGGGCGTACTTCTACGTCGACCACGAGGAGCTCGACGAGGTCGGTGACGACATCGGCCGGTTCCACGCCCAGTGGCGCCGGGAGAACCCGACACGAGGTGTCAGGGCGGGGTGGTCGAACGCGCGCTTCCAGTTCGGCGGGTCGAACCTGACAGGCGATGACAACTACACGATCCTCGAGGCCGTGGGTCACGGGCATTACGTGGGCTGCGTGCTGAACGTCCGCCCGCGCCGCCGGTGGCGGTGGAACTGGTACGGCGAGGGCGACGACATGATCTTCATCGACGGCGACGAGTGGCCCCCGACGCTGCACGGCACCGGCACCGAGGACTACGTCAACACCGCCTGGTGCCCGACGCAGTCCTACTCGGCGCCCTACCACGGGGTGACCCTGCCGGGCGGCCGGAACTGGCGTGGGCCGGTCTCGCTCTACCGCTTCCACGTCGAGGACCCGGTGGTGTTCGAGCGGTCGATCCGCGTGACGATCGAGCACGGGCACGCGAACCGGCGCAGCGACGACTGGTCCTCGGTCGCGTACTGGTACCAGGCCGAGCCGCACGTCCCGTTCGGGCTGGCGCCGGTCGAGGAGCGCCTCCCGTGATCAGCCCGTCGACCACAGATCGGCGAGCAGCGCCGACCGCGGGAGGAGCCAGCCCGCCTCGGGTCCGGCCCGCCAGGTGCGGCGGTCCGGGTGCTCGATCTGACTCGTGGCATGGTCGACGGCGTGGTCGGACACTGGGTGTGGGTCGTGGGCCCGGACTGTCATCTCGACGACGACGGGCACGAGCACCCGAAGCTGACCCCCGGCGCTCCCGCGATGCGCTGGGCCTGCCACCGCGACACCCGGCGCGGGGATCTCGCGGTGCTCTACCGCTCGCGGCGGGCCAAGGACGTCGCCTACCTGTTCCGCGCCACGTCCGACGCGACGTACGAGGACGTGCCCGACCGGCCCTGGAACTGCGAGGCCGAGGTGCTCGAACGCTTCGAGCGCCCGGTGCCGTTGGCCGAGCTGCGCGCCGATCCGGTGACCGCGACGTGGCCCGCCCTGCGCGCCTCGTTCGTGCGGACCGGGGCGCCGGTACCCGACGACGTCTGGGACCGGGTGCTCGCCATGGCCGGCCACGTCGCGGCGGGACGAGGGAGTGACTGCGCGGCGAGCGGTTCCCCGTCCTGGCCTGCACCGACTCCCTGATCAGGCCTCCGTCGACATGGCCGAGGCCCGATGGAACCGTGCGACGATCGGCCCCGTCGAAAGGAGGTGAGCGTGGCGACGATCCGTGCCTGGCCCGACCACCTGCTGACCCTCGCCGAGTGGGACGGGCTCACCCCGGTCGAGCTGCGCCGGGTGGAGCTGGCGGAGGGGGTCCTGCAGGTGTCTCCGCGGCCGTCCTCGCGCCACCAGCTCGTGGGCGGCCAGCTGATGGCCGCGCTCGACGCGGCGTTGCGCCCGGCGTGGCGTGCGGTGCCCGAGGTCGAGCTGACGGTCGATGCCGCGGACCCGCCGACGGTGCGCGTCCCCGACGTCGCGGTCGTCCGCGCGGAAGCCGTCGACGGCCGGTCCCGCCTCGACCCGGCCGACGTCCTCGCCGTCGTGGAGGTCCTCTCGCCCGGTTCGCGGCGAACGGACCGGATCACCAAGCGCGCGGAGTACTCCGACGCCGGGATCGGCCACTACCTGATCGCCGATCCGGGGCCGCCGGCCGTGCTGACCGAGTTCCGGCTGATCGACGGCGTGCTCGAGGCGGTCAGCGAGCAGCGCGGATCGGCAGAGCTCGATCTGGGCGCGATGGTCGCGCTCGACCTCGACGCCCTCTGAGCCGCGACCGACGACCGGGTCGGACCCATGTGTCCGCCGCCCGCCGAGTGGACCTCCGGGGTCGCCGGGGCCGCCGTGGGACTCCACTCGGAGCCGGCCGGTCGAATCAGGTCGGGGCGGCCGTCGCCGCGCTCGAAGACCAAGTCCTCGGCGAACACCTCGTGCGCCCGGTCCCAGTCGTGGTCGTCGAGGACGTGCCCGTAGTCCGCGAGCAGCGCCTGGATGGCGAGGACGTCCTCGGTGCTCAACATGTCTCCATCGTCGTCCCGTGGGACGGTGTCGCGTCAGCCGGACGGAGCAGAGGAGCGGGCCGATGCAGGACACGGTGACCGAGCACGTCGCGGCACCCCCGGCGACGGTGTGGGCGCTGGTCGCCGACGTCACGCAGACCCACCGCTACAGCGAGGAGACGTTCGAGGCGGAGTGGCTCGACGGCGCCACCGGCCCGGCCGTGGGTGCACGCTTCCGCGGGCACGTGAAGCGCAACGGCCGCGGGCCGACGTACTGGACGGTCTGCCGCGTCACCGCCTCCGAGCAGGACCGCGAGTTCGGGTTCGAGGTCCTGGCCGGGGGCCGCTCGGTGAACAACTGGCACTACCGGTTCGACCCCGCGGGCGACGGCACCGACGTCACCGAGTCCTTCCGGCTCACCCCGAGCCTCGGCACCAAGCTCTACTGGGCCGTCGCCGGCCGCGCCCGGGGCCGCACCAACCGCGCGAACATGCGCGCGACGCTGCAGGCCATCAAGGGCATCGCCGAGTCCGACGCCGGCTGACCCGCCCGCAGCGTCGTCACGGCGGGACGTGCTCGGTCCACCAGTCGGCGACCTGCTGCCGGTGCACGAGTGAGATCTCCGGCTGCCCCGCCACGTGCTCGAGGAAGTCGCGGACCGCGGTCGCCCGCGCCGCCTGCCCGCTCCACCGGGGATGGAGCCCGACCGTCATCAGCCGCGCCCCGGCGCCGTGGCGGGCCTCGTCGAGCAGGAACCCGGCCGCGCCGATCAGCGTCTCGGCGAAGTGCCGCGGCGTCGCGTAGGTCGGCGCGAGGAAGTACCGGGTGTCGTTGTGGACCTTCGAGTACGGCACGACGAGCCACGGGGCGCCGTCGACCTCGGTCCAGTAGGGCAGCTCGTCGTTGACCGCGTCGCTGTCGTAGGTCAGGTCCGGGTGGGCCGCGGCGAGCCGGCGGGTGCGCTCCGACGGGAAGGACCGGACATACCAGCCGCGGACCGGCCGGCCGACCAGGCCGGGCAGCACCCGCATTGCGTGGTCGAGGTCCTCGCGCTCCTGCTGCTCGGTCATGTGCGTGACCTCGGCCCACCGGTAGCCGTGGCCCAGGACGTCGTGCCCGCTCTGGCGCAGCCACGCCGCGAAGGGCGGATTGCGTTCCAGGGCCCGGGCGCAGACGCCGAAGGTCACCGGCACGGCGAACCGCTCGAACAGCCGGACCAGCCGCCAGATCCCGACGCGGGCCCCGAACTCGTAGTGGCCCTCGGTGCCGAGATCCCGGACCGCCGGGTCGATCGGCAGCGCGTACTCGCCCCAGCTGTCGTTGCCCTCGCCGTCGGGCCACGCGGCCTCCGCGCCCTCCTCCACGTTGACGACGACGTTGACCGCGACGAGCGAGCCGTCCGGCCAGCGCTCGAGGGGCACGGTGCGGGCGTGGCCGACGAAGTCACGGGCGGGCATGCCGACGGGTCTACACCCCCACACGCGTACCTCACGGACGACGGGCGTCGTTGCGCCCACGACGAACCCGTCCGAATCCGGAGGAAACGCCATGGCCCGGCGTCGCTGGTCCGTTCTCGTCGGCGCGGCGGTCGTCGTGGCGATGCTCTCGGCGCCGTGGGTGGCCACGGCCGCGCCCGCGCCGGCCCAGGCGGCGTCCACCCAGCGCTCCGCCGCGCCCCCGCCGAACCCGATCGATCCGCCCCCGCCGGGGTCGAACGACTGGTCGTGCCGGCCGGGCCGGGCCCATCCGAATCCGGTGGTCCTCGTGCACGGGCTGGCTGCCAACCAGGCCGACAACTGGGGCTATCTGGCGCCGATCCTCGCGAAGCAGGGGTACTGCGTCTTCTCGCTGACCTACGGGCGCAACCCGCTCGCGCCGCCGCCGCTGAGCCAGGTCGGCGGGCTGGAGCCGATGGAGCGCAGCGCCCAGGAGCTGAAGGCGTTCGTCGGACGGGTCCGCGGCGCCACCGGGGCGGGCAAGGTCGACATCGTCGGCCACTCCGAGGGCAGCCTCATGCCGAACTACTACGTGAAGTTCCTCGGCGGCGACGAGGTCGTCGACCGCTACGTCGGCATGACGCCGCTGTGGGACGGCACCCGCCTGCTCGGCGCGTCCGACCTCGACACCATCGCGAGGCACCTCGGGATCGCCCCGGTGTACGGAGCGGCGCTGGCCCCGCTGTGCGCCTCCTGCCGGGAGTTCCTGCGCGGCTCACCGTTCCTGCAGAAGATGAGCTCGGGAGGCACGCCCGCGGTCCGCGGCGTCGACTACACGATGGTCATGACGCGCAACGACGAGCTGGTCCAGCCCTACACCAGCGGCGAGCTCGAGGGGGCGCACAACGTCGTGCTCCAGGATCTGTGCCCGGCCGACGCCAGCGAGCACGTCGAGGTGGCGTTCGACCCGGTCAACGCCCAGGTGGTGCTCAACGCCCTCGACCCGGGGCACGCCCGCCCGGTGCACTGCACCGGGCCGCCCCGCTAGCCCTCCTACCCGGACGCGCCCGCGCGGTGGGCGACGTCCATGACGTACTCGCCGTAGCGGGACTTCGCCTGGGCCCGGCCGAGGCGCAGCATGTCGTCGGGGGTGATCCAACCCTCGCGCAGGGAGATCTCCTCGAGGCAGGCGATCCGCACGCCCTGGCGGTGCTCGAGCACGGCGACGTACTGGCCGGCCTCGAGCATCGACTCGTGGGTGCCGGTGTCGAGCCAGGCGAAGCCGCGCCCGAGGTCGACCAGGCGGGCGTCGCCGCGTCGCATGTAGGCGAGGTTGAGGTCGGTGATCTCGAGTTCCCCGCGGGGGGAGGGCTCGAGGTCGGAGGCCAGGGAGACGACGTCGTTGTCGTAGAGGTAGAGCCCGGTGATCGCCCGGTTGGACCGGGGCTTCACCGGTTTCTCTTCGATGGAGATCAGGCGGCCGGTGTCGTCGGCCTCGCCGACGCCGTAGCGCTCCGGGTCGCCGACGGGGTAGCCGAACAGGGTGGCGCCCTTGTCGGACTCCACCTGGGCGACGGCGCGCTGCAGGATCGTCGAGAAGCCCTGGCCGTGGAAGATGTTGTCGCCGAGCACGAGGGCCGCGGTGTCGTCACCGATGTGGTCGGCGCCGATGCGGAAGGCCTCGGCCAGGCCGTTGGGCTCGGGCTGCTCGGCGTAGGAGAAGTTCAGGCCCAGCTCGTGGCCGTCGCCGAGCAGCCGCCGGAACGCGGGCAGGTCGACCGGCGTCGAGATGATCAGGATGTCGCGGATGCCGGCGATCATGAGCACCGAGATCGGGTAGTAGATCATCGGCTTGTCGTAGACCGGCAGCAGCTGCTTGGAGACCGCTCGGGTCACCGGGTGCAGCCGGGTCCCGCTGCCCCCCGCCAGCACGATCCCCTTCATCGCCGTCCAACCTCCGTGTGATCGCGTCGTCGACCGGGGTCCGCTCGACGAGCCCCGCCCGGGACTGTAGACGGCGACTCTCCGGGCCTTTCCCGGTGTTGTGGCCGGGCGTCCGACACCGTGGGTCGTCACGGGCTGTCACCCGTTCGGGTAGCCACGTCAAGACTCGATAACGCACAGGGCGCCGTCGACGACATCCCAGGCAGGTCGGCCCCCCGGCAGCCCCACGGCGCCGGCTCACGGAGCCGCTCGATTCGACACCGCAGCTCTCGGGGGATACCTGTGTCCGCTCATCGTGTGCACCGCCGCGTCCGTCCGGCCCGTTCCGCGATCGCAGGCCGTGTCGCGCTCTCCGGCGCCGCTGTCCTGACGCTCGGGGCCGGGCCCCTCGTCGGCCTGGCGTCCGCGGCCCCGGACACGGGGGACACCGCGAGCACCACCGCAGGCACGACCGTCGCCGCGACCGCCCCGGTGGGCGCGGTGGCGACGGTCGACGGCCCGAACGACGCCGACGGCGGGAGCGAGGCCCTCTGGTACGGCCTCCTCACGACGGCGGCCGTGGCGGGCGCGGCCGGCGCCCACCAGCTCGTCGGCGGTCGCCACCGCCGTCGCGTCTGAGTCGGGCCCCGACGTCGTCGGGTCCCCGGGCGGCGCGGACCCGGGGACCCGAGGACGTCACGCGGGGAAAGGCAGCAGCTCCTCGGCGTGGTGCTTCGGGTAGGGCGCCGGGCCGGACTGGCGCTCCCGCTCGGCCAGGATCGCGGCGTACTGCACCCGCGGGTCGGTGACGCCGTACTCCGCACGGGCCTCGGCGGGCTCGCGGACGACCGGGTGCATCGGCGGGGTGCGGCGCAGCACCGGCTCGAGGATCGGCGCGGTACGCGGGCTGGCCAGACGCAGCGCCCACAGCTGGACCCACGTGCTGGCGGCGGCCGCCCGCACGACGGGGCGGGTGAGCGCGACCGCGACCCGGTCGGTGAGGCCGGACTGCGTGGTGGCGCCGAGCTTGCGCATCCACCGCGGCAGGGTGGCGATGACCGCGCGGCGGGCGACGGCGTTGAACACCACGCGGATCGGCGTGGGCATGCGCTCGGGCAGCACGGTCGTGCTCGCGTCGAGCAGGAAATCCATCATGTCCTGCGCGACCTCGGAGCCGGCCAGCCGCGGGCGGTAGGCCGCGAAGTAGGCGCGGATGCCCTCGCGGGTGCGGGGGACGTCGGCCGGGTCGATCGTCTGGAACTCGGCGGCCCGCGCGCACTCGTTCCAGTACTGCGCCTCCTCGGCCTCGGTGAGCTTCCCCGGGCCGAAGATCTCATAGGTGTAGAGGATCGAGTGCCAGGCGGTCAGGTGGATCCAGAGCTGCGAGGACGGGTCGTTGGCGTCGTAGCGCCCGCCGGTGACCGGGTCGTGCCCGACGGCGCGGGTATGGATCTTCATGAGGGTGTCCGAGGCCCGCAGCACCGACTCGGCGTCGCCGAACTTCACCGTCGCGAAGTACTGCATCGTCCGGTCGTAGCGCAGCTTGGGTCGCTGCTTGACCTGCCCCGACTGGTCCACCGAGGCGACGAGATAGGGGTCGAGCTCCTCGATGACGACCGCGCGGAGGAACCCCAGCACGATCGAGGTCGGATAGCCCCAGACCTTCCAGGTCACCGAGTCGGGACCGAAGAATCCGTAGTCCTGCTGCGCGCGAGCGCCCACCGTGCACCTCCGTCGCTGTACGTGCGACCTACGGTAATACCAACAATGTGTATCCGCTACTACCGGTAAGGGGTACTCATCGTCACCGGTGGTGTGCGCGCCGCCGACCCGGAGGAACTTCGGGGATCGCCCCGAGGTGGCAGGCCCCTCGTCCGGATGACGCTGCGGGTATGCGCCTGACCCACCGCCAGACCGCCCGATTCACCCGGGCCGTCCAGCTCGCCCGCCGCGAGGCCATGGCCCTCGCCGCGCCCGCCCTCGGGACGGAGCACCTGCTGCTCGGGCTCGCCCGCGAGGAACGGGAGTCCGGTCGCGGACCGCTGGAGCCCGTCGACCCCGACGACCTGCGTGCGCTGCTCCCGCGTTCCCACCCGGCGCCGGAGGCGGAGTCCCCGCCCTTCAGCCGCCGGGCGATCGCGGCCCTGGCCGAGGCGCGCCGCCTGGCCGACGCGCGCGGCGACCTGGTCGTGGGCGCGGACCACCTGCTCGCGGCTGTGGCCGGTGATCCGGACTGCGCCGCCGTCGCCGCGCTCGAACGCCTCGGGGTCGATGTCGGCGACGTGTGGTCGCTCGCTGTCGCGGATCTCGGCCGCGATCGCGGTCCGCGCCCTTTCGTGGATCTGTTCAGGTGAGGAGCAGGTCGACGATCGCCGCGACCCCGATGACGACGATCACCCCGCGCAGCACCGTGGGCGGGAGCCGTCGCCCGATCCGCGCGCCGAGCAGGCCGCCCACTACGGAGCTGACCGCGAGGATCCCCACGACCGGCCAGCTCACCGGGGCGACGACGGCGTAGACGGCCCCCGCCACGAGGTTCACGACGGCGGCGAGGGCGTTCTTGACCCCGTTGAGGTGCTGCAGTGTGTCGTCCACGAGGAGCCCCATGACGCCGATCAGGAGGATCCCCTGGGCGGCGGTGAAGTAGCCGCCGTAGATCCCGACCGCGAAGATCAGCGGGTACAGCAGCCACGGCCGCGGCCGGACGGGGCCGCGCTGCCGCAGCCGGCGCGTGATCACCGGCTGCACGACGACGAGGACCAGGGCGAGCCCGACCAGGAACGGCACGATGCTCTCGAACGCGTCGGGCGGGAGCGACAGGAGCAGCGCCGTGCCGCAGACCGCGCCGACGGCGGAGAACACGGCCGCGCGGGTCACCCGCACCCGGGCCTCCCGCACTTCGTGCCGGTAGCCGTAGGCGCCGGTGATGCTGCCGGTGACCAGCCCGATCGCGTTCGACGTCGTCGCGGTGACCGGCGGGAACCCGAGCGCGACGAGCACCGGGAACGTCACCAGCGT
>NZ_DASXJS010000023.1:0-31250 GCF_036497245.1 Actinomycetospora sp. | reverse complement strand
AGGTCAGCGAGCGTCTGCGTCATCGGGCCGCCCTTCCGAGGATGCGGTCGAGGTGGGCGTTCCCGAACCGGCCCTCGGGGTCGAGGTGGTCGCGCAGCGCGAGGAACGCGTCGAACTCCGGGTACGACGAAGCCAGCTGGGCCGCCGTGCGGGTGTGCAGCTTGCCCCAGTGCGGTCGACCGTCGAGGGCGGTCATCACGGACTCGACGGCGGCGAAGTAGGCCTCGTGGGGCCGACCCCGGTAGACGTGCACCGCGAGGTAGGCGGAGTCGCGGCCGCTCGCCGTCGAGAGCGGGATGTCGTCGGCACCGGCGACCCGCACCTCGACGGGGAAGGTGACGTCGCGGGCGTGGGCGGCCGCGCTGCGCAGCCCGTCCAGCGCCTCGGGCAGGGCCGCGCGCGGTACCGCGTACTCCATCTCGAGGAACCGCACCCGCCGCGGGCTGGTGAACACCCGGTAGGAGCGGTCGACGTACTCGGCGTTCGCCATCTGCCCGGCCATGACGCGGTTCAGCGTCGGCACGAGGGCGGGAGCGGCGGAGCCCAGCCGGCAGACCAGCTCGAAGGCGCCGTTGCCCATCAGTTCGTCGCCGACCCAGCCCGCGACCCGGCTGCGCGAGGGCCCCGAGCGGTCGTCCGGGACCACGTCGTTGATCTTGGTCGCGGCGACGTCGGTGTGCGGGAACCAGTAGAACTCGACGTGGTCGTGGGCGGCGGCGAGGTCGTCGAAGCCCTCGAGGACCTCGGCGAGCGGCATCGCGGTCTCCCGGGCGTGCAGCGCGAACGCGGGGACCGCGGCCAGCGTCACGGCGGTGACGACGCCGAGCGCGCCGAGCCCGACCCGGGCGTGGTGGAAGACCTCCGGGTGCTCGGCGGGGCCGCAGGTCAGCACCGAGCCGTCGGCCGTCACGAGCTGCAGCGCGCGGATGCGCGCGGCGATCCCCTGGTGGCTCGCGCCGGTGCCGTGGGTGCCGGTCGCGACGGCCCCCGCGATCGTCTGGGCGTCGATGTCACCGAGATTGGGCAGCGCGAGGCCGCGGTCCCAGAGCAGCGTGTTCAGGGTCCGGATCGTCATGCCGCCGGGGACGGTGACCGCATCGCCGTCCACCCGGAGGAGCCGCGGGTCCTCCGGTGCCGCGAGCGCGACGCCGTCGGGGACCCCGATGCCGGTGAACGAGTGGCCGGACCCGGTCGCCTTGACCCGCAGGCCCTCCCGGGCGGCGGCCGTCACCGCCGCCGACACGTCCTCGACGTCCCGGGCGACGACGCGGCGCACCGGGTCCGTGCGCTGGTTCCCCGCCCAGTTGCGCCAGGTCACGGCACCTCCACCGTCGTCGGCCGGTCGGTGCCCGTACCCGCCGACCCGAGGCCCGCGGTGCCGTCGCGCAGCCGCCTGCGCAGCACCGTCACGTACCAGAGCCCGGCGAGCGCGATCCCGCCGAGCACCACGTAGTCGGCGCCCCGGAACGCGTCGGGCAGGCTCAGCGCCGCCACGACCACGACCAGCCACACCAGCGCGAGCCCCGCGACCGGCACCGCCGCGCGACCGAGCGAGAAGCCGGTACCGCCCGAGGTCGCCGCGAGCCTGCGGCGCCGGGCGAGGTAGCCGCCGAGGGTCAGCAGGTACACGAGGTACGGCACGAGCGCGGTGGCCCCGACGAGCACCGTGAACGCCTGACCGTCGAGGGTGCCGTAGCCGAGCAGGAGCAGGCACACGATCAGGGAGACGACGAGCGCGGTCACCGGGGTCGCGGTGCGCGGGTGCACGCGGGCCATCGCGGCCGAGCCGGGCAGCAGCCCGTCGCGCGCCATCGCGAACAGCAGCCGCGAGTTCGACGCCGCGGCCACCACGAGCAACGCGAACATCGAGAAGACGACGATGACCAGGAAGGTCTTCGTGAGCACCGGCCCGAGCCAGTACCCGGCGATGGCCGCGAGCGGCACCGGGGACGCCTCGACGGCCGCGAGGTCCGGGATGGCGACGGTGAACCCGACGAGCGCGACCATCCCGAGCACCCCGGAGATGACGGCCGCCGCGATCATCGCCCGTGGCACCGTCCGGCGGGCGTCCACGGCCTCCTCGGCCATGTCCGCGGCCGCCTCGAATCCGACCAGGGTGAAGATGCCGATCAGGGCGCCACCCACGATCCCGTCCGCGAGCGGGGTGCCCGGGTTCGTCGTCGTCAGGAAGCCGAGGCCGTGCCCGCCGTCGGGGGTGCCGGCCCGGTCGTGCGCCCACAGGACGAGCACGACGACCGAGAGCACGACCGTGCCGATGATCTCCGCGAACACCGCCAGGTTGTTGACCCGCGCCGCCCACTGCACGCGGATCACGTTGATCAGGTAGGCGACGAGCAGCGCGATCACGGCGATGACCAGCAGCAGCGTGGTGTCGGTCGCATCGAGCCCGAGCACGGTGGCCGTGAGCGGGGCGAGCCCGATGAGCGCGATGCCGGGGAGCCCGACCGCGCCGTAGAGCACGCCGAGCGAGCCGACCGCGTAGCCGAACCGGGTGCCGACCAGCCGGGCGCTCCACTGGTAGTTCGCCCCGGCGAGCGGCATGTGGCCCGCGAGCTCGGCGAGGACGAGCACCACGAGCACCTGGCCGACCGCCGCGACCGGCCACAGCCACACCGCCGCCGGCCCCAGGGTGGTCAGTCCGTAGGAGTAGTTGACGAAGATCCCGGTGGTGATCGAGACGACGGAGAACGCGATCGCGAACAGCGCGAACCGCCGCAGCACGCGGGGGAAGACGGCGGCGTAACCGCCGGGCGCGGACTCGTCCACGGGCGTCAGCGTGCGCCCGCCGGCTCCGCCGTGCCAGGAAAGACTCGTTCCTGACGCTGGACGTCCGGAAATCGACTTTCACGCACCCGGATGGCTGCGCTCACCGAGCCTCCGATCGCCCGAGTGGGCACGCAAGGCTCCCGGCGCAGCCATAGAGGTCCACTCGCGGAGGTCCCGGCCCGGCTCCCCGTGCACGACGACGGCGGGTGCGGTACGCCTGACGGGTGCCGGAACTGCGGACCGTGGACGTCGCCGAGGTCGAGGCCGTCGTGGCGAGGCTCAGCATCGAGGCCAACCACGAACTGCGCGCCGACCACGTCGCGGCGCTGGAGCGGGGCCGGGCGGCCGAGGAGTCGCCGATCGGGCGCGAGGTGTTCGACCGGCTGCTCGAGAACGCCCGGGTCTCCGCCGCCGAGCGGATCGCGTTCTGCCAGGACACCGGCTACGCGGTCGTGTTCCTGACGCTCGGCCAGGACGTGCACCTCACCGGCGGTTCGCTGGCCGAGGCGATCGATCGCGGCGTGGCGCAGGGGTACCGCGAGGGCTACCTGCGCGCCTCGCTCGTGCGCTCGCCGGTCGACCGCCGCAACACCGGGGACAACACCCCGGCGATGGTGCACTACGACATCGTGCCCGGGGCGGCGATCGAGCTGACACTGCTGGTCAAGGGCGCGGGCTGCGACAACATGTCGGCGCTGCGCATGCTCACCCCGGCCGCGGGCGTCGAGGGCATGAAGCGGTTCGTGGTGGAGACGATCGAGAAGGCCGGGCCGTCCGCCAGTCCCCCGGTGACCGTCGGGATCGGGATGGGCGGCACGTTCGACCGCGCGGCCGTCCTGGCCAAGCACGCGCTGACCCGCGACCCCACCGGCTCACCCTCCCCCGACCCGGCGCTGGCCGACCTCGAGGCGCAGCTCGTCGACGCGATCAACGCGACGGGGATCGGGCCGGCCGGCTTCGGCGGGACGGTGACGACGGTGGCCGTCCACATCGAGGCCTACCCCACCCACATCGCCGCGTTCCCCGTGGCGATCAACCTCGACTGCCATTCCCACCGGGTGCGGACGGTGACCCTGTGACCGGCGGGCCCCCGGTCAGCGATGCGGCATCGCTGACGTCGGGTGACAGCAACTCCGCATCGTCGATCGCGCTCCCCCTCGACGACGACACGCTGCGTGAGCTGCGCTCCGGCGACTCCGTCCTGCTGAGCGGGACGGTCTTCACCGCCCGCGACGCCGCCCACGCCCGCTTCGCCGAGGCGATCGCCGCAGGCGAGCCCCTGCCGTTCGACGTCGACGGCGCGACCATCTACTTCGTCGGCCCGACCCCGGCGCGCCCCGGCCACGTCATCGGCTCCGCCGGACCCACCACCGCGAGCCGCTGCGACGCGTACTCACCGATGCTCGTCGAGCGGGGTCTGCGGTCGATGATCGGCAAGGGGCGGCGCTCCGCCGAGGTCAAGGAGTCGATGCGCGCCCACGGCTGTGTCTACTTCGGTGCCATCGAGGGGACGGCGGCCCTGCTGAGCCGGTGCATCACGAGCGCCGAGGTGGTCGCGTACGAAGACCTCGGCGCCGAGGCGGTCCGCAGGCTGACGATCGAGGACTTCCCCGCGCTCGTCGTCAACGACCTCCACGGCCGCGACCTCTACGACGACGGCCCGGCCCGCTGGCGTCGCAGGTAGGACGAAACGGGACGCACACCGCCCCGGCCCTGCCCCGTCGTCCCCGAAGTGCTCTGATCGGCGGCGAGCGGTGCCGCCGGCACCGATGAGGAGGGAGTGCACCCATGCGCTACGACGCCGTCCTGGCCGAGACCGTCGGCATCCGGGGACACGGCAGTGGTGGCGGAGACCTCATCGAGGCCTACACCGCGCGGCCCATGGACCCCGGCCCACATCCCGGCATGATCGTCATCCACCACATGCCCGGGTACGACGCCGGGACCAAGGAGATCACCCGCCGCTTCGCGACGATGGGCTACTCGGCGATCTGCCCGAACCTCTACACCCGCGAGGCGCCCGACGCCGACCCCGACGACGCCGCCGCCACCGCCCGCGCCAACGGCGGGGTCCCCGACGAGCGCTTCGTCGGCGACGTGGCCGGCGCCGCCGCCTGGCTGCGCACCCTGGCGAACGCGACCGGTGCGGTCGGGGTCATCGGGTACTGCTCGGGCGGGCGCCAGGCGGTGCTCACCGGCATCGAGGTCGACGTGCAGGCCGCGGTCGACTGCTACGGGGCGTTCGTCGTCGGGACCCCGCCGGAGGGCTTCCCGCTGCAGGTCTCCCCGCTGGCCGACCGCATCGGCGACCTCGGCGCGCCATTGCTGGGCCTCTTCGGCAACGACGACTCGTACCCGTCCCCCGACCAGGTCGACGAGCTGGAGAAGCTCCTGCAGCAGCACGGCAAGACCTACGAGTTCCACCGCTACGGCGGCGCGGGCCACGCGATCTTCTCCGTCGACCGGCCGTCCTACCGGCCCGAGGCCGCCGTCGACGCGTGGCAGAAGGTCGAGGCGTTCCTCGCCACCCACCTCGTCCAGGACACCGTCGGAGCCAACTGATGTGCACCTACTCCACCGAGAAGGTGGGCCTCGAGCGCTCGTCCGGGAAGACCCGTGACGGCTGGCAGACGATGTCCGAGGCGACCGTCTACTACGACCACCCGGTGCACGCCCCGGACGCGCACACCGTGAACATCGACTTCATGGCCCCCGAGCGCGGCCCGGCCTCACGCATCGCCGTCGAGCTCTCGCTGGACTCCGCCCGCGAGCTGCTCGCCGCCCTGCAGACCACCGTGGAGCGGGCCAAGGAGCACTAGCGAGCAGCTGAGCGGATGTCGTCGTTCCGGCGACGACATCCGCTCACATGGCCGCCGCCAGGCGGCCTACCCCGACGTCCGCCCGGTCCGGGTCCGTCGTCGCGAAGCACAGCCGCAGCGCGTCGGTGAAGCGGCCGGCCGGGGAGAACGCCTGGCCGGGGATGTAGGCCACGCCCCGGGCGAGCGCCGCCGGGAAGAGCGCCTGGGTGTCGACGCCGGGCAGGGTCACCCAGAGGAAGAACCCGCCGTCGGGGTCGGTCCAGGACGCCCGGTCCCCGAGGTGGCGCGAGAGCGCCGCCTGCATCCCGGCCTTGCGCTCGCGGTACACCGCGCGCTGGGTCGTCAGGTGCTCGGCCAGGTGCCCGCCGGCGAGGAACCGCGCCACCAGCCGCTGCGCGGGCATGTTCGCGCACGTGTCCATCGCCTGTTTGGCGTTGATCAGCAGCTGGGACAACGACGGGTCCGCGTCCACCCAGCCGCACCGCAGCCCCGGCGCGACCGTCTTGGAGAACGTCCGCACCGAGAACACCAGCGGGTCGCCACCGGCCACCGCCCGCAGCGACGGCACCTCGGTGCCGGCGAAGCGCAGCAGGGCGTAGGGGTCGTCGTCGATCACCATCGAGCCCCATCGGCGGGCGAGCTCGACCAGCCGTTCCCGCCGTGGCAGCGACAGCGTCGTCCCGGCCGGGTTCTGGAACGTCGGGATCGTGTAGATGACCGTCGGCAGGCGCCCGGCCGCCGCCACGGCCTCCTCCAGCGCGTCGACGTCGAGGCCGTCGGCGTCGGTCGGGACCTCGAGCAGCTCCGCGCCGTAGGCCAGCGCGACCGCGGAGCCGCCGGTGTAGGTCGGGGACTCGACGACGACGAGGTCGCCCGGGTCGACGAACAGCTTGCACGCGAGGTCGAGTCCCTGCATGCCACCGGCGGTGATCGTCAGGCGGTCGTCGGTGGTCTCGTCGGAGGTGCCGCGCAGCGACTCGAGCAACGCCGACCGCAGGAGCGGGTCGCCCTCGGTGGCCGCGTAGTCGTACGACGACGGGCGTGAGAGCTCCTCGGCGGCGAGCGCGGCGAGGACGGCCGAGGGGATCGAGTCCGGGGCCGGGCTGCCCATCGCGAACCGGACGATGTCGTGGGTCTGCGTCGCGAGCAGCGACGTCGACGAGTCGATCACCGACCCGACGAGGCCGTCGGCGCGGGCGGCGAACGGGAGGGTGATCACTGGGTGCTCCTTCGACGGGCAGTGGTGGCGTTCCGGACGGGGCTCACGACGTGTCCGCCCGCCCGGTGAGCAGGACGGCGACGCGCATCCCGCCGAACGCCTCGGGTCGTCCGGCCAGCAGGGCCGGCCCGGCCGCGGCGGCGGGCTCGACGGGATGCCCGAGGCCGTGGAGCTCCGCCGTGGCCGCGACGAGGTCCTCCTCGCCGACCAGCTCGACGCGCTCGAGCACCTCCCGGCACACCGCGAACGTCACCGCGTTGTCCGGGCCGAGGTCGCCCATGAGGGAGGTCGCGACGGTGTCGATCTCCGGGACCGGGACCGGGTGTCCCGCGGCGAGGGACCGGGCCATCGCGGGCGCCCGCTCGGCGGACACCCCCACCACCCGGGTCCGCGGCGAGGCCGCGCGCAGCGCGAGCCCGACGCCCGCGGCGAGCCCGCCGCCCGAGACCGGGACGAGCACCGCGTCGTAGTGGCCTGCGGCCAGTTCCAGCCCGAGCGTGCCCTGCCCGGCCACCACCTCCAGGTGGTCGAACGGCGGCACGAACACCTCGCCGTCCCGCGCCGCCGCGGACGCCGCCGCCCCGATCGCCGCGGTCTGGTCGGCCGCCGAGGCGTCCACGTGGGCCCCCGCCTCGGTCAGCGCGCGGACCCGCGACGCCGACACCGACGACGCCACGAACGCCCGCACCCGCAGTCCCGCCCGGGCGGCCACCGTCGCGACCGCCCGCGCGTGGTTGCCGGTGGACGCCGTCGTGACCCCGGTCGCGCCCCGCTCGGCCGCGGCGAGGACCGCGTTCGCCGCTCCGCGGATCTTGAAGCTGCCGCCGGGCTGGCGGTACTCGCAGACGAGGTCGACCGTGATCCCGAGGCGATCGGAGAGCACGTGGCTCGGCCGCACGGTCACCGGGTCGGCCACCGTCGACACCCGGGCCACGGCGGCCTCGACGTCGGCGACGGTGGGCAGCGCCGTCGTGATGGTCCGCGCCGCGTCGCCGTGCGCGGTCACGACGTCACCACCAGCTCGCGCGGCAGCGCCGAGAGCGGACGCGGGCCGGCGTCGGTGACGTGCACGGTCTCGGAGAGCGCGTACCCGAGGTCGTCGAGCCAGACCGCGACCATGAGGTGCAGGACGTGCCCGTCGACGAGCACCGTCTCGTCGCCGGGCGCGAGGCTGATCGTGCCCTCCATCCAGATCGTCTTCGGGAAGGAGATGCCGATCGAGTAGCCGATCCGGGCGGCCTTGGTGATCCCGAACGGCTCGACGACCTTCCGCCACGCCGCCTCGACGTCCTGGGCGCGGGCGCCGACCCGCATCGCCTCGAGGGCGGCGTCCATCCCGTCGGTGACGACGCCCTCGACCCGGCGGTAGCCCGGCGACGGCTCGCCGAGGTGGAAGCTGCGCGACAGTCCCGCCGCGTAGTTGTGCCGGTGCCCGCCCAGCTCGACGTAGACCGGCCCGGGGCCGTAGGTGCCCTCGCGCCAGCGCAGGTGCGGGTTGTTCGTGTTGTCCCCCATCGCCATGTAGGGCTGGGCGGGGGTGGACCCGATGAGGTCGCCGTGGCCGCGCACGAGCGCCGCGTAGATGTCGGCGGCGACATCGGCCTCGCGCGCCCCGGGCCGGATCGCCTCCCGCGCCACCTCCATCGCCGCGTCGCTGATGGCGGCCGCCTCGGTGATCACCGCGATCTCGGCCGGGGTCTTCACCGCGCGCACCCACTCGACGAGGCCGTCGCAGGACACGAACGACGAGGCGGGGAACGCCGCCCGCAGGATCTCGAGCTCTCGCGGGGTCAGCGTCCCGTCGAGCTCGACCCCCACCCTGGTCCGGTCGAACCCGCGCTCGGCGACGGTCGCCGCGACGACCGTGAACGGGTGCGCGCCGCGCGGGCCGTCGTTGATGCAGGACTCGGGATAGCCGACGAGCGACTCGTCGGACAGCCACGTCGTGACGCGGGCGCCCTGGACGTCCATCGCCCGCAGCACGAGCACGACCGGCGCCGCCGTCCTTCCCCCCGTCGCTCCGCTCGCCCCGCCGCAGGGCACCAGCAGCGCCTGCGGGACGTAGAACGAGTACGCGTCGTAGCCGGTCAGATAGAAGATGTTCTTCGGGTCGGTGACGACGAGCAGGTCCAGCCCGTCGCGGGCGGCGGCGTCGCGCACCCGGGCGAGACGGCCGGCGAGCTCGTCGCGGTCGAACGGCACGGTCGGGGTCATCGACGCACCTCCGGAGCGGGTCGGGATCAGGCGATCAGGCCTGGGAGATCAACACTTAGAGATCAACACTGGGAGATCAACTCGGTCCACATCGCCGTGGACAGCTCGAGACTGCGCAGGTCGACCCGCTCGTCGGGGCCGTGGAACATCCGCCGGAACTGCTCGGGGGTGGCGTAGCCCGAGTGCATCGAGAAGCCGTAGACCTCGGCCCCGGCCCGGCGGAAGTAGTCGGCGTCGGTCGACGCAGTGATCATCCCGGGCACGAGTCGGGTGCCGGGGACGAGCGCGTCGGCGATCCCGGCCACCGTGTCGCGCAGCGGGCTCGCCACCGGGGAGGACGTGGTCTCCAGGCGGTGGCGCCACACCAGGTCCACCCGGTCGGTCAGCCCGTCCAGGGCGCGGACGATCTCGGTCTCCACCTCCGTGCAGCTCTGGCCCGGCAGGATGCGGGCGTCGACGTCGATCTCGACGAGATCCGGGATGGCGTTGATGACGACGCCGCCCCGCGCGCCGGTCGGGGTGATCGTCAGGTGGGTGCACGCGTGCGCGTGGGCGGCCAGCGCCGGGTCACCGGTCGCCTCGGCGGTGGCGAGCACCGTCCCCGGGTCGAGCAGGCCGGCCGTGAGCTCGGCGTCGTACCCCATCGCGGCGACCCAGGCCTCCCACTCGGCAGGCAGTCGCGGTGCCACCCGGTGCTCCGCCAGCCGGCGGATCACCTCCGCCGCGGTGACCAGCGCGTTGTCCGCGCCGTGGGGCATGGCGGCGTGCCCGGCGCGGCCGTGCACGTCGAGGCGCAGCCACGCCGAGCCCTTCTCCGCGACCGCCCAGCTCAGGGCCGGGGTCGGGCCCGAGGTCAGCGGCCAGCCTCCGCCCTCGGTGACGACGCGGTCGGCCATGACCTCGTCGCGGTGGTGTTCGAGCAGGTACCGGGCGCCGTGCTCGGCGTGGCCCTCCTCGTCGGCGGCGGCCACGAACACGAGGTCGCCCCGCGGCCGGATCCCGCGACGCGCGGCGAGCCCGGCACGGCGCAGCGCCACGGCCATCGTCGCGGTGGTGTCGAGCATGTCGATCGCCCCGCGCCCCCAGACCATCCCGCCACCGCCGTCCCCCGTCGCTCCGCTCGCCCCGAGGTCGAGCTCCGCCGCGAAGGGGTCGCGGGTCCAATCGGCGTCCGTGGCGGGCACGACATCGGTGTGGCAGACCAGCCCGAGCGACGGGGCCGTCGGATCCGTACCGGGGAGCCGGGCGACGAGCGAGCGGCGACCCGGGGCGGCGTCGACGACGGCGGTGTCCACGACGTCGCCGAGGTAGGCCCGCAGCGTGTCCGCGGTGCGCACCTCGTGCCCGGAAGCGACGTCGCCGGTGTTCACGCAGCCGTTCCGGATCATCGTCGTGAGCAGTTCGACGACCTCGCCGGTCGCGGAATCCACACTTCCCCCGGCATGCGCGCTGCTCACGGCGTGCTCCCCGGCACGAACCCCGCGTCGCGGTCCACCACATTCTCCAGTGGACGCCCGTCGAGGAAGCGCTGCGCCTGCTCGACGAACAGCTCGGAGAGGACGCCGCGCCAGCCGGCCACGTCGCCGGAGCAGTGCGGCGAGATCAGCACGTGCGGCGCCGAGAACAGCGGATCGTCCGGCGGGAGGGGCTCGACGTCGGTGACGTCCAGCGACGCCGCCCCCAGCCGCCCGGCGTGCAGCGCCGCGACCAGCGCACCGGTGTCGACGATCGGCCCGCGGCCCACGTTGACCAGGTGGGCGTGCGGCGGCATCGCGTCCAGCACCTCGGCGGAGATCATCCCGCGCGTCGCCGGGGTCAGGGGGGCCGTGACGACGACGTGGTCGGCGTCCCCCACCGCCGCGACGGGGTCCTTCGCCAGTTCGGCCGCCCCCACGACCTCGTCGAAGTCCGGGTCGGCGTCCCGTGACGACCGCGCGATCCCGCGCACCCGCACCCCGACCGCGTGCAGCAGTCGTCCGGTCGCCCGCCCCAACGCCCCGGTCCCGACGACGACCGCGCGGGTGCCGGCGAGCCGCGTGTTCTCCCGGTAGTGCCAGCGGTGCGCGTCGGTGTCGCGGACGGTGGTGGCGAGGTCCTTGGCGTGCGCGAGGAGCAGCGCGAGGACGTACTCGGCGATCGGTGCGTCGAACACGCCCCGGCTGTTGGTGACCACCACCTCCGACGCACGCAGGGCGGGCGTCATGACGTGGTCGACCCCGGCCGCCGCCACGTGGATCCACGCCAGCCGGTCGGCCTGCTCCCAGGCCGCGACGAGCGCGGGCGAGAAGTGGTCCCACATGAGCAGCGCGTGGGCGCCGGGCAGCGCGTCGGCGAGGCCGTCGGCGTCCGTGTGCCGGATCTCCAGGCGGCCCTCGAGCCGGTCGAGCCCGGCGGGCGGCACGAGGCCGGCAGCCGAGAGGACGACCAGCACCGGGCCAGCGTCGTCGTTCGAGCCGTCGGGGACCGTCTCCGTCACGCGGCCACCGGGCGCGATGGCGCGTCGGCCGCCCGCGGGATCTCCGTCCCCCGCAGCGAGCAGCCGCGGGTCTCGGGCACGAACCACAGGGCCACCATCCCGATGACGAAGGCCACCATCATCACGTAGGCCGGGACCAGGTTCGACCCGGTCGCGCCGATGAGGCCCTCGCTGATCGCCGGTGCGGTGCCGCCGAAGATCGCGGTGGCGATGTTGTACGAGGCCGCGAACCCGACGTAGCGCACCTGGGTCGGGAACATGGCCGGGAACGTCGACGAGATGGTGCCCAGCTGCAGCGTGTAGATCAGGCCGAGCACCGAGAAGCCGATCAGCGCGCCGACGAAGCCCTGCGCCATGAGCAGGTAGGCCGGGATGACCAGCACGAACATGCCGATCAGCGACGTCCACCAGAGAGGCTTGCGGCCGACCCGGTCCGACCACGCCCCGGCGAGCGGCAGGAAGATGATCATCGCCGCCTGGCCGATCCCGATCAGGAGGTCGGTCGATCCCGAGCTCATCCCGATGGTCTCCTGCAGGTAGGTCGGGGAGTAGGTCAGCAGCGTGTAGTTGGCGACGTTGAGCGCCACGACCAGGCCGCCCAGCATGAGCAGCGGGCGCCAGTAGAGACGCACCAGGTCCGCGAGCCGCGTCCGCGTCGACTGCTCGACGCGCCCCTGCGCCTCGAGCTCCCGGAACACCGGCGTGTCCTCCAGCCGGGACCGCAGGTAGAGCCCGATGAGGCCGAGCGGCAGCCCGAGCAGGAACGGGACGCGCCATCCCCACGCGGCCATCGCCTCGGATCCGATCGAGGCCTCCGTGACACCGACGACGATGATCGCCAGGGTGAATCCGGACAGCGTCCCGACCTCGAGGAAGCTGCCGAAGAACCCGCGCCTGCGGTCCGGGGCGTACTCGGCCATGAAGGTGGCCGCCCCGCCGTACTCGCCGCCGGTCGCGAAGCCCTGCACCATCCGCAGGATCAGCAGCAGGATCGGCGCGAGCAGCCCGACCGACGCCGCGGTGGGCAGGACGCCGACCAGGAACGTCGCCGCGCTCATCACCAGGATGGTCATGGCCAGGACGGCCCGCCTGCCTATCCGGTCGCCGAGCGCGCCCCAGAAGATCCCGCCGAGGGGCCGGAGCACGAAGCTCACCGCGAAGACGAGCATCGCCGCGAGCGTGGAGTACTCGCCGGGGAAGAACGCGTCCCCGATCTGGGTGGCGACGTAGGCGTAGACGCCGTAGTCGAACCACTCGGTGGCGTTGCCGACCGCGGACGCGGCGATCGCGCGGCGGACGAGTGCCGGGTCGGCCTCGGCCGTTCCGGTGGGGCTCTGGCTCATGGGAGCTCTCCCGTGATCAGGGGACGCGTCGGTCGAGGGCCGTGCGGATCGTCGTCGCGATGTGGTCGACCTCGTCGTCGGTGACCACGAACGGCGGGCAGATCTGCAGGGTGTTCTCGTGGATGGCGCGCACGATCACGCCGCCGTCGGTGGCGTCGGCGGCCACTGCGGCACCGTCGACGTCCGTGCGCAGCGCGACGCCGGCCAGGAAGCCGGAGCCCGAACGCACCTCGGTGACCAACGGGTGGTCACGCAGCGGGTCGAGGACCTTGGTGAGCACGTCCTCGAGGGCCGCGGCCCGGGCGACGAGCTCCTCCTCGGCCAGGATGTCGAGGTTGGCCTCGGCGACCGCGCACGCGGTGGCGTGCCCGGAGTAGGTCAGGCCGTGGCGGAACATCGGCGTGTCCGGCTCGTCGGCGAAGAACCGGTCGGCCACGCGGGGCGCGACGAGGACCGCCCCGAGCGGGGCGTAGCCCGAGGTCAGGCCCTTGGCGAGCGTGACGACGTCGGGCTCCAGGTCCCACCGCTCGCTCGCGAACATCCGCCCGGTGCGCCCGAACCCGGTGATCACCTCGTCGGCGACGAAGAGCGCCCCGATCTCGCGGGCGAGCGCCTGGAGGCCCTCGAGGTAGCCCTCCGCGGGGCCGTGGACCCCGCCGGTGCCGATGACGGGCTCGGCGACGATCGCCGCCACCCGCTCCGGACCGATCTGGTCGATCTGCGCCCGGGCGCCGTCGAGATCGTTGGTCGGGATGCGCGCGGTGTCCGGTACGAGCGACGGCGAGCCGTACCCGTCGCGGTTGTCGGGCAGGCCCGCGATGGAGGTCCCCAGCCCGTGCAGGCCGTGGTAGGCCCGGTCCCGGGAGACCAGCACGGTGCGCGCCGTGTCCCCGGACAGCTGGGCGTGGCGCAGCGCGAGCTTGCAGGCGAGGTCGACGGAGTCGGACCCGCCGCTGGTCAGCATGACCTTGGCGCCGGCGACGGGCCCGAGCGCGGACAGCCGGTCGGCCAGGCGCAGAGCCGGCTCGTTCGCGAACCGCCCGAAGCAGTGATAGGTCTCGAGGCGGCACATCTGGTCGTAGGCCGCGCGGGCGATCCGCTCGCGTCCGTGCCCGACGTTCGTGTGCCAGAGCCCCGCGGTCGCGTCGAGCAACCGGCGGCCGTCGTCGGTCGTCACGTACGCGCCGTCGCCGCCGGCGATCGTCAGCCGGGTCCGCGCCGTGGTGGGCATGTGCGCCTGGCCGTGCCAGAGCGCCTCTCCGAGCGTCATCCGCGCCTCCCTGACCCGAGTAGGTGGCTCAAAACTGTAAGACAGTTCAGCAGTGAGACACAAGGTTTAGAGTGGAGGCGTGCGGGTCGACGAGGGGCTCACGGCCGGGATGACGGTGCGGCGCACCACCACCGCGCAGCAGGTCGCGGACGGGCTCGCGGAGCGGATCCTCGACGGACGGATCGCCCCCGGGGCACGGCTGCGCGAGAGCGCGATCGCCACCGACCTGAAGATCGCGCGGCCCACCGTCCGCGAGGCGGTGCGCATGCTCGAGCTGCGCGGACTGGTGCGCTACGAGGTGAACCGCGGCGCGGTGGTCATCTCCCCGACCCCGCAGGAGCTGGCGACCCTCTATGCCGCCCGCGCCGAGCTCGAGGTGGCCGCGGTGGCCTCACCCCGCCCGCCCGAGGCCATCGCGCGGGTCCGGGCCGCCCTCGAGGACCTGAGTCGGGCCGCCGCGACCCACGACCCGGAGCTGATCGTCGAGCGTGACCTCGCCTTCCACGCCGCGCTCGTGGGCATGCTGGGCGCGCGCCGGCTCGACGACTTCTACGCCCAGCTCACCCAGGAACTGCGCGTCTACCTGCTCGTCCTGTCCGTGTCCGACCGCGAGTACGAGCACTCCGACGCGGTCGTCGCCGAGCACAGCGCGATCGTCGAGGCGCTCGACTCCGGCGATCCCGACCATGCGGCCGCCGTCGTCCGGCACCACGTCGAGGCCAACGCCGCGCGCCTCACGGAGATCTTGACCCGGTCGACCTGACCTCGTGCCGGCGCTCCCGGGACCCCGTGACAGCGATGGCCCATTCCTGTCACTGGGCGAACGAGGGGCGTCATCCACTCACTGGAGCCCAGCCGATGTGACGACCGTCATATCGTTGAACGTGCAGTAGCGATATATCGTTGAGCCATCGCCGACAGTCGGCGAACACAACGAAAGGAACATTCACCATGTTCAGCACTCATGAGCGCCCGGACTGGGCGCATCGACACGGCGGCCCGGGTGGGTCGCACGAGCACCGGGGCGAGCCCGGCGGGCCGCGACGCGGTGCACGCCGGCGGGGTGGCCCGTTCGGTGGGATGGACTTCGGTCCCCCCTTCGGCGGCCCGTTCGGCCCCGGGGGTCCCCGCGGACGCGGCCGGGGTCGCGGACCGGAGGACGAGGGGCCGCAGGACGGCCCGGGTCCCGACGAGGGCGGCCCGTTCCCCGGTCCGTGGGGTCCGGGTGGACCGCGCGGTCGTCGGGGCGGTCCCGGTGGTCGCGGTCCCGGGGGCCGAGGCCACGGTCACGGCCCGGGTGGTCGTGGCCGGGGACGCCGCTCGAAGGGCGACATCCGCCTCGCGATCCTCGCGCTGCTGCGTGAAGAGGCCAAGCACGGCTACCAGATCATCCAGGAGATCGCGGAGCGCTCCGGCGGTTCGTGGAAGCCCAGCCCGGGCTCGGTCTACCCGACCGTCTCCCAGTTGGCCGACGAAGGCCTGGTCCACACCGAGAAGGAGTCCGGCCGCACGGTCGTGCACCTGACCGAGGAGGGCAAGCGCTACACCGAGGAGCACGCCGCCGAGCTGGACGCGGTGTGGTCACAGGTGGAGGCGGGCGCGGACGACGGCTTCGCCGATCTCCGCACCGCGGGCCGAGGGCTGGCCGGCGCGGTCGCCCAGATCGCCCAGGTCGGCACGTCCGAGCAGGTCACGCAGGCGACGAGCATCCTCGACGAGGCCCGGCGCCGGCTCTACCTGCTGCTCGCGGAGGTCGACACCCCCGCGTCGGAGACCGAGGTCGCCGAGGACGACGGGTCCGAGGGGCCGGTCACCGAGACCTCGTGACCGCCGGTCGCTCCGCCACATCCGCGAAACCTCCCCGTCACCGGACGTCACATGGCGCTCCTAGGCTCGATCTTCCGGTTGTCCGCAATCCGCGGGCACCCGGAAGATCGAGAGGAGCCAGAAGTGCTGGGACTGCTCCGGGCGACCTACGCCCTGCTCGGTCCCGTGCGTCCGGGACGGGGAGGTCCACCGGCCCCCGGGCCGGTGCTGCGCAGCGTGGCCGGTGAGCGCTGGGCACTGCAGTACCGCACGGTGCACGGATACCGACGAGCGTTCCGGATGGCGGGCTCCGGCCCGGTCCTGCTGCTGATCCACGGGATCGGCGACGACTCGTCGACCTGGGGCCCCGTCCTCGACGAGCTGGCGCGTGACCACACCGTGCTCGCCCCCGACCTCCTCGGCCACGGCGGTTCCGACAAGCCCCGCGGCGACTACTCGATCGGCGCCTACGCCAACGGGATGCGCGACCTGCTCTCGGTCCTCGACATCGACCGCGCGAGCCTCGTCGGGCACTCCCTCGGCGGCGGGGTGGCGATGCAGTTCGCCTACCAGTACCCGGAGCGCACCGAGCGGCTCGTGCTCGTCGGCGCGGGTGGCGTCTCCCAGGGAGTGAGCCCCGCGCTGCGGGCCGCGTCGCTGCCCTTCGCCGACCTCCTGCTCCCGGTCCTGGGCTGGCCGGGTGTGCGGTTCCAGACCGAGCTCGTCCTGCAGCTCGCCCAGCAGCTCGACACCGGCCTCGGTCGGGACGCCGAGGACTTCGTCCGACTCGTCGACGCGCTGCCCGACGCCACCAGCCGGTCCGCGTTCCTGCGGACGCTGCGCGCGGTGGTGGACTGGCGCGGGCAGGTGGTGACGATGCTCGACCGCTGCTACCTCACCGCAGGCATGCCCACCCTGCTGGTGTGGGGCGCCGACGACATGATCGTCCCCGTCGAGCACGGCCGGACCGCGCACGCCGCGATGCCGGAGAGCCGCCTGGAGGTCTTCGAGCGGGCAGGACACTTCCCGTTCCACTCCCACCCGCAACGGTTCCTCACGGTGCTGCGCGAGTTCCTCGCCACCACCAAGCCCGCGCACTGGAGCCCCGCCGAATGGCGCAGCCTCCTGCGGACCGGCAGGACCGACCGGGCAAGCGGCAGCCCCCGGGCCGGTCGGACGGTGGCGGACGACGGGCCTCCCGCGCCACGGACCAATGGCACGCAGGTCGCCCGGGTCGCCCACGGCCGCTGAGCCGAATGTCCCGGCGCGCGAGCAGGGCGCATCACCAGGGCGACTGATCGAGTGGGCCCCCTCTCGGCCCGGTCCGCGACGAGGGCACGCGGCGGCGGGCAGACTGGGAACGTGACCGAGTCCGCTCCCCCCGCCCCGGCCGACCCGACCACCGAGCACGACGCCGACGACCCCTACCTCTGGCTGGAGGACGTCACCGGCGACGAGGCCCTGTCCTGGGTCCGCGAGCGCAACGCCGAGAGCCTCGGGACACTCGCCGACGGCGAGCGGTTCACGGCCCTGCGCGACGGCCTGCGCGCCGTCCTCGACTCGGACGACCGCATCGCCTACACCCGCCGTCGGGGGGACCTGCTCTACAACTTCTGGCAGGACGCCGAGCACCCGCGTGGGCTGTGGCGACGCACCACGCTGGAGAGCTACCGCACCGGCGACCCGGACTGGGAGCTGCTGCTCGACGTCGACGCGCTCGCGACCGACGAGGACGAGAACTGGGTCTGGGCCGGTGCGGCGGCCCGCTGGCCGGACTACACGCGCGCGCTGGTGCAGCTCTCGCGCGGGGGCGCCGACGCGACCGTCGTGCGCGAGTTCGACCTGGACGCGAAACGCTTCGTGCCGGAGTCCCCCCAGGACGGATCCGCAGCCGGGTTCGCGCTACCCGAGGCCAAGAGCCGGATCTCGTGGATCGACGACGACACCGTGTTCGTCGGGACCGACCTCGGCCCCGGCTCGCTGACGACGTCGGGCTACCCGCGGGTGATGCGGCGCTGGTCGCGGGGCACGCCGGTGACGGACGCCCCGGTGGTCTTCGAGGCGGCCGAGACCGACGTGTCCGCGTTCGCCGGGCACGACCACACGGTCGGCTTCGAGCGCGACATCGTCGGCCGCAGCCCCGACTTCCACACCGCCGAGGAGTTCGTGCTGCGCCCGGACGGCACGCAGCTCCTCCTCGACGTTCCGCCCGACGCGGACACCGAGATGGAGCGGGCGTGGCTGCTGGTGCGCACCCGTTCGCCGTGGACCGTGGCGGGCACCGAGTACCCGGCGGGCGCGCTGCTCGCGTTCGGGGTCGAGGACTATCTCGCGGGCGGCCGTGAACCCACCGTGCTCTTCATGCCGACGCCGAGCCGGTCGCTCTCGGGCTGGGCGTGGACGCAGCACCACCTGATCCTCACGCTGCTCGAGGACGTGGCGACGCGCCTCGAGGTGCTGACGCCGCCGGCCACGGGAGGTCGACCGGCGCCGGAGGTCGCGTCGCCCGGAGCGTGGGCGCGGCGCGAGCTACCCGCCGCGGACGACTTCTCCGTGCTCGGCGTGGTGGGCGTCGACCCCGACCACAGCGACGAGGTCTTCCTCGACACCGACGGCTTCACCCGCCCGTCGACATTCGTGCGCACCGAGATCGGGGACACCGCCGCAGCGGACGCGCCGCTGGAGACGCTGCGCTCAGCGCCGGAGTTCTTCGACGCCGAGGGGGTCACGACGCGGCAGTTCTTCGCGACCTCCGACGACGGCACGACGGTGCCGTACTTCGTCGTCGGGAAGGAGCGCCCGACGCCGGGCCCGGTGCTGATGACCGGCTACGGGGGGTTCGAGATCTCCCGGACGCCCGCCTACTCCGGGGTGATGGGGCGCGGCTGGATCGAGGCGTCCCCGGAGCAGGGCTGGGACGGCGGCACGTACGTCGTCGCGAACATCCGCGGCGGCGGCGAGTACGGGCCCCAGTGGCACACCTCGGCGCTGCGCGAGCACCGGCACCGCGCGTACGAGGACTTCGCCGCCGTGGCCCGGGACCTCGTCGCGCGCGGGATCACGACGCCGGCGCAGCTCGCGATCCACGGCGGCTCCAACGGCGGCCTGCTCATGGGCGTGATGATCACGCGGTACCCGGAGCTGTTCGGGGCCGTCGTCGTGATGGTGCCGCTGCTGGACATGCGGCGGTTCCACCTGCTGCTCGCGGGGGCATCGTGGATGGCCGAGTACGGCGACCCCGACGACCCCGACGACTGGGCCTTCATCTCCGGGTACTCGCCGTACCAGCAGCTGGCCGAGGACCCGTCGTACCCGGCGATCCTCGTGACGACCTCGACCCGCGACGACCGCGTGCACCCCGGGCACGCGCGGAAGTTCGTCGCGCGGCTGCGGGAGTACGGGCACCCGGTGGAGTACTACGAGAACGTCGAGGGCGGGCACGGCGGTGCGGCCGACAACGCGCAGCGGGCCTTCCAGTGGGCGCTGGTCCTGGAGTTCTGCCGCCGCCGCGTGGGGTGAGCCCGGCCCTCAGACCAGGCGGGCCAGCAGGCGGTCGACCTCGTCCTCGGGGTCGTCGGTCAGCCCGGTGTGCACGGGTCCGGGCTGCACCACGGTCGACCGCGGCGCGGTGAGCCACCGGAAGCGCTCGCCGGCCGAGAGCACGCCGGCCGGGCCCTCCCCCGCCACCGTGCGCTCCCAGGCGTGCACCGCGGTCGCGACCTCCTCGACGTCGAGGTCCGGTGCGAGCGCCGCGAGCCGCACGGTGTCCAGCGCCAGCCGGATCGTCAGGTGCACCTCGTGGCGGCAGTAGAGGAGCACGCCGACGTTCACGCACTCGCCGCGGTCGACCCGGGGCACGACCCGCAGCGCCGCCCACTCGTAGGTGTTCTTCGGGGCGGCGTTCACGGCGCCCACGTCCGATCCGCCAGCCGTGCCAACAGGTGCTCCACGTAGGCCGTCCGCGCCGCGGCCACCGATGAGAAGAACGGGTCCTCGGCGAGCCACTCCTCGGGCACTGCCGCGACCACCGACTCGAGCACCGGGCGCGTCACCATCGGTGCGAGCGCGTGGTCGGCCGCCGCCCGCGACGGCGCCGTCGTGAACGGTGCGAGCACGTGGTCGGCGGTGTCGTAGGCCCGCCCGACGACGCCGTGCGCCCGCGCCCAGGAGTGGTGGAAGTAGAGGCAGGCGCCGTGGTCGATGCACCACAGCCGGCTCGAGGGGCGCGCGGAGCGACGGGGGAAGGAGGTCGGCCAGCGCAGCAGGTTCGGGTTGCGCCAGGAGCGGTCCACGTTCTCGACGAGCGCGTCGAACCACAGCACGCGCGCGGCCTCGTCGGGGTCCACCGCGTGCGCCACCGGATCGAACCCGATCGCCCCGGGCAGAAAGTCCATCCCGAGGTTCGGGCCGCCGGAGCGCGCGAGCAGTTCCTGGACCTCCCAGTCGGGTTCGGCCCGGGCGACGACCGGGTCCAGGTCGACGACGACGAGCTCGGGCACCCGCAGTCCCAGCGTGCGCCCCAGCTCGCCGGCCACGACCTCCGCGACGAGCGCCTTCACGCCCTGACCCGCGCCGGTGAACTTGACGACGTAGGTGCCGAGGTCGTCGGCCTCGACGACTCCGGGCAGGGATCCGCCCTCGCGCAGCGGCGTGACATAGCGGGTGGCGGTGACGCGGCCGAGCCTCACGAGAGGTCCGGCGTCACGTCAGGTCCAGCGCGTACCAGACCTGGGCGTGGGGGTTGTCGTTGTAGGCCTCGACCTCGACGAACCCGGCCCGCTCGTAGAGCGTGCGGGCCTCGACCAGGTCGGCGCGCGAGTCGAGCACCAGCCGCGCGAGCCCGGCCTCACGGGTGAGGCGCACGACCTCGTCGAGCAGGAGCTTCCCGACGCCGAGCCCGCGCACCTCGTGCGAGCTCCACATCCGCTTGATCTCGGCGGCGTCCTCCGGCACGCCGGGTCCGCGCCAGCGCAGCCCGACGCAGCCGACGGCGGCCCCGTCGTCCTCGACGGCGACCAGGAACGTCCCGTCCGGCGCGACGAGCCCGTCGCTCGAGTTCTCGTCGCCGAACGCGGCGACCTCGTCCTCGGCGGCCGGCCTGCCGTGCATGCGACTGATGACGTCGTGCAGGTAGCCGCGCAGTGCGCCGAGGCCCGGCTCGACGTCGGGATGGGCCTCACGGAGGACGATCGTCGTGCTCACGACGCCATTGTGTCCCCCCGGTCCACCCGGTCGGCGCGGCCCGGCACCCGGACCACGCGTGGCGGTTCGGGCTCGCGCGCGTGCTCGACGGCCTGGCGGTGCTGATCGACGGGTGACGGGAGTCAGTACCCGGTGCCGGGCACCCGCACGGTGACCACGTGCGCCGCGTTCCGCGCAGCGGCGTCGGGCTGGACCCGCCCGGCGGCGTCGGTCGCGGACGCGGCGATCACGTGCTCACCCGGCCCGAGCGGGACCCGTGCCCGGAAGCCCTGCCACGCCGGCGCGTCCGTCGTCCGGGGGTCGAGGTCGACCGCCGTGGACGTCCCGTCGACGGTCACCCGCACCGCCGTCACCTCCTCGACGCTCCACGCCCAGCCGGTGACGACGACCCCGTCGGCGCTCGCGACGACCCCGTCGGCGCTCGCGACGACGGCGCCCTCGGCGGGGGAGGTGATCGCGCAGTTCACGTCGAGCGCCCGGACCGGCACCGGCTCCCCGTCGGGACCCGGGCGCAGGTAGAGCCGGGTGGTGAACAGGTGCTCGGGGCGGCGGTCCGCGAGCGTCAGGCGGGTCAGCCACTTGACGCTGTTGGTGCCGAAGTAGCCGGGCACGACGAGGCGCAGTGGGCCGCCGCGCCCGGTCGGGAGCGGGGCGTCGTTGACCGCGTACGCCACCAGTGCCCGGTCCAGGACCTCGCCGAGCGGGAGGTCCTTGAGGTAGTCGTCGGCGGCGATCCCGCCGAACTCGCCGTGGTCGGCGCCTCGCGCCCACACCGAGTCCGCCTCCTCCAACGGCGCGGCGAGCGCGAGGACGTCGCCGAGGCGGGCGCCGGTCCACACGAGGTTCGCCACCCGCCGCACCGGGACCCCGGGCTCGAGGGGGTTGCCGAAGCACTCGTGCACCGACTCCACCCGGTGGGCCGGGAGGGCGCGGACGTCGGCCGGGGTCAGGTGCACCGCCCGCGCGACGAGGCCGTCGACGACGACGGGACGGTCCGGCTCCTCGACCGCGAGCCCGAAGTGGCCGATGACGAACGCGTCGTCGAGGGCGGTCACCCGGCTCGCGAGGCGTTCCGGCGGGACGAGGCGGCGCACGGCGGTCGCCGGGTCCATCGTCGCGCGCACAGGCCGAGCCTAGGCCGGGCCGCCAGGGGTGGCCGCCGGCCATCGCACCGTCAGGCGCGCGCCGCCGTCGGGGGACCGACCGGCGCGCACCGTCCCGCCGCGCCCCTCGACGAGCCGCGCGACGAGCGCCAGGCCGAGGCCCGCGCCGGACGCGCCGGTGGTGGCGTCGAGCCGGGTGAAGCGGTCGAACACGCGCTCGCGGTCGGCGGGCGGGATGCCGGGGCCGTCGTCGTCGACGAGCAGCCGCACCCACCGCCCGGCCGGCACGGCCGACACGTGCACCACGGAGCGGGCGTGACGGCGGGCGTTGGCGAGCAGGTTGTCCAGCACCAGCCCCACCTCGGCCTCGGTCGCGGCGGCACGCACCGGGACCGGGGCCCAGACCGTGGTCGCGACGGCGTGGTCGGGTCCGCAGTCCTCGGGCGAGCGGGCGAGGGCCTCGCCGACCGCCGTCGCCAGGTCCACGGGTGTGGGCCCGCCCGGCGTGGCGCCCTCGGCGCGGGCGAGCGCGAGGAGGTCCGCTACCAAGTCGGAGAGCCGCTCGGCGTCGCGCGCGACGGTGCGCCAGGCCTCACGGTCCTCCTGCGAGGAGCCCGGTGACGGGTGGGCGACCGCGACCTCGGCCTGCGCCCGCAGCGACGCGATCGGCGAGCGAAGCTCGTGGGCCGCGTCGTCGGAGAAGCGCCGGAGCCGGTCGACGGCGTCGTCACGCCGGGCGAGCAGGGCGTTGATCTCGACGGCGAGGGCCGACAGCTCGTCGGCGGCGACCGGCACGGGCAGCCGCTCCCCCGTGCCGGTCCTCGCGGCGGCCGCCCGCATCCGGTCGACGGGCCGCAGTGCCGCGCGGGTCGCGATCCACGCGGCCCCGGTGAGCGCCGCCGCCGCGACCAGCACGCCGGGGAGGAACCAGCCGGCGGCGTCGCGCAGCAGGACCACCGCGGCGAGCAGGTCCCGGGCGGCGAGCACCAGCCGTGGCGACCCGTCGGGCAGCGTCACCGGCACCGCCACCCACCGGCTGAGCCCACCGGGACCACCGACGGTCACCGGCACGCCCGCGGCGAGGCTGTGCACCGCGGCCGGGTCGAGCGGGACCGGACCCCGGCCGTCGGTCGGGGCGCCCGCGACGTCCACAACGCGCACGCCGGGCGGGGCGGGCGTTCCCGCTGTGACCGCAGCGGACCCGATGGCTGCGCGCTCCCGCAGCTCGCCGTCCCCCGCCGCGACCACCGCGCTGAGCAGCAGGCCCGCCCCGAGCCGGGCGAGCGCGACCAGCACGACGACGGCCACGAGCGCGACCACCAGCGTGATCCGCGTCCGCAGCCCCCGCCGGGTCCACCAGCGGCGCAACCCGCCCCCTCCACCACGAGGACAGGAGGCGCTCATGACCGGGGGTCGAGGCGGTACCCGCGCCCTCGGACCGTGGTGACGAGGTCCCCCGCGCCGGCCGCCGCGAGCTTGCGGCGCAGGTAGCCGACGTAGACCTCGACGACGTTGCGCGCCGCCGCGCCCTCGCCCCACACCGCGGTGAGCAGCTCGTCCTTGGTGACCGTCTCGCCCGGCCGCGTCGCGAGGGCGTGGAGCACGCCGGTCTCCCGGTTGGACAGTTCGATCTCGCGGCCCTCCCAGCTCGAGGTTCCCGCGCCCGGGTCGACGGTCAGCGCGCCCAGCACCACCCGCGCGGGCGCCGGTCCGCGGCGACGCAGCAGCGCACGGAGCTGGGCGACCAGCACGACGAACGAGAACGGTTTCACGAGGTAGCCGTCGGCGCCGAGGTCGAGCCCGTCCGCCTGGTCGACCTCCCCGTCCTTCGCGGACAGCAGCAGCACGGGGGTCTCGACGCCGCCCGCGCGCAACCGCTCGAGGACGCGGTAGCCGGACAGGCCGGGCAGGACGATGTCGAGCACGACGGCGTCGAACGCGCCGGTCTCGGCGTGCGCGAGGCCGGCCGCGCCGTCGCCGACCGCGACGACCTCCATGCCCTCCGCGCCCAGCCCGCGGGTCAGTGCCGCGCGCACACCCGGCTCGTCGTCGACGACCAGCACGCGGGGCACGTCACCGAAGGTAGCGCCGTGTTCCCTGTGACGGTCTCAGCGACGACGGGTCGTCCCTGCCCTCCTTGCCATGATCACCGGGTGCGTATCGGTCCGGGTGCGCCCGTCGAGACCGATAGGTGCCCGGTGATCAAGGGACGCCGACCGGAGGCTGTGGGTGTCTCAGGAAGCGCCGCTCAGGATGGAGCCCATGAGCAGGAGACAGCGGTGGGGCGCAGGGTTGGTGGGCGCCGTGGCGGCGGGCGCGATCGCGATCGGGGTGGCCGTCGCGCCGGGTGCGGCCGCGGCACCGCAGCTGCCACCGGTGAGCCCCGAGGACCTCGTCGCCTCGGTGATCACCGCGAAGCCCGGCCCGATGAACGGCACCGTCACCGTCGACAACGAGCTCGGTCTGCCCGCGATCCCGCAGGCGCCGCAGCTGGGGAACGGCTCGTCGACGGTCCGGGTGTGGTCGAACGGCGACGGGAAGGGCCGGGTGGCGCTGCCCTCCCCCGACGGCGAGCGCACGCTCGTCTCGGACGGCACGACGCGCTGGTCCTACGACTCGTCCGACCGCACCGCCACGAAGGCCCCGGCGCACCCGGCGACCCCGCAGGCGCGGCCCGACCTCCCCGGCGGGATCGACCCGCAGACCGACCCGGCGGGCGCGGCGACCGCGATGATCGCCGACCTGCGCAAGACGAGCACGGTCTCCGTCGACGGCACCGCCGAGGTCGCGGGCCGGCCCGCGTACCAGCTCGTGCTCACCCCCGCGCCGAGCGAGCGAACCCTGCTGCGCGAGGTCCGCGTGTCCGTCGACGCCGAGAAGCGCCTCCCGCTCCAGCTCACGGTGCTCGCGACCGGCGCACCGCAGCCGGCGCTGACGGTCGGCTTCTCCGACCTCACCTTCGGCCCGCAGGACCCGTCGCTGTTCACCTTCACGCCGCCGCCCGGGACGACCGTCAAGGACGCCCCCGCCCGCGGCCAGCGCGGTGACCACGGCGGCCCGCCCGCCGGGGCCCAGGCACCCCGCACCGTCGGCGACGGCTGGGACCGCGTCGTGATCGCGCAGCGACCCGCGACCCCGCCGAACCAGCCCGGCCAGCCGGGTCAGCCGGACCGGCCGGGGAATGCTCCCGACCTCTCCGCCCTCGGCAGCCCCGTCAGCGGACCGTGGGGCCAGGGACACCTGATCACCACCGCCGTCGCGACCGCGATCGTCACCGACGACGGTCGCATCGCCGCCGGGGCCGTGCCGGAGCAGGTCCTCTCCGAGGCGCTCGGCCGGTGACCGCGGCACCTGGGACGCTCGAGCACGTGCCGTCCCCCGACGCCCCCGACGACGAGCCGACCCCCGCCGCCCGGGCGCGGGGCCTGCGCAAGACGTTCGGGTCGGTCGTGGCCGTCGACGGGGTCGACCTGGACCTGCCTTCCGGCGCGATCGTCGGGATGCTCGGGCCGAACGGGTCCGGGAAGACCACGCTGATCCGGATGCTGCTCGGGCTGACCCGCCCCACCGCGGGAAGCGTCGAACTGCTCGGCCGAACCGGGGACGACCTCCCGGCCGCCCTGCCCGACGTCGGTGCCCTCGTCGAGGGACCGGGGTTCCACCCGTTCCTCTCGGGGCGGGACAACCTGCTCCGGGCGGCGGCCACCGAACCTCGGCTCGACGGTGATCTGCGGACGCCCGTCGACGCGGCGCTGGAGCGGGTGGGGCTCGCCGGTGGGGCGAGCGGAGCGACGGGGGGAGACAACGCCGCCCGACGCCGCTACCGGGGTTACTCGCTCGGGATGAAGCAGCGTCTCGGTCTGGCCGCCGCACTGCTCGTACCGCGGCGGCTCGTGGTGCTCGACGAGCCCACCAACGGCCTCGACCCGGCGGGCACCCGCGACGTCCGCCGGGTCATCGCCGAACTGCACGACGCCGGCACCACGGTGCTGCTCTCCTCCCACCTCCTCGCCGAGGTGGAGGCGGTGTGCACCCACGTCGCGGTCCTGCAGCGGGGCTCGCTGCTCGTCTCCGGTGAGCTGTCCGGCCTGCTCGACGCCGGCGCCGGCGAGCTGGTCGTCACCACCGACGATCCCGACGCGGCCCTCGACGCCCTGCGGGGCGAGGGCGGCGGCGCCTATCTGCGCGACGGCGGGGTGGTGGTCCCCTCGGGGCCGCTGGAGCCGCCGGAGGTCGTCGCGACGCTGGTGCGCGCCGGGGTCGGGGTGTGGGAAGTGCACCGGCGCCGGGCCCACCTCGAGGAACTGTTCGCCCGCCTGACCGAGGAGGACGCGTGACCACCGCCGTGAGCCCCACCGCGACCGGCCGTGCGGCCACCCGCACCTCGGCGCCCCTGGGACGCCTGCTCGGCGCGGAGCTGCGGTGGGTGCTGCGCCGACCGCGGACGCTGGTCGTGCTGGGGCTGCTCGCCCTCGTGCCGCTGGCGATCGCGATCGGGATCGCGACGACGGGCGGGCCGTCGTCCGGGCGCGGTCCCGGCCTCGTCGCCCAGGTCGCCGGCAACGGGTTCGTGCTGCCCGTCGTCGCCCTCGGGCTGTCGCTGGCGCTGCTCCTGCCACTGGCCGTCGCGAGCGCCGCCGCCGACGCGGTCGCGGGCGAGGCCGCGACCGGCACGCTGCGCGGGCTGCTGCTCGCCCCGGTCGGGCGGATGCGGCTGATCGTCATGAAGTCCGCCGGGGTGGTGACGGTCGCCGTGCTCGCGGTGCTGCTCATCGCGGTGGTCGGGATGGTGGCCGGCACCGTCGTGGTCGGCGGCGCCCAAGGCACGCTCGTGACGCTCTCGGGCACGTCGCTCGGTGTGGGCGAGGCGCTGGGACGGATCGCGCTGGTCGCGGTGTGGACGGTCGGGCAGCTGCTCGCGATCGGGGCGGTGGCGCTGGCGATCTCGACACTCACCGAGCACCCGCTCGTCGTGCTCGCCTCGGTCCTCGGCGGGCTCATCGTGTTCGGGGTGCTCTCCGCGATCCCCTCACTGGAGTGGCTGCAGCCGCTGCTGCTGACCACCGGGTTCACCGCGGGCACCGACGTGCTCCGCGATCCCCTGCCGCTCGACGGCCTGGCGTCGTCCACGGTCCGCGCGCTCGTCTACATCGCGATCGGACTCGGCGTCACCGTCGTGCGGATGCGGCGCCGGGACGCTTGACGTCCCGTCCGGAGTCCTTGCTCGTTCCCGCCAGGGGCACATTGCGCAGGTCACGAGCCCGCCGAACCTGCGCCCAGTGCTCCTGATCTTGCGGGTGGGGTGGGCTCCGGCAGGGGCCGCCATGGAGCGGACCCGGACGGTCCTTGATGGGGATCCTGGCGTCCCACTAGCGTACTGCGGCATTCCGATCCGGACATCCCGACCGGTTCCCGAGCCCCGGAGCAGCTCATGACCACCCCGACCGACACGCCGACCACCGTCAACAACATCGGCGTCGTCATGTTCACCGTGTCCGACGTGGACGCCTCGATCGCCTTCTACCGGGACCGCCTCGGTTGGGAGGTCCGGGGCGACATGTCGTTCGGCGAGAACGGCGAGAACCGGTGGGTGGAGGTGGCACCGCCCGGGTCGGTGGCCCGCCTCGCGCTGAACCCGTCGATGTTCGACGAGCCGGGCGGCACCTCGATCGGCGTCGAGACGACCGACGTCGTCGGGGAGCACCGCCGGCTGTCGGCGATCGGCGGGATCGACCTCGAGCCCGAGCCCATGCGGACGCCCGGCGCGCCGCTGATGTTCATGCTGCGCGACCCGGACCAGAACGTCGTCGTCGTGGTCGAGGCCCTCCCGGCCGGCGGGGGCTCCTGAGCGACCCGTCACCACACCCGGCAAGAGCAGCCGGGTGCGGTCACGGACGCGCGTCGGATCAGGCCGGGGCGCCACGCACCCGGTCACGCATCGAAGCGATGATCACGTCCTCCTCGGGCGTGGTCAGCCGGGGAACGCTGACGTCGACGGCGCCCTCCCACTGGTCCCCGCCGAGCGGGATGTCGGCCTCGTCGTCCTCGGAGATCCGGGCCATCGACCATCGCCCGAAGGTCCGTCCGACACCCGCGTTCGTGTCGACGACCTCGACCTGCTCGTGGCGCGGATCCTGATGGATCGTGTCGTAGAGAGCGCGGACGACGCCCTCCTCCCCTTCCAGGGTCTGGACGACGTTGTCCCCCCACACGACCAACGCCCCGGTGATTCCGTGCTCCGGGTTCTTCGTCCGAGCTGTGGTCAGGATCTTCGCCAGCTCGACCTTGAGATCGTCCGCGGGGATCGTCAACCGACTGCGATAGATGAGACGGAACACCGGCCCGCCCTCGGTGCTCGTGCTGTCGTCAGGCATGTCGTCGACTCCCTCGTGCTGACCACGCACCCTGCCGACCCTCTGCTCGAGTCGATCGTGGTGCGCGTCATTGCGGAAGGTAGACGCGTATGACCGTGATCACAGGATAGGCGGACAGCTGTCCCGATCGGCCGTGCCCGGGGTGGGGTCGGCGACGCCGACCCCACCCGTTCTCAGCTGCAACCGCTGGTCGAACCGCAGCCCTCGCAGACGTAGCAGGAGCCGGCTGGACGCATCTTCGTGCCGCAGGTCAGGCACAGCGGCGCGTCGGCCGCCTTGCCCTGCTGCAGCTCGAGGAGCTCGGTCGAGCTGCCGACCGAGATGTCCGCCCTGCGGGACCCGGCCTCCTCCCTCGCGGCCGCCGCCGGAGCGGCGTCGACCGTGGAGCGCAGGTTCTCGACCTCCGGGGCGTCGGCCGAGCCGTAGTCCGCCGCGACCTGGGCGGTCCGCTCGTCGGCCGAGAAGATGCCCAGCTGGGCACGCTTCTCGTAGGGCAGATGATCCAGCGCGATCCGACGGAACAGGTAGTCGACGATGCTCGACGCCATCCGCACGTCCGGGTCGTCGGTCATGCCGGCCGGCTCGAAGCGCATGTTCACGAACTTCGACACGTAGGTCTCCAGCGGCACGCCGTACTGCAGCGCTATGGAGATGGCCATCGAGAACGCGTCCATGACGCCGGCGAGCGTCGAGCCCTGCTTGGACATCTTGACGAAGATCTCGCCGAGACCGGCGTCGGGGTACGAGCCCGCCGTCATGTAGCCCTCGGCACCGGCGACCGCGAACGACACCGTCTCGCTCGGGCGCTTCTTCGGCAGCCGCTTGCGGACCGGGCGGTGCTCGGTGACGGCGGCCTCCGCGGTCGACGCCGACGACGTGCTGCCCGACTTCCCGGTGGACAGCGGCTGCCCGACCTTGCAGTTGTCGCGGTAGATCGCGAGCGCCTTGAGCCCAAGCTTCCAGGACTCGAAGTAGATCTCCTCGACCTCTTCGACGGACGCCCGCTCGGGCATGTTGACCGTCTTCGAGATCGCGCCGGAGATGAACGGCTGGACCGCCGCCATCATGCGGACGTGGCCCATCGGGGCGATGGCACGCGCCCCCATCGCGCAGTCGAAGACCTCGTAGTGCTCGGGGCGCAGGCCCGGGGCGTCGATGACGTGCCCGTGCTCGGCGATGAACTCGACGATCGCCTCGACCTGCTCGTCCTGGTAGCCCAGCGACGAGAGCGCCTTCGGGACGGTCTGGTTGACGATCTGCATCGAGCCGCCGCCGACCAGCTTCTTGAACTTGACCAGCGAGAAGTCCGGCTCCACCCCGGTGGTGTCGCAGTCCATCATGAAGCCGATGGTGCCGGTGGGGGCGAGCACGCTGGCCTGCGCGTTGCGCCACCCGTGACGGGCGCCGATCTCGAGGCCGGTCTGCCACTGCTCGGTGGCCGCGTCGCGGATGCGGGAGTCCTCGCGGTGCAGCGTGCGGATCGCGTCGTTCGCCGCGGCGTGCTTGCGCATGACCCGGCGGTGGGCGTCGGCGTTGCGGGCGTAGCCGTGGTAGGGCGCCACCGCCCCGGCGAGCTCGGCCGAGCGGCGGTAGGCGGTCCCGGTCATGAGCGAGGTGATCCCGGCGGCCAGCGCCTGCCCGCCCGCCGAGTCGTACGCGTGGCCGGTCGCCATGAGCAGCGCCCCGAGGTTCGCGTAGCCGATCCCGAGCTGGCGGAACGCCCGCGTGGTGTCGCCGATCGACTGGGTCGGGAAGTCCGCGAAGCTGATCGAGATGTCCATCGCGGTGATGACCAGCTCGACCGAGCGCACGAAGCCCTCGACGTCGAACCGGCCGTCGTCGCCCAGGAACTTCATGAGGTTGAGCGACGCGAGGTTGCAGCTGGAGTTGTCCAGGTGCAGGTACTCCGAGCAGGGGTTGGACGCGGTGATGCGCCCGGACTCCGGCGAGGTGTGCCAGTCGTTGATCGTGTCGTCGTACTGCAGGCCCGGGTCGGCGCACTCCCAGGCCGCCTCGGCCATCTTGCGGAAGAGGCCCTTCGCGTCGACGGTGTCGATGACCTCACCGGTCATGCGGGCGCGCATGCCGAACTCGCTGCCGGACTGGACGGCGCGCATGAACTCGTCGGAGACGCGCACCGAGTTGTTCGCGTTCTGGTACTGGACCGAGGCGATGTCCGCGCCGCCGAGGTCCATGTCGAACCCGTTGTCGCGCAGAACGCGGATCTTCCGCTCCTCCTGGCGCTTGGTCTCGATGAACTCGGCGACGTCCGGGTGGTCGACGTCGAGCACGACCATCTTGGCCGCGCGCCGCGTGGCGCCGCCCGACTTGATCGTCCCGGCGGACGCGTCGGCGCCGCGCATGAACGACACCGGCCCGGAGGCGGTGCCGCCGGAGGACAGCAGTTCCTTCGACGAGCGGATGCGCGAGAGGTTCAGGCCGGCACCGGAGCCGCCCTTGAAGATCAGGCCCTCCTCGCGGTACCAGTTCAGGATCGACTCCATGGTGTCGTCCACGGAGAGGATGAAGCAGGCGCTCACCTGCTGCGGCGAGGCCGTGCCGACGTTGAACCAGACCGGCGAGTTGAAGCTGAAGTACTGGTGCAGCAGCATCCAGGTCAGCTCGTGGGAGAACACC